>CAYZKQ010000158.1:0-7620 GCA_964478975.1 uncultured Vicinamibacterales bacterium | reverse complement strand
GCCCGCGGCGATGAAGTACTGGGAGGCACTGCGGCGCCCGGAGTGGCGCGATCCGCGGGGCTACATCATCCCGTCGGATCAGCCGGACTTTCTGACGGCCACGAAGTTCGTCAACGCCCTCATCAAGACGGGGATCACGGTCCACCGGGCGACCGCGCCCTTCACGGTGGCCGGCAAGACTTATCCGGCCGGCTCCTACATCGTCAAAACGGCGCAGGCGTTCCGGCCGCACATCCTCGACATGTTCGAACCCCAGGACCACCCGAACGATTTCCAGTACCCGGGTGGGCCCCCCATCCCGCCCTATGACAACGCGGGCTGGACCCTGGCGTACCAGATGGGGGTGAAGTTCGACCGGATTCTCGATGGCTTCGACGGACCGTTCGAGAAGATCACCGGCTTCGCGGCGCCGCCGCCGGGGCGCGTGACCGACGCGCCGAACGCGACAGGCTATTTGCTGAGCCACCGCGTCAACGACGCGTTCCTGGCGGTGAACCGGCTGCTCGCCGGAGACGAGGACGTCTACTGGCTGCGCCGGCCGACCGGCGGCGACCCGGCGACCGCCGGAACCTTCTTCGTCGCGGCGAAGCCGACGACCCGAGCGAAGCTCGAGAGCCTGGCCAAAGCGGTGGGCTTGACCTTCGAGGCCACGACGGCGAAGCCGGGCCCTGACGCGGTGAAGCTCCGCAAGGTGCGGATCGGCCTCTGGGACCGCTACGGCGGCTCGATGCCGTCGGGCTGGACGCGCTGGATCTTCGAGCAGTTCGAGTTCCCGTTCACCGTCGTGTATCCAAAGGAGCTCGACGCGGGCAACCTGCGGAGCAAGTACGACGTGCTCGTGTTCGTGGACGGCGCGATCCCGGCGGCCGGCGGCGGCGGCCGGGGCGGCGGGTTCGGGGGCGGCGGCGAGTTCGCGGCCGGTGCGCCCCAGAACGTGCCCCAGGAGTTCCAGCACATGGTGGGGAGCATCACGCGCGAGGCGACCATCCCGAAGCTGAAGGAATTCCTGGAGCAGGGCGGGACGATCATCACGATCGGCAGCTCGACGAATCTGGCCTACCACCTCGGCCTGCCGGTGTCGAACCATCTGGTCGAGGTGCGGCCCGACGGGACGCAGGTGCCGCTGTCGGGCGAGAAGTACTACATCCCCGGGTCGGTGCTGCAGGTCGATGTGGACAACACGCATCCGCTCGCGCACGGGATGGAGGCGGTCGCGGACGTGTTCTTCGACAACAGCCCGGTCTTCCGGCTCGCGCCCGATGCGGGGCTCAAGGGCGTGCGGCCGGTGGCCTGGTTCGGGTCGCGCGAACCGCTGCGCAGCGGGTGGGCCTGGGGGCAGCACTATCTCGAGGGCGGCGTCGCGGTCGTGGACGCGACGGTGGGCAAGGGCAAGCTCTATCTGCTCGGGCCGGAAGTGCTGTTCCGCTCGCAGCCGCACGGCACCTACAAGTTCGTCTTCAACGGCATCTACTGGGGCGCCTCGGCCGGGGCGGCGGCGGCCAGCACGACGGAGGCGGGCGGCCGGTAGGGATGAAGATCGCCTTCATCGGCACGCACGGCGTGGGCAAGACGACGCTGTGCTACGACCTGGCCGCGGCGCTCAAACGCCGCGGCCAGGACGCCGATCTCGTCAAGGAAGTGGCGCGGATGTCGCCGCTGCCCATCAACCGCGACACTTCCCTGGAAGCCCAGACCTGGATCCTCATGACGCAGGTGGCCGAGGAGATCCGGTCGGCCAGCCGCAGCGCGGTCGTGATCTGCGACCGCAGCGCCCTGGACAACTACGCCTACATGGTGCTGGCGTGCGGGCGGCAGCGGCCGATCGAGCGCTTCGTCGACTACTGGATGCGCACCTACGACCTGCTCTTCAAGGTGCCGCTCACCGGCGACGCGCCGGCCGACGGCGTGCGCGATACCGACCAGTTCTTCGTGCGCGCCATCGACGAGCTGGTCGACCGCCTGCTCGCCGAGAAACGGCTGCCGCACGAGCGGCTGTCGGGGCCGCGGGACGAGTGGATCGCGCAGGTCAAAGCGGTCGTCTTCCGGCAGCCGGCGCTCGCGCAGCGGCTCTGGTGACGCGCGGCGCCCTGGCCGCCGCGCGCCGGCGTTCCAGCGGTCGCGCTCGCCGATCTGACGAGGCCGGTGCCGCGGTCACGGCGTGACGCGCCGGGGCGGCGGCGGCATCTGCGCCTTGCTGAAGCGCGGCAGCATCTCGTCGCGCATCGCGACGTGGTAGACGGCCGACGCGATCGCGATCGCCGACTTCTTCGCGTCCTCTTCCACGATCCGCTCGTAGGTGTCGAGGTTCGTGTGCCAGGTGTGCGAGGTGTACTCGATGGGATCCTGACCCAGGCCGATGCCCGGCAAGCCCGCGGCGTTGAACGACGTCGAGTCGGTCCCGCCGGTCCGGCGGCTGGCCGTCGAGACGGCGCCCACGAGGCCGAAGTCCTCGAACGGCGCGAAGATCTCGCGCAGCACCGCCGCGGCCTCGGGCGGCCCGAAAATCGTCGCGCCCCGGATGCGGCCCGTCCCCGAATCCACGTTGAAGTAGCCGTTGAAGGTGAAAAACTCCGGCTTCGGATCCTCGAACGTCCCGAAGTGCTCCCGCACATACGCCTGCGAGCCGAGCAGCCCCTGCTCCTCGCCGCCCCAGAGCGCCACGCGGATCGTCCGCCGGGGCTTCACGTTCAGCGCCGCGAGGATGCGGGCGGCCTCCATCATGATGGCGCATCCGATGGCGTTGTCGGTCGCCCCGGTCGCCGCGTGCCACGAATCGAGGTGGCCGCCGAGCATCACGACCTCCGCCGCTTTGTCCGTCCCGGGAATCTCCGCGATGACGTTGTACGAGGTGCGGCCTTCCGGATAGAGCCGGTTCACGACCGTAACCTCCAGTTCGACGGTGTGGCCGCTCTCGGCCAGACGCCACAAGCGCCCGTAATCCTCGTTGCGGAGGATGATCGTGGGGACGGCCTTGCTTGGGTCGTAGGTGCGGTTCTGGAACGCGCGAATCTGGCCGTGGGGCCGGCCCGCATCGTTGACCCGCACGCGGGCGCCGCGGGCCACGAGCAATTCGTCGATCCGGGCGCTCACGTCGCTGGCCGAGAGGCGCCGCGGGCCTTCCGGGCGCGCCGGCGGCTCCTCCGGCGCCCGCGGCGGCCCGGCCGGCGAGACCCGCGCCGGGTCGTACTGCTGCCGCGCCTGGTCGTAGTCCCGCCGCTTGGCGGGCGGGTTGAAGTCGACCGGAATGACCGCCGGCCGCCCGACGAGCACAATCTTGCCAGCGACCTGGTCTCCCATTGATGCCAGATACGCTTCGAGCTCTTCGGGCGTGGGACCCTGCGGCGGCGGCGGGCCGGCGACGGCGGGAGGAGGACCAAAGGGGGTCGCGGCGGGCGCCGGGGGCGGGGCCGGCGGGCCCTCCGGCGGCACCAGCCGGACAATCGGAGCCCGGACGGTCCCGTCGGTCGACGGCGTCCAGGCCAGGACCTCCACCACGAGCGTGTCCTTCACCGGGGCGACCACGAACGCCGACACGCGCTCGTTGAGCCAGCCCGGCCGCCCGAAGTCCCACGGCTCCAGGTGCGCGTTCTGGAGGCCCCAGGCCTCCAGTTGCTGCCTCGCCCACCGGGCTGCCGCCTCGAAGTTCGGCGACCCGGTCAGGCGCGGGCCGTACACGTCGGTCAGGTAGTGCAGGGTCCGCATGATCTGGGAGCGCTCGCGGCCCTCCTGGCGGATGCGCGCGTTCATCGCGTGATCGAGGCGCTCCTCGGCGCCGAAGGCGATGAACCCGGTCGTCACGACCAGCGCCGGACCGACGGCCCAGCTCCAGGCTCTGCGCGTCATGACCCCTCCTCGCTCGAGTTGATGCAGGCCGGTCTCCGGAGTACGCGGTTTTCGGCATCCGCGCGCCCCCCGCGCGGCGCGCGCGGATGCCCATGGTAGCAAACTCCGGCTGCAGGCGGGACCGGATGCCATCAGGGCGTCCCGAGCAGGTGCACGTCGGGAATCGCCTGGCGCACAACGAGGCGCGCCGGCCGCACCCGCGGGCGCCGGAGCGCGACGGCCGCGACGTGGTCTGGTGTCGGGCGCACCAGAAAGAACTGCCACGCCGCTGGGTCGTCGGCCGACGGGGGGGCGAAGGCGGCGAGGGGGGCGGCCCCGGCCTGAACATCGAAGGTGACGCCGTCGAGCCGTCGAGTCAGGCCCTCGCCGCGCGCCTTGAGATAGGCCTCCTTGAGCGTCCAGAGCTCGAAGAACCTCCGGCGCCGCCGATCTTCGTCCGCCGGGCTCTCGATCGCCTCGGCTTCCGCCGGCGCGAAAAACCGCCGCGCGAGTCGCGCGGGGTCGGTCCGGCGTCCCACCCACTCGACGTCGGCGCCGACCTCGTCGCCGGCGACGGCGCACGCCACGAGTCCGGTGGTATGCGAGAGGTTGAAGTGCAGCGCCGGCGCGCCCCCTGGTCCCGCGATCTCCGGCTTGCCGCGCGGGCCCTCGCGGAACCGCCAGGCCTCCGGCGGCCAACCGCCGTGACGAGCGAGGACGGTGCGGGCCAGAACCCAGGCGATCGTACGAAGCGCTCGGAAGCGGCCTGGGGCGGTCCGCGCGAGGCGGGCGAGGTCCTCCTCGGTCAGGCGCGCGCGCAGGCGCGCCTGCACGGCAGGGAGCTCGAGCGGCGGCGTCAGGGCATACCAGAGCTCGACGGTGTCGGCGTCCAGCATCGCGAGACCAGGGGGGTGCGCCGTGGCGAGCACCGGGACGCCGGGCGCCCGGCCCGCGGATCAGTTAGCACGGGTGGGGGCTGGGGCGCCACTCCGCAGGCGGGCGCGCGGGGCGGGCGCGCCGGGGGCGCGCTTGGCCTCGCGCCCCGATTGTGCCAGACTCCCGGTGCCTGCACGGCGATGCAGGCAGATGATGAGGGAGGGAATGCCCATGCGCAGACACGTGGTGGTGTGGGGATGCGGGCTGGTTCTCCTGGGCACAAGCCTGACCGCCCAGGCGCCGGCGCCGCAGTCGGGCGCGCCCGTCACGGCGATCCGCGCCGGCCGACTGGTGGATCCGGAGACCGGGACGGCGCTGGCGAATCAGATCATTCTGGTGGAGGGCGACCGCATCCGCGAGGTCGGCCCGTCGGTCGCGATTCCGCCGGGCGCCGCGGTGATCGACCTCTCGGGCCTGACCGTGCTGCCGGGGCTGGTCGACGCCCATACCCATCTCGGCATCACGTACAAAGAAGTGCCCGAGCACAACATTTACTACCTCACCTACATTCTCGAAGGCTCGCCGCTCCGGGCGATTCAGGCGGCGTCGAACGGCATCCAGATGCTCAATTCCGGATTCACGGTGGTCCGGGACGTGGGGAACAACGCGCTCTACGTGGACGTGGCGCTGCGCATGGCGATCGAGCAGGGCTGGCTGCCCGGGCCGACGATCATTCCCTCGGGACCGATGATCGGGAGCACGGGGGGACAGTTCTGGCCGACTCCGGAGATGTATCACGACCACCGGATCATGTTCCCCGAGTACATCGACGCCGACACGCCGGACGAGATCGTGAAGGCGGTGCGGCAGAACATGCTCTTCGGGGCGAAGACGATCAAGATCTGCGTCGACTGCAAGCCCTGGGGATACTCGGTGGACGACATCAAACTCGTCATCCGCGAAGCGGCGAAGGGCGGTTGCAAGGTGGACGGCCACGTCCAGACTCCCGAGGGCGCCCAGCGGGCGATCGACGCGGGCATTTACATCATCAGCCACGGCCGCGCCCTCACGCCGGAGCATCACCGGCAGATGGCGGCGAAAGGGATTTTCCTCGCGGGAACGGACACCCCCTACACCCCGTACCGCGGCACGCCGGAAGCGTTCAAGGCGACCGTCGCCCAGTTGCGGAGCGCCTACGACGCCGGCGTGCCCCTCACGTTCTCGACCGACATGGACTACTGGAACGACCGGATGCGGAAGGCGAACGGCGACTGGATGACGCGCGGCGAGATCACGATCAATTTCCTCCTGACCTGGAAGGCCGCGAACATTCCGGCGCCGGCGATCCTCAAGGCCATGACGATCAACGGCTACAAGGCCGCCGACGTCATCCACGAGCGGGGACCGATCGAGCCGGGCTTCTACGCCGACCTGATCGCCGTGGCCGGCGACCCGCTGGCCGATATCGACGCGGTCCGGGACGTGCGCTTCGTGATGAAAAACGGCGTCGTCTTCAAGCGGGACGGCGTGATGGTGCCCGAGCGGTTCTTCCATCCGGGCCCGGTGAACGGCTGGAACCGGCGCTAGGCCGCCGGCACGCGCGGGCCTCGAAAGGGGGTCGGAGGCGGCTCGGCGACGCGGCGGGGAGTTCCGGGCCGACTAGGAGGCTGGGAGCCGCACAGGCGAATCGTGGCGACCGCGGCTTACCGCGTGGGCCGGTAAGGGGGGACCCGCGGGACGACGAGGTCGAAGTGGAGCAGGCGGTCGGGCAGGAGCCCCGCCGCCGTGACCTCGCGGTTGCGCGCCTCCCAGTACGCCATGACGTCGCTCGCCCGGTCGAATTCGCGGTCGTCGCCCCAGTGGCTGATGGCCCGCACGCGCGGGTAGAGGGCGAAGAGGCGCTCGAGATAGGCCACGGGGTCCTGCTGCTGCAAGTCCACAAGACACCGGGGGTTGAACTCGACGAGCAGCGTCGGCCGATCGCGCGCCACGATCTGCCGGAACCCGTCGAGGGCCTGCGGCTCGTGGCCCTCGATGTCCATCTTGACGAAGTCGACCCGAGGCAGATGGGCCAGGGCGTCGTCGAGGCGCACGGACTGAACGAAGTAGCCCGGCGCCTCTGCGGCGCGCGCCGCGACCACGTGCGTGTTCGAGGTACCCCCGGTCAGCGCGAAGACCGCACGGCGGTCCGAAGCGGCGTAGGGCAGCACCTCGACCTGCGTGAAGCCGTTGAGGACGATGCCCCGGTAGAGCAACTGGAGGTTGTCGGGGTTCGGTTCGACCGCGATGACGCGACCCGCAGGTCCCACGATCGTGGCGGCGAGGAACGCGACCGCGCCGACGTTGGCGCCGATGTCGACGAAGATATCGCCCGGGGCGAGGTGCGCGCGCACCGCGCGCCGCACGTGCGGCTCGTAGTCGTGCGTGGCGAGGATCGCCTGCGCGAAGTCGGTGTCGAGTTTCTGCACGCACACCTGGTACCCGCCGAGGTCGACGGGCGTCGGGCGCCGCTCGTCGTCCTGGCGGAACCGATACTCGTCGGAGTTGACGAAGCTGCGGACGAGGCGGTCGAGGGAGAGACCGTCGGCCACCAGCCGGCGATAGTGCGCGAGGCCGTCGGGGTCGGGTTCGCGTCCGAGGATGAGCCGATACGCGTAGTACACGTCCTCCTCGGTGGCTCGCTCGCCGGCGGGCCGGACGGCGGGACGGCGCTGGAGCCACGAGCGGAGGCTGCGTCCTGGGCGTCGCACGATCGCTCTCGGTTCTATCACAGGGCGGCGGGCGGATCCACGGTACAATCGCGTGGCCCGTGGACCGGTCGGTGCCGCCAGCCGACTTCTCGCTACCCGTTGTGGAGCGTTGCCTGCGCGCCGCGCTCGGCGCCGGATTGCCCGGCGCCGCCGCTCACCGGAAGACCAGCTC
>CAYZKQ010000157.1:0-7624 GCA_964478975.1 uncultured Vicinamibacterales bacterium | reverse complement strand
CTGCGCCGGGGCCGCGCCGGGCTTCGACGGGCAGCGCGCCTTCGAGGATCTCCGGCGGCTCATCCGCCTGGGCCCGCGCCCGGCCGGCTCCGCGGCCCTTGAAGAGGCCCGGCGCTACCTCGAAGCCGAGCTCACCGCCGCCGGGGTGGCCCACCGGCGCCAGGTGTTCGACGCCAAGACCCCCATCGGTCCCCTCCGCATGGTCAACCTGATCGGCACGATCCCCGGCGGCCGCCCCGATCGGATCGCCATCGCGGGGCACTACGACACCAAGCGCTTCGACACGTTCACCTTCGTGGGGGCCAACGACGGGGGCTCGAGCGCGGCCTTCGTGCTCGAGATGGCCCGCGTCCTGAGCCGGCGGCGGAACCCGTTCACGATGGAGGTGATCTTCTTCGACGGGGAAGAGGCCGTGCTCGAGTGGGCCGGCACGGACCACACCTACGGGAGCCGGCACTACGTCGAGAGCGCGCGCCGCGACGGCACGCTGCCGAGCCTCAGGGCCCTGATCCTCGTCGACATGATCGGCGACCGGGACCTCGCCGTGCGCCGCGAGGGCTATTCCACGCCCTGGCTGACCGATCTCCTCTGGGCGTCGGCCCGGCGCCTCGGGTACGCGAAGCACTTTCTCGACGACACCACCTTCATCGAAGACGACCACCTGCCCTTCGTGCGGGCGGGCGTCCCGGCCGTCGACCTGATCGACCTCGACTATCCGCCATGGCACACGAGCGCCGACACGGTCGACCACACCTCCGCCCGCAGCCTGCAGGTCGTCGGCGACGTCGTGCTCGACGCGCTGCCCGCCATCGAGGCGCGCCTCGCCGGCGGGCGGTCACGGTGACGGGGGTCCGGGCGATCGTTCGGCCGCGGTTGTGCTAGGATGGCGCATCCGGTCGGAGGCCGCTCCGCGTCACCGTCGCGTCAAGCGGATGGACTGTCATGGGCATCGCCGGCGCCACGCGGATCCGCACGTGGCTCGCGCTGGGGATCGGCCTGGCGGCCGTGCTCGGCGCCGTCCTGGTCGCGCCGAGCGGCCCGCCCCGCCCGTCTCCGGACACGCTGCCCGATCGCCTGACCGACCGGGCGTTCTGGGCGCTGGTGACCGAGTGTTCGGAAGAGGGCGGCTATTTCCGGTCGGATAACTTCGTTTCGAACGAGGCGAACTTCCAGCACGTCGTGCCCGAGCTGGCGCGGCTCGGGCCGGGCGGGGTGTACCTCGGGGTCGGGCCCGAACAGAACTTCACCTACATCGTGGCCCTCCGGCCGAAGCTCGCGTTCATCGTCGACATCCGGCGGCAGAATCTCCTGCTCCACTTACTCTACAAAGCGCTCATCGAGCTGTCGCCCGATCGCGCGGCGTTCTTGTCGCGGCTCTTCGCGCGGCCGCGTCCCCCGGGGCTGCCCGCCGACGCCCCCGTGAGCGCCCTGTTCGACGCCTACGTCCGCGCCGCGCCGAATCCGCTCCTGAAGCGCGACACGCTGCGGGCGGTGATCGATCGGTTGCGCCACCACCACGGGTTCGCCTTGACCGAAGAAGACCTGCGCACGATCGACTATGTCTACGACGCCTTCTACGCCGCCGGGCCCTCGCTGAGCTACGGCTACCCGGCGCAGTACGCGGGCTACGGGGGCTACGGCGGACCGGGCTGGCGGCGCTTCCCGACGCTGGCGGAGCTCGCGCAGGCGACCGACGCGCGGGGCACCCCGCAGAGTTACCTGGCCTCAGAATCGCGCTACCGCACGCTCCGCGAGCTGCACCTCGGCAACCGGATCGTGCCGGTCGTGGGCGATTTCGCCGGCGATCGGGCCCTGCGGGCCGTGGGGCGCTATCTACGGGCGCACGGGGCCACCGTGCGGGTGTTCTACACGTCGAACGTCGAGCAGTACCTCTTCCGCAACGGCGCGTGGCGGAGCTTCCTCGAGAACGTCGCGGCGCTGCCCGTCGACGACTCGAGCCTCTTCGTGCGCGCCCACTTCGCGTTCGGGTATCGCGGGCGCCCCGCGCGCCCGTCGGATCGCTCGATGACCCTCGTGAGCCCCATCGCGCGCGTGCTCGACGCCTACGCCCGGGGCGAGTTGCGGAGCTACGCAGACCTCATCGAGCTGTCGCGAAACCCGGCGCGCGGCTGGTGAGGCGCGGGCGTGCCGGCCTGGCGCCTCAGGCGTCGCCCGGCCGGTCGAGGACGCGGCGCACGGCCTCGGCGAGCGCGTGCGCCGAAAACGGCTTCTGCAAGAAGTCCACGCCCGGCTTGAGGGTCCCACGCTGCGCGATCACATTGGCGGTGTAGCCGGACATGAAGAGCGTGCGCAACCCGGGCTTGAGGGTCCGGAGGCGTTCCTGCAACTCCCGCCCGTTCATCACGGGCATGATGACGTCGGTGATCAGGAGGTGAATCGGCTCGGCGTAGTGCTCGACGAGCAGGCACGCTTCGCCCGGCGTTCGGGCCGACAGGACGCGGTACCCGTGGCGCTCGAGGATGACCTTCGCGAGGTTCAGCACCGCGGGCTCGTCCTCGACCACCAGGATGGTTTCCCCGCGGCTGCGGAAGGACCCGGGCGGTTCGGCCGCCAGAGGCTGCGCCTCGCCGACGGCGCGCGGCAGGTAGATCTTGAACGTCGCCCCGTGACCCGGCTCGCTGTAGACGTGGACGAAGCCGCCGTGCTGCTTCACGATGCCGTAGACCGTGGACAACCCGAGACCCGTGCCGCCCGGCTTCGTGGTGAAGAACGGTTCGAAGATGCTGGCCTGCGTCTCGGAGTCCATGCCGACCCCGTTGTCCGTGACGGCGATCATGACGTACGGCCCGGCGGCCACATGCGGGCGGCGCTCCCGGTACGCTTCGTCGAACATCACGTTCGCCGTCTCGATCAGGACCGTGCCGTGCCCGCGGATCGCATCGCGGGCGTTGGCCGCCAGGTTCGTCAGGACCTGCGTGAACTGAGCCGGATCGATCCGCACGTGCCACAGGGCGTCCTCGAGCACCAGGCGCAGCTCGATGTCCTCGCCCATCAGGCGCCCGAGCATCGCGGCCTGGTCGCGGATGAACCCGTTCAGCTCGATCGTCCGCGGCTCGCTCAACTGGCGCCGGGAGAACGCCAGAAGCTGGCGCGTCAGGTCCGCCGACCGTTCGGCGGCCCTCCGGATCTCGCGGAGGTCCTCGGCGAGCGGGTCCTGGGGAGCGAGGCGGCCCTGGGCCACCTCGACGTAGCCGAGGATGACGCTCAGCATGTTGTTGAAGTCGTGCGCGATGCCCCCGGCCAGACGCCCGATGGCTTCCATCTTCTGGGCCTGCCGGAGCTCCGCCTCGACGCGCGCCTGGCGGGGGGCCGCCGCTTTCGCCTCGGTGATGTCGTACGCCGTGCCCATCCCCGCCGGCCGGCCCTCGAATTCGATCAGCGTGCCCGTGAAATCGACCCACCGTACGTCGCCCGCCTTCGTCACGATCTGGAACTCGTACCGGTTGGGCACGGCCTCGCCCGCCTGCCGCGCGAAGCCCCGCGTCCGGACGAGCTCCCGGAAGTCAGGGTGCACGAGCTCCCAGAAGTCCATCTCGAGAAGCTCGGCGGCCGTGTACCCGCTCAACCGCTCGCACGCCGGATTCACGTAGCGGAACTTCGAGCCCTGGCAGATGAAGATCGCCATCGACATGCTGTCGGCCAGCAAGCGGAACTTCTCTTCGCTCTCGCGCAGCGCCCGTTCCGCCTCGACCCGCGCCGTGACCTCGCGGGCCACCCCTTCGATCGCCACGAGGCGGCCCGTCTCGTCGAAGACGGGCACGTTGCACTGCTCGGTCCACACCACGCGGCCGTCCTTGCGGATCCACCGCAGCGTCCGGGTCTCGTTCGGCGCCACCTCCCCGCGCGCGATGGCATCGAGGATCGGGCGGTCGTCCGGGTGGACGATCTTCCAGCTGAGCTCGGGGTCGGCGTAGTGCTCTTCGGGCGTATAGCCGGTGATCGCCGTCGCCGCGCGGCTGACGAACTCGAAGCGCCGGTCGGGCCAGAAGCAATACCGGTAGAAGATGTCCGAGGCCCGGTCGGCGAACTCCCGGACACGGCGTTCGAAGTCACGCGCCCGGTACCGAAGCGCCCCCAGGCGCGCCGTCGTCCGCACGACTGCAAGGAATCCCTCGGCGTCGAGGGACACCACCTCGCAGCCGCCCTCGCGGTCTTCGGGGCGCGCCTCTACCCGCCCGATGCGCCGGGGCCCCTCGACATGCACATGGGGGATCCCGCTCGTCCGCGGGTCCGCCCGGAGCCGCCGACACCACTCGGTCCGCCGGCCGCCGGCCGGGTCCGGTCCCAGGACCACAACGGCCGGTCGCGGGTCGAGGTGATCGAACACCTCCGGCCCAGCGGCCGCCGTCACGGCAAACCCCGCCTGTTCCAACGCGCGACCGACGGCGCGCTGCAGCGCTCCGGAAGCGCTCAGGACGACGACGCGAAACAGCTCTTCTGCGTTCAACAACGCGTCCCTACTCGGCCCAAACGAGCCGTGGCGGGATGAAGCGGCGGCTCCTCGTCGGCGGGCTGCGGCGGGGAGGCGGGCGCCTTTGTCTGGAACGCTGGCGGCGCCAGGTGACCCGGCCCGTTTCCCAACCCCGGAGTATAGCGCACGCGCCGCCGGCGTGGGTGTCGTCCGGGTGGAACCGGCCTCGCCAGGACGCGATGGCGCGTGGCTTACGCCCGCGTCTTGCTAAGGTCCAGGCGGGCGCTGCGGATGAGCTCGAAGATCTCATCGGCTGTCAGGACGTGGTCGCTCTGTTTCGCCCTGGCGAAAATGCGGTCGACGATCTCGTCGTCGGCCGGCAAGCCCCGCTTTTCCAACCAGTAGACGACGTTCGAGCGGCCCGACATCGGACCGACCTCGATCTCCTGCTCGCGGCCGACGAGGCGGGCGGGGACCGACGAATACACCGCGTCCGTCAGGGCCGCATCCTGCTTCTTGATGGCCTTGATGACGGCGGCCGCGTGCACGCCCGTCGCGGTGCGGAACGCGTCGCGCCCGACGACCGGATAGTTGGCCGGGATCGGGACGCCGCAGGCCTCGGACACGAGCGCGCAGTACTCCCCGAGCTTCGAGAGGTCGCGCGCCAGATGGCCCATGAGGACCAGATTGACGAGCAGCAGGTCCATGGGGGTGTTCCCGACACGCTCGCCGATACCGAGCGCCGTGCCGTGGAGGCGTGTCGCGCCGGCCTCCAGGGCGGCGAGGGCGTTGACGACGTCGAGACCGCGGTCGCGGTGTCCGTGCCAGTCGATGCCCACACCGCCGCCGCACTCGTCGATCACGGTCTGGATGAACCGCACGACCGCCGCGGCGCCGGCCGGCGTCGCGTGCCCCACCGTATCGGCGACGCACACGCGGCGAGCACCCGCCCGGATGGCAGTGCTGTAGAGGAGGCGCAGGGTCTCGGGGTCGGCGCGCGTCGTGTCTTCGGTCACGTACATGACCGGGATGCCTTCCCGGACGGCGAACGACACCGCCTCCTCCGTCCGGCGCAGCAACTGGTCGATGGTCCACCCCTCGGCATACCGCCGGATGGGGCTCGACCCGATGAAGGCGCAGCACTCGATGGCCACCCCCACCTTCTGGGAAATCTCCACGATCGGCTTGATGTCGGCCTCCAGCGTGCGCGCGGCGCAGTTGGGGCGAATCGCCAGTCGGCTCGTCACGATCTCGCGGGCGAGGCGCTCGACGTCGGCCACCACCTGCGGCCCGGCCCCAGGCAGGCCGATGTCGGCCGTGTCGATGCCGAGGTCGTTCATGAGGTGGAGCAGACGGATCTTCTGCTCGATCGCCGGGGCGCGCACAGACGGTGACTGCAGGCCGTCGCGCAGCGTCTCGTCGTCGAGCATCACGGGGCGCGGGACCGTCTCGGCCGTTCGGTTCCAGTCGTAGATGAGCGGGTGAGAAAGCATGCGTCGCTCACCGTCCGTGGTACTGCACCACGAGGGCCGTCACGTCGTCGTGTTGCGGCGCGCCGGCGGCGTGGGCCGCGACGCGGGCGAACAGGTCGGCCAGGATCTCGTCCGGCGGGGCGCCGGCCAGCGCGCGGGCGCCGTCGACGAGACGCGCCTCGCCAAACTCGGCGCCGTCACGGTCGAGCGCCTCGGTGACCCCGTCGCTGAAGACGATGACGCAGTCACCGGGCCCGAGCGCCGTCGTCTCGTCGCCGTAGGCGGGCGCTTCGAACAACCCCAGGGGCGGGCCGCCGGCCGCGAGCCGCCGAACCCCCGCGCGCCCCAGCACGACCGGCGGGTGGTGGCCCGCATTGCAGGCGACGAGCCGCCCGTTCGGGTCGAGAACACCGAAAAACAGGGTGACGTACCGGGCCTGGACCGCCCGGCGCAGGAGCGCGGCGTTGACGCGCGCGAGCGTCGCGGCGGGCCCGACCGGCGGGCCCACCTGCGCCGCCAGGATGCCTTGGACGAGGGCGCTCAGGAGGGCTGCGGCCGGACCCTTGCCGGCCACGTCGCCGAGGGCAAAGCCCAGGCGCCCGTCGGGCAGGTCGAAGTAGTCGTAGAAGTCGCCTCCGATCGCCCGGCACGGGCGCGTGCCGGCCGCCGCCCGGTACCAGGCCCCGGCGTGGCGCCCGGCGGGCAGCAGCGCCCGCTGGATGTCCGCCGCGATGCGGAGCTCCTGCTCCAGGCGGGCTTTCTCCAGCGCCTCGCGGTAGAGGCGGGCGTTTTCGATGGCGACGGCGGCTTCGGTGGCCAGCGTCTCGAGCGCCGACCGGGTCGCCGTCGACACGAGGCTGCCCCGCTCCCGGCTGTCGAGGTACAGGACGCCGATGCGCCGATCTTCGGCGGGCGTCGCACCGTGCCCATCGACGTACCGCACGAGGCGGAGCGGGACGCACAAGACGTGGCGGATGCCGAGCTGGACCGTACCCGCGTGGGCGTGCACCAGGTTCCCGTCGAACAGGTCTTCGACCACGCGGCTCTCGCCCGTGCGGAAGACGTCCTCGGGGATCTTGCGGCTCGTCGCGATGCCCGCCCCGGCGAGCGTGACGCGGCCGCGCGCCCGCGCGAGCTTGAATTCGAGCTCACCGGATGGCCCCGCGAGCATGATGAATCCGCGCTCGGCGCCGCCGACCTCGATGGCCGAATCCAGCACGAGCGCGAGGACGTCGTCGAGCACCCGGCCGGTGCCCAGGGCGCGCAGGCCGTCGAGGAGCGCCGCCACGTGGCGCAGGTCGCCGATGGCCGTCGTGGTCAGGCGATCCGCCTCGCCGGCGGCCTCGTCGAGCAGAAAGACGAGCTCGGCGCCGCCACCGCGGCCGAGACGGATGCGGTCGCCGTGGGCCAGCCGGTGTTCGGCGACCGGCCGGTCGTTGACGAACGTGCCGTAGCGCGACTGGCAGTCGCGCAGCGTGAAGGCGCCGCCCTCGACGCGGATTTCCGCGTGCTCTCGCGACACCTCGCTGCCCATCAGCCGGAGGACGTTTGTCTCGCGCCGGCCGATGGTGAACGGGAAGCGATCGATCGGCACCACCCGCCGGCCGACCACGTCGGTGACCTCCACCCGCGCGTCGGGCATCGGACGCGATTCCCGGTCGAGAAACCAGCGCCAGTGTAGCCGAAGGGTCGACAGCGCGGCAACCGACCGCGCTCCGCG
>CAYZKQ010000156.1:0-7629 GCA_964478975.1 uncultured Vicinamibacterales bacterium | reverse complement strand
AAGCGCCGCTCGATGGCCTCGAAGCGCCGGTCGATCGCCTCGAACCGCCGGTCGACTCCCTCGAACCGCGCGTCCATCCGGAGCTCGAGATGGACGATCGCCTCCCGGACGCCCTCCAGCGCCCGCCCGTGCTCGTCCACCTTGCCCTCCAGATACGCCACCCGCTCCTCGAGTGTCGCCATCCCCGGCGGCCTCCAGCTTAGCGTCGTCTCAGCGGCTCACACAAGCACACCCCGACCCGCGACCGTCCCGAACGGAGAAGCGCGTCCCGGTCCCGGAGGCGATTCCGGGACATGCGCAGGAGCACGTCGCGTGCCAGGTTCTTCACACGGGCAGCGTCACACGGCTCCGCGCGCAGAGTCGCGAGCCTCTCTGCGGAGAAGCCCGCGACCTGCTGCTGCGAACGTGGCGGATCTTGCGATCCCGCGACAGTGACCGCCTGGCAAAACCTGCGGGCTCAACCCCAGGCAGCTCAGAACCGGTAGCCGATGTTGAACGAGAACAACGCGACGGTAGACGTCTCGCCGTCGGCCACGACCACGAGGGCGCGGGCGTCGGGCCGCACCGACAGATGCCGGCTCAGGTCCAACCGCACGCCGCCGCCGAGGGTCAAGGCGGGATCCGTGAACGCCCGCGTGCCCCACATCCCCCCTTGCGGAACCGTCACGGTGCCCAGGCGCCTGGCGTAAAACATCGGCATCTCGCCCGGAGTGAACGTCGGCCCGGGCCAGGGCCCCTGGGTGCTGACGTTCCACATGTGTCCGGCCCACTCCGCGGGCCCGTAGTAGCCGGCGCCCATCATCCCATAGCCCGGTGTGCCCTCCAGCGGAACCATCTGCGTGCCCGCGGGGTACTGCGAGCCCATCATGCCGAAAAACCGCCCGGCGCCGAGGTCGAACGACGCCCGGTAGGCCCCGCCACCCAGCGCCAGGTACGGCACGGCGCGGCGGTCGGATGGCAGCAGGTTGACGAGGAGCCCGAGGTTGAGGCTCAGCCCCCGGGCGCCGGCGCCGCGGTCGAGATACGCGGCAGTGCCCTCGATGGCCAGGTGGTCGGTGAGGCCGAACGTGAAGCTGCCGCCGAGCGCCGCGCCGCTTCCCAGATTGCCTCCGCTGGCGAGGCCGCCGACGACCGCCACGGACGAATCTCGGCCGTCCACGGCCGGGGCCGTCTGGGCCGCGGCGTTCCCGACCGTCCACAGGACGGCCAGGCCGAACATGAGGATGGTGCGACGGTTCATGAAGGCAACGAATGGAGACATGACGTGTTCCTTTCGGCGGACAACGAGGAACGGCTGGTTCCACTCGTTCGCCGTTCCGCGTTCGTGTCCCTCCTTCAGAGATTCAAGAATCGGGCCGAAGGGTACAGGTCACCTCCCCTTGACCGGTCCGGCCGTTGCGGGTCGCCGTGCCGGGGGCGCGGCCGCGGCGCCACCCGCTTGCTGCCGCGCCTGGTCGAGCAGCCGCCGAACCTTGTCCGCTTCGGGATAACCCGGGTTCGTCGCCAGCAGTTTTTCCCAGGCCTCGATGGCGCCTGCGGCGTCCTGCTTGCCCTCGAGCCGGACGATCCCGATGTTGAACAGCGTCTGGGGGTGTGCGGGATCGATAGCCAGCGACTTCGCGTACTGCGCGAGCGCCTCGTCCGGGCGCCCGCTGTACCACAGGGCGGTCCCGAGGTCGGTGCTGACGTTGATGTTCCGCGGGTCCAGTTCCAGGGCCCGCTGGTAGTACGGGACGGCCTCGGCGTACCGCCCCGCGTCGTACAGGCGGTTGCCCAGCTCGATGGCGGCCCTCACGTTCTTCGGGTCGCTCGCGAGGATCTGGCGGAACGCGTCGAGCTCCCGCTCGTCGACGAGGGAACTCTGCGGAGACACCGGCGCCAGAGGTGCTGCGGGAGCGAGCGTGCCGGCTCCCGCGGCCCCGCGCGGGCCGGTGGCCACGACATACCCGACGATGATGCCGAGGAGGGTCCCGGCGATGCCGCTCATGATGGCGAGCGGCGCGGCTGACGGGTTCCCGGACGTCACCATCTCACCTCCGGGTGGGGCGCGCATCGTGCTGCCCGAATCGCGCCACCTCCGTCCGAACGCTCGCGGCCGTCCCGCTGCCGGCCGCGGACGCTCGATCGGAGCTGGTCGGGCGGTTAACCTGCTGCCAGAGCGCGTCGTAGAACTCCCGCGGCAGGTCGGTCTTCAACTCGAAGATGAAGGGCCTGGTCTCGCCGCCTCCGCCCTCGTAGGCCCGCACTTCGAGGCGGTCTCGGTCGAGCTGCAGGACGCTGAAGAGGTCCCGGAGCCGCCAGTATCTGGCGTTTTCTTCGCGCTCCGTCAGGTAGACGAGGTGGTCGGGATAGAGCAGGAGCGTCCCGTCGCTCCCCTGCCGGTGCCGCTGGTGCTTGACGGGAACGCGGAACACCGGGTCGCCGGGGAGCGGCGGCATCACGGCGGTCACGACCGGCCGGTCGATGCGTTCGAGCAAGAACGCCACGAAGTCCGCGCCGATCGTGCCCTGTGTCACCTCGAACTCGAAGGTGCGGTCCGCCCCCAGCTTCAGCCACCCCTGGTCCTCGAACGTCAACAGGTGGATGCGCCGGGGCGACCGTACCTGCACCTGCTTGATCTGCTCGTAGGTCCAGGTGCGCGCGTCCGCGCGGGTGGTCGTCTTGTAGGCCACGCCCGCCTGGTCGAAGACGAGCGTGCCCCGACTGGCGCCGAAGAGCCGGTCTTTCTTGACGGGAAACTCGAACGGCGGCCCCGCGGCTTCGAGCGAGGGCCCTGTCGCGGCGAGCGCCATGGTCGAGACGATGAGGATGCGTCGCAGCATGTCACGTTCTCCGCGCGGCATCGTTGGGAAGCCCCGCGACCTCACGGATTGCGCTGGTTGGCCGCCCTCGCCAGCGCGGGCTTGACTTCCCACCGCCACTTCCAGACGGTGAAGATCACCGGGTAGATGAGCAGCTCGAGGATGAACGACGTCACCACGCCGCCCACCATGGGCGCCGCGATGCGCTTCATCACGTCGGCGCCAGCGCCGTGACTCCACATGATGGGGAGCAATCCCACCAGGATGGCCATCACGGTCATCATCTTCGGCCGGATCCGCTTGACCGCGCCTTCCTCGACGGCCTCCTGGAGGTCGGCCAGCGTCCGCATCCGGCCTTCCCGCCGGAACTTCTCGTAGGCGTGGTCCAGGTAGAGCAGCATGACGACGCCGGTTTCGGCGTCGACGCCGGCCAAAGCGATGATCCCGACCCAGACGGCCACGCTCAGGTTGTACCCAAGCAGATAGATGAGCCAGAACGCGCCGATGAGCGAGAACGGCACCGCCAGCAGGACGATGGCGATCTTGACCGGGTGCCGGGTGTTGAAATAGAGGAGCACGATCACGATCAGGAGCGTGACGGGGATCACGATCTTCAGCCGCTCCTTCGCGCGCATCATGTATTCGTACTGGCCGCTCCACTCCAGGTAGACCCCCGGGGGGAGCGTGACCAGGTCGCCCACGACGCGCTTGGCTTCTTCGACGTAGCCCCCGATATCGCGGTCCGCCACGTCGACGTAGACGTACCCCAGCAACTGCGCCTGCTCGGTCCGGATGACGGACGGCCCGGTGGTCAGGGTGATGTCGGCGACTTGTTCGATGGGAATCTGCGCGCCGCTCGGTGTCGAGATGAGCGTGCGGCGCAGCGCGTTGACGTCGGCGCGGTAATGGCGCTGGTAGCGGACGTTCACCGGGAAGCGCTCGCGGCCTTCGATGGTCGTGGTGATGTTCGCCCCGCCGATGGCCGACTCGATCACCATCTCGACGTCCTGCACCGTGAGGCCGTAGCGCGCGATCTGGTCGCGCTTGACGGTGAAGTCGATGTAGTAGCCGCCGGTGACCCGCTCGGCGAACACGTTGCGCGTCCCGCGCACCCGCTGCAGCGCCTGCTCGACCTGCTCGCCGATCCGGTTGATCCCGTCGAGGGTGGGACCGAAGATCTTCACGCCGACGGGCGTTCGGATGCCCGTCGACAGCATGTCCACCCGCGCCTTGATGGGCATGGTCCACGCGTTCGTGACACCCGGCAGCCGCACCAGGCGGTCGAGCTCGGCGATCAGCTTCTCGGGCGTCATGCCCGGCCGCCACTCGGATTCCGGCTTGAGGTTGATGACCGTCTCGATCATCTCGAGCGGCGCCGGGTCGGTCGCCGAGTTCGCCCGGCCCGCCTTCCCGAACACCGACGCGACCTCGGGCACCTGTTTGATGATCTTGTCCTGGACCGCCAGGATCTGTTGGGCCGTCTGCACCGAGGCGCCCGGCAGCGTCACGGGCATGTAGAGGAGGCTCCCCTCGTAGAGGGGCGGCATGAACTCGGAGCCGAGGCGCGTGAACACGGGGACGGTGCTGATTACGAGCAGGACCGCCACAATCAGGGTCAGGGCGCGATGGCGCAGCACGAACCGGACGAACGGGTGGTACGCCCAGATCAGGAAGCGGTTGATGGGATTCTTCTCTTCGGGCGCGATCTGGCCCCGGATGAAGAGCACCATCAGGTACGGGACGACCAGCACGGACATCAGCGAGGCGAAGCCCATCGCGAAGGTCTTCGTGAACGCCAGCGGCCGGAACAGGCGGCCTTCCTGGGCCTCGAGCGTGAAGATCGGGAGGAACGACACCGTGATGATGAGGAGCGAGAAGAACAGCGACGGCCCGACCTCCTGGGCCGCCTCGATCAGGATCTCCCGGCGTGGCTTGGCGCCGGTCGCGCGCTCGAGGTGCTTGTGCGCGTTCTCGATCATGATGATCGCGGCGTCCACCATGGCACCGATGGCGATGGCGATGCCGCCCAGGCTCATGATGTTCGACCCGAGGTCGATGTAGCGCATCGCCACGAACGACAGGAGGATCGACAGCGGGAGCGTCAGGATGGCCACGAGCGCGCTCCGCAGGTGCCACAGGAACACCACGCAGACGAGCGAGACGATGAGGGCTTCCTCGACGAGCTTCTCGTTGAGCGTCGCGATCGATCGCTCGATGAGACCGGATCGATCGTAGGTCGTGACGAACTCCACGCCCTTCGGCAGCGCGGGCTGGATGCGCTCCGCGACGGCCTTCTTGATCTCCTGGATGACGCCGTAGGTATCGACGCCGTACCGGATGACCACGATCCCGCCCGCGACGTCCCCTTCGCCGTCGAGGTCCACGACGCCGCGGCGGATGTCCGGCCCCAGGTGGACGCGCGCCACGTCCTTGACCAGGACGGGCGTCCCGTCCGGCTTCGCCCCGAGGCTCACCTGCTCGATGTCGGCGACGCTCTGGATGTAGCCGCGCCCGCGGACCATGTACTCGCGGCCCGTCCACTCCACCACCCGGCCGCCCACATCGTTGTTGCTCGCCCGCACGGCCGCGATGACGCGGTCGATGGGCACGTTATAGGCGAGCAGCGCGTTCGGGTCGACCTCGACCTGGTACTGCTTGACGTAGCCGCCGACCGGCGCGACCTCCGCCACGCCGGGCACGCTGCGCAGCCAGTACTGCACGTACCAGTCGTTCAGGGTCCGCAGCCGCGACAGGTCATACTGGCCGGTCCGGTCGACCAGCGCGTACTCGAAGCCCCAGCCCACCCCGGTCGCGTCGGGCCCGAGCACCGGGGTGACGCCGGCCGGCAGGCGTCCCTGCAGGCCGTTCAGGTACTCGAGCACCCGGCTCCGCGCCCAGTAGAGGTCGGTGCCGTCCTCGAAGATGACGTACACGAACGACACATCGAAGTACGAGAAGCCCCGAACGACCTTCACCCTCGGCGCCGAGACGAGCGCCGTCACGATCGGATAGGTCACCTGGTCCTCGACGAGCGTGGGACTCCGCCCCTCCCAGTTCGCCGTGACGATCACCTGCACGTCCGACAGGTCGGGAATCGCGTCGATGGGCGTGTGCCGGATCGCCCAGATGCCGCCGCCCACGATGGACAGCACGATCAAGCCGACGAGGAAGCCGTTGCGCGCGCTGAAGGCGATGAGCTTCTCGATCATGTCACTGCACCACGACCGCCGTCCGGCCGCGCCCGATGACCTCGCCGCCGCGGGTCACCGTGACGGTCACGTCCCAGCGGCCCGCCATGCCGATCTCGCCCGTGCCCCGGTAGACCCCACCGCCGGCGTGGGTCAGCCGCGCCTCGCTCCGCATGGCCGGCATCCCCATCGACGGCATGGCCGGCATGAACAGCACCACGGTCACGGCGGCGTCGGTCACCGGCTGACCCGCGGCGTCCCGCACCGTGACCTCGAAGGTGTTCTCGCCCGTCTGCGGCGGGTCCGGGCGGCTGCGGAAGGTCACCGCCACACGCGCCGGCGGCGCCTTGGCCGGCGCCTCGTGTTCCGCGTGCGCGCCGCCCGCGGGACCGCCCCGCGCGCCTTCCGCCGCCTGCTTCCCCACCGCCTCGGGCTCGGGCATGCCGGCCATCGCCTGCATCGCCGCCTGGAGGTTGGTCTCCGAGTCGATCAGGAACTGGGCCGAGGTGACGACCTTGTCGCCATGCTGCAGGCCTTCGACGACCGGATAGTAGTCGTCCACCGCCCGGCCCACCTTGACCTCGCGCGGCTCGAAGTAGCCGTTTGGACGGGCGAGAATCACGTACTGCTTGACCCCGGTATCGATGACCGCCTCGCGCGGCACGGCGAGGGCGTGGCCTCCGCTCACGCGGATCGCCAGGGTGACATACGACTCGGGCTTGAACTCGAAGCCCGGATTGCGGAACTCGGCGCGGATCTTCGCCCGCCGGGTCGTCGGGTCGATGTCGGGATAGATGTAGGTGACCTTCCCCTTCAGCGTCTGCATCGCCTGCCCGTAGGGGAACTGGGCCTCGACCGGTTGCCCCACCTTGACCATCGGGAGCTCGTACTCGAAGATGTAGCCGAGCACCCAGATCGTCGACAGATCCGCGATCCGGAAGGTCATGGTCTCCGGGGTGATGTACTGCCCGGGGTACGCGTTGCGCTCGAGGACGATGCCGTCGAACGGGGAGTACAAGGTGAGCGTCCGGCGCGGCTGGCGCGTGCGCTCGAGCTCGGCGATCTGATCGTCGGTGATATCCCACAGCTTCAACCGCTCGCGGGTGGCCGCGAGCAGCGATTCCGCCCCCGCGCGCGTCTCGAGGAACTGGCTCTGGCTGAGGCGCTGCTGGGCCTCGAGCGCCAGGAGGTACTCGTTCTGCGTCGAGACCAGCTCGGGGCTGTACACCGTGAACAGCGGCTCGCCGCGCCGGACGCGCTTGCCAACGTAATCGACGTAGAGGCGGTCGACCCAGCCCGCGATCTTCGTGTGGATCTGCGCGATGCGCGTCTCGTCGTAGGCCAACGTCCCGACGGTCCGGATCGTCGTGTCGAGCGCCCGGTGGGACGCCTCCGCCGTGCGGACGCCGATCAACTGCTGGCGCGCCGGCGAGAGGTAGACGCCGCTCTCCACGCCGGCTAGGACCTGACCTTCCCCGCTCGCCGGCGCGTCCATGCCGGGCATCCCGGCGTGCTGGCCCGCTGGGCCGGGCTCGCCGACGGCCCCGCCGCCATGACCGGCCGCCGGGCCGGCCGCGCCGCGGTCGATCCACCGCAAGGCCAGCAGCGTGCCCCCCGCCCCCACCGCGAGCGAGAGCACC
>CAYZKQ010000155.1:0-7633 GCA_964478975.1 uncultured Vicinamibacterales bacterium | reverse complement strand
GATCCGCGACCGGGTCGAGGGCGAATGGGGGCGCCCGCTCGCGGCGCTGCTGGCCGGTCACGGCTTGCCGCGCGCGATGGTCGCGGCCGTCGTGTCCGCGGCGGGCCGCGCGTTCGACCCCCGCCGCCTGCGCGCGGGGCAGCCCTACCAGCTCGTCCTCGGGCAAGACGGCGCTTTCGAACGCTTCACCTACGAGATCGACGACGAGCGGCAGCTCGACGTCGAGGGGCGGCGCGGCGCGGACCCGCCCGCCTACCAGGCGCGCGTCCTGCCCATCGCGGTCGAGACGGTGGTGGCGGTGCAGCGCGTCGTGATCGACGCGCTCCGGCCGTCGCTGGTGGCCGCGCTGGCCCAGGCCGGCGAGAGCGTCGCGCTCGCCGTCACGCTCGCCGACCTGCTGGCCGGCGAGGTGGACTTCAACAGCGACCTGCAACCCGGCGACACCTTGCGCGTCGTGTTCGAGCGCCGGGTGCGCGAGGGCCGGCCCTCCGGTTACGGCCCGGTGCTCGCCGCCGAGCTGGTCAACGGCGACCGGGTGGTGCGCGCGTTCCGCTTCACAGGTCCAGACGGCCGGACGGGCTACTACGACGCCGAGGGCCGGTCGCTTCGGCGGTTCTTCCTCGCCTCGCCGCTGCCGTTCCAGCCGCGGGTCACCTCGCGGTTTTCCCGCCGGCGGCTGCATCCGCTCTATCGCGTCTATCGCCCCCATCTGGGCGTCGACTACGGTGCGCCGGTCGGCACCCCCGTGCGCGCGGTGGCCGACGGCGTCGTCGTCGCGGCGGGGCCGAACGGGGACTCCGGCCTGATGGTGCACCTCCGCCACGCGAGCGGGTACGAGAGCTTTTACTTGCATCTGTCGGGCGTGGCCGCGGGCGTCCGGCCGGGCGCACGGGTCAGGCAAGGCCAGACGATCGGGCGCGTCGGGGCGTCCGGGGCGGCGACCGGGCCGCACCTCGACTACCGGCTGCGCCGAAACGGCGTCTTCATCAACCCGCTCGCGGCCCATCGCACGATGCCGCCCGGCGAGCCCCTGGCGCCCGAGCTGCGCAGCGCGTTCTTCGAGGTGCGCGATCGCCTGCAAGCGCAGCTCGCCTCCGCCTCTCCCGGTACGTAGGGCGCCCGTTTCAGGGGCGCCTGATGGACGGCGCAACCTGCGCGCGGCCGCGCGGTGTGCGGCGCGGCGGGCCAGCCGCCTGGAGGCCGCGCGCTTCAGCCCGGCCCGGCCCAGGACGCCGCCGGGCGTCAGCCCGCCAGGCGCCGCTGCCCGCATCACCCCAACCCCCGGATGGACACGAGGCAGCGCCGCGAATCGCGTCCGGCGGCCCGTAAAGGGCCGCCCTACGTACGCGGCGGTCTCTTCGTGCGCTCGAGGATGCGCTGGAGCTCCCCGGCGAGGTTCAGCGGGTCGAACGGCTTGACCAACACCCCGTCGGCGCCGAGTCCGAGGAGCCGGTCGACCTCCGACCGCATCGCCTTCGCCGTCAAGAACACGACCGGAATCGACCGGGTCGCCGGGTCGCGGCGCAGCGCCTGGAAGGTCGCCTGCCCGTCCATGCCGGGCATCATGACGTCCAGCAGCACGAGGTCGGGACGCACGGTCCGGGCGGCGTCGAGGCCTTCGGCACCGCTCGAGGCCTCGATCACGGTCGCGCCGTGCTCCCGCAGGCTGAGCCGCACGATCAGGCGGAGGTCGGGTTCGTCCTCGATGACGAGCACGGTCACGGTCGCTCCTCGGCGCCTCGGTTCGCGACCCGCGTGCGGGCGCCGCGCCTCGTGGCACCGGCCGGCTCCAGGCGCGCCGCGCGTCCGCCAGTCGCGGAAGCCGCCGGCGGGCGCCGCGGCTCGCAACCGCGTTCCCAGCTCAGGTTCCGGCCGGCTCGTCCGCCCTCAAGAGGCGCGTGCGTGCCGGCGGGACGCGGAACCAGAACGTGCTGCCGCGGCCCTCCTCGCTGTCGACCCCGATCAGCCCGCCGTGGCGCTCGATGATGCTCCGGGCGATCGCCAGGCCCAGGCCCGACCCGCCTTTCTCGCGGGCGTCGGAGGCCTCCACCTGGCGAAAGCGCTCGAAGATGATGTCCCGGTAAGCCGCGGGCACCCCGCGGCCGCGGTCGGTCACGCGCACTTCGACCCAGTGCGGGTCCTCGACGACCGTCACGGTGACGGGCGACCCCGGCGGCGAGAACTTGACCGCGTTCGACAGCAGGTTCACCACCACCTGGGTGAGGCGGTCGCCGTCGGCCCAGGCGCGGGCCTCGGTCGGCGCGACCTCGATCGCGATGCCCTCCTGGGCCGCGACCGGCGCGATCGTTTCCACCGCGCGCTCGAGGACCTCGGCGATCCGGACGGCCCCCATCTGGAGTTCGGCGCGGCCCCGCTCCAGCCGTTCGAGGTCCAGGATGTCGTTGATGAGGGTCATGAGGCGCACGGCGTTCCGCTCCGCCGCCTGCACCGCCTGCCGCGCCTCGTCCGAGAGCGTTTCCCCGAGGCGGCCCGCGAGCAGGCCGAGGGCGCCGCGGATCGCGGTGAGCGGGGTGCGGAGTTCGTGGCTCACGGTGGCGACGAACTCGGCCTTCAGGCGCTCGACCTCCTGGCGTCCCGACAGGTCGCGCAGGTTGCCGGCGAAGAACCGCCGGCCGCCCGAATCGAACGCGAAGAGCGCCAGTTCGACCGGGAACACCTGCCCGTTTTTCCGCCGCGCGAGCCACTCGGTAATGCGCCCCATGGCCTGGCGCCGCGCCGCGCGCAGAAACGCCTCCGCGTCGCGCCGCCGATCCTCGGGCAGCAGCACCGCGACGTGCTGCCCGATGAGCTCCTCCCGGCGGTAGCCGAACATCCGCTCCGCCTCGCGGTTGACCGACACGATCGCACTCGTCTCGTCGACGATGACGAGGCCCTCGAGCATGTGGTCCATGACGGCGCGGGCGAACGCCTCGCTCGCGCGGAGGGCCTCCTCCATCCGGTGCCGCGCCGTGATGTCGCGGTAGATGCCGTAGACGCCCACCTGGCCGCCGTCGAGCCGGATCGGCACGCCGAGAATCGAGACGTGCACAGGCGTCCCGTCCTTCCGCCGCCGGACCGTCTCGACCGCCACGCGGCCGCCCTGGGCGACCTCCGCCGTCAGGCGGGAGCCTTCGGCCTGCAGCTCCGGCGGGACGATGAGCTCGTTGATGGGGCGCCCGACCGCTTCCTCTCGGCTGTAGCCGAACAGGCGGGTGAACTCGCTGTTGGCCCGGACGACGCGGTCGTCCCGGTCGAGGACCACGATGGCCTCCGGGGCGACCTCGAAGAGCTGTTCGAAGTAGGCGCGCTCGACGACGAGGGCGCGTTCGGCGTCGGGGGCGGACCCGGCGCCGGCCCGCAGCCCGCGCGTGCGCTCGGGGCGGGTCCGCCGCCGCGCACGGGAAGACACCGGCGCTGCCATGATGATCGTATCGGTCCGCCCGCCAAAACGGGTCGGCCGTGCCATCCTAGCACGGTCCCACCCGCCCGGCCCGGGCGGGGCCCGCCCCGGGGTTTTCGATAGAATAGCGCGTATGGCGTCGGTGCATCCCTTCCGCGCGCTCCGACCCGTGCCGGAAGTCGCCGCGCAGGTGGCGTCGGTCCCCTACGACGTCGTGAGCACCGAAGAAGCCCGGGCGCTGGCCGCGGGCAATCCCCTCAGTTTTCTCCACGTGACGCGCGCCGAGATCGACCTGCCGCCGGGCACGGATCCGTACAGCGAGGCGGTCTACGAGCAGGCGGTCCGCAACTTCGAAGCCCTGAAGCGGTCGGCCCCGCTGGTGGTCGACCCCGAGCCGGCGGTCTACTTTTACCGGCTCCGCGTGGGGGCGCACGAGCAGACGGGGCTCGCGGCGTGCTTTGCCCTGGACGAGTACGAGCGGGATCTCATCAAGAAGCACGAGCGCACGCGCCGGGACAAAGAAGACGACCGCACCCGCCACATCGTCCGGCTGCGCGCGCAGACGGGCCTGGTGTTTCTGACCTACCGGGCCGTCGCCGAGATCGACGAGATCGCCGAGAAGGTCTGCGGCGGGCCGCCGTTGTTCGACTTTGCCGCCCCTGACGGGGTGACCCACACCGTGTGGCAGGCCGGGCGGACCGAGACCCACGCCCTTGCGGCCGCCTTCAGCAAGGTGCCCGCGCTCTACATCGCCGACGGGCATCACCGCGCCGCGAGTGCGGCGCGGGCGCGCGCCGAGTTGCGCGCGGCGGGCGCGGCCTCCCCCGAGGCCGACACGTTCGTCGCGGTCGCCTTTCCCGACAACCAGGTTCAGATCCTGCCGTACCACCGCGTGGTGAAGGACCTCGCGGACCTGACGCCCGAGGCGTTCCTCGCCGCGGTCAGGGCCCGCGTGCCCGTCCGCGACGGGGCGCCCGCGCCGGCCCGCGCGGGGGAGGTGTCGATGTATCTCGCCGGCCGCTGGTACACGCTCGACCTGCGCCGGGCCGGCGACCCGGCTGCGGGCGACCGGGCGGCGGCGCTCGACGTCGCCCGCCTCCAGCGGGTGGTGCTGGCGGAGGTGCTCCAGGTGCACGACCCCCGCACCGACCCGCGCCTCGATTTCGTCGGCGGCATCCGCGGGCCGGCGGAGCTCGAGCGGCGGGTGGACCGCGGCGAGGCGGCCGTGGCGTTCTCGATGTATCCGGTGGCCGTCGAGGACCTGATGGCCATCGCCGACGCGGGCGGCGTGATGCCGCCCAAGTCCACGTGGTTCGAGCCGAAACTCCGGGACGGCCTGCTCGTGCACCTCATCTGAGGCAGCCTATGAAAGTGCTCATCGCGGACAAGTTCGAGAAGAGCGGGCTCGACGGCCTCGCCGCCCTCGGCTGCGAGGTCGACTACCAGCCGGACCTCAAGGACGCGGCGCTGGTCGAGGCTATCGGTCGGTCCGGCGCCGACGTCCTGGTGGTCCGCTCGACGAAGGTCACCGAGCCGATGTTCGACGCCGGGCGCCTCTCGCTCGTCGTCCGGGCCGGCGCCGGCTACGACAACATCGACGTGGCCGCGGCGTCGGCCCGCGGTATCTACGTTGCCAACTGTCCCGGCAAGAATTCCGTCGCTGTGGCGGAGCTGGCCTTCGGGCTCATCCTCGCCCTGGACCGCCGCATCCCTGACAACGTCATCGACCTGCGCGCGGGGCGGTGGAACAAGAAGGAGTACTCGAAGGCCCGCGGGCTCTACGGGCGGACCTTGGGCCTGCTCGGCTTCGGCAACATCGGGCAGGAGATGGCGCGCCGCGCGCAGGCGTTCGGCATGCACCTGGCCATCTGGAGCGAGATCGGCGTCGAGGTCGACCGCTCGGGCCTGCCGATCGACATGCCCCTGCTCGTCCGCCTCCGGCCCTCGTCCGGGTATCCCGTGGAACCGTTCGTGCACGTGTGCCAGACGCCCGAGGAGGTGGCCGAGCGCTGCGACATCCTGAGCGTCCACCTGGCGCTCAACGAGCGGACGCGCCGGCTGGTGGGCGCGAACATCTTCGAGCGGATGAAGCCGGGCGCGTTCTTCGTCAACACGGCGCGGGGCGAGATCGTCGACTACGACGCGCTCGCCGCCGCCGTCAAGACGCGGGGCTTGCGGGTCGCCCTCGACGTGTACGCGAAGGAGCCGGCGACGTCGACCGGCGAGTTCCACGACCCGCTGTTCGAGCTGCCCAACGTGTACGGCACCCACCACATCGGCGCGTCGACCGACCAGGCCCAGGAGGCCATCGCCGCCGAGACGGTGCGGATCATCCGGACCTACTTGGAGACCGGTCGGGTCCTCAACGTCGTGAACCTCTCGCGGCAGACGCCGGCGAAGTTCGTCCTCGTGGTGCGGCACCGCGACGAGCCGGGCGTGCTCGCCCACATCTTCGACCGGCTGCGCGAGGAGGCGGTCAACGTCGAGGAGACCGAGAACATCGTCTTCACCGGCGCGCGCGCCGCCGTCGCGCGGATCAACCTCGATTCGGAGCCGTCGCCCGACCTGCTCGCCCGCATGCGGGACGGCAATCCGAACATCTTCGACATGCGGCTGGTGCCTCTCAGCGCGCCCGCCGCCTCGTACCAGCTCGCCCGGTCGCTGAGCACCTGGTAAGGAGGTCGTTCATGGTGACCACCACCCGCGTCTACAACTTCGCCCCCGGTCCGGCCGTGCTGCCCCTGCCCGTGCTCGAAGAGGCCCAGCGCGACCTGGTGGCCCTGCCCGGCGTCGGTATGTCGGTGCTCGAGGTCAGTCACCGCTCGAAGACCTTCGAGGAAATCATCCAGGCGGCCGAAGCCGATTTCCGGGCCCTGGCCCGCATCCCGGCCGACTACCACGTCCTCATGCTCCAGGGCGGCGCCAGCCTGCAGTTCTCGATGGCGCCCATCAACCTGCTCGGTCCCGGCCAGGTGGCCGACTACATCGTGACGGGCGAGTGGTCCAAGAAGGCGCTCAAGGAAGCCAAGAAGGTCGGCGCCGTCAACGTCGCGTGGTCCGGCGAGGCCGAGCGGTTCACCCGCATCCCGCGGCAGGACGAGCTGCGCCTCACGGCCGGCGCGGCGTACGTGCACTTTACGTCGAACAACACGATCTACGGCACCCAGTGGCAGCGCGAGCCGGAGACCGGCGGCGTGCCCCTCGTCTGCGACGCCTCGTCCGACATCTACAGCCGCCCGATCGACGTGACCAAGTACGGCCTCATCTACGCCGGCGCGCAGAAGAACCTGGGCCCGTCGGGCCTGACGATCGTGGTCGTCCGCGGCGACCTGGTGGGCCGGGCCCCGGCCTCGACCCCCACGATGCTCGACTACAAGGTGCACGCGGAGAACCGCTCGCTCTACAACACGCCGCCCTGCTTTGCCATTTACATCTTCCGCCTCGTGATGAAGTGGCTGCTGGCCCAGGGCGGGCTGGAGGCCATCGCGGCGGTCAACGCGCGCAAGGCGGCCAAGCTCTACGCCGAGATCGACCGCACCGGGTTCTACCGCGGGCACGCGGCGAAGGACAGCCGGTCGACCATGAATGTCACGTTCCGCCTGCCCAGCGAGGAGCTCGAGCAGCGCTTCGTCAAGGAAGCGCAGGCCGCGGGGCTCGACGGCCTCAAGGGCCACCGGTCGGTCGGCGGGCTCCGCGCGTCGATCTACAACGCGTTCCCCGAAGACGGCGTCGACGTGCTGGTCGACTTCATGCGCGACTTCGAGAAGAAGTACGGGTAGGCCTCACGCCGGGCGGTCGCGGCCGGTGAGCCGGTCCAGAAAGTCGAGGAGCGTCTCGAAGCCCTCCGGCTTGTAGAAGAGGTGTGCGCGGTGGCGCGCGATGCGCGCCGCCTCATCGTCATCGACCGTCCCGCCGGTCAGGATGAGCACGGGCAGGTGGGCGAGCCCGGGGCGGCGGCGCAGGTCGACCAGCACGTCAAGCCCCGTCCGGCCGCCCGGCAGCCGCACATCCAGGATGACGGCGGAGATGCCCGGCGTCGTCTCGAGGCGGGCGATCGCCTCGTCGAAGGTCGCCGCTTCGACGGCGCGGTAGCCGTACGCGTCGAGCCACCGGCCGAGCGTCCGGCGCACCGCCTCGTCATCGTCGAGGACGAGCACCTGCGGCCGCGGCGGTCGGTCGGCCACCCCTTACCCCTGCGCCGGTGGCGGGTGACCCGGCGGGGCCTCGTGCGGG
>CAYZKQ010000154.1:0-7743 GCA_964478975.1 uncultured Vicinamibacterales bacterium | reverse complement strand
CGGCCGCCCAGCCGGCGGTCGAGCCCGTCGGCGTAGCCGGCCGGCACGATCCCGATCGTGCGCGGCGCGTCGGCCCGGGCGGTGCGGCCGTAGCCGATGCCTTCGCTGGCCCGCACCCCCTTGACGGCCACGAGGCGGCTCCGCAGCGACAGGACCGGCTTGAGCGGGAGCGTGGTGGCGAGCGGCGGTGGGACCAGGCCGTAGAGCAGCAAGCCGGGGCGGACGAAGTCGTACCACACGCGGGCGTCGCGCAACAGGGCGGCGCTGTTCGCCGCGTGCCGGCGCGGGGGCCGCAGGCCCGCGCGGGCCAGCACCCCGAGGGCCTCCTCGAACCGCTGCCGCTGCTCCTCGAAAAATCCATCGTCGGGGTCGTCGGCGGTGGCGAAGTGGGTGAAGACGGCGTCGAAGACGAGATTCGCGTGGCTCACCAGCTCCGGCACCGTGCGGGCGAGGTTGTCGGCACGGAGGCCGAGCCGGTTCATCCCGGTGTCGATCTTGAGGTGGCACGCCAGGCGGACACCGCGCGCGGCCGCCGCGGCTTGCAGCGCGCGCGCCGCCCCGGGGGTGGACACCGTGGGCGTGAGGCGGTGCGTGAAGAGCCCCTCGAGCTCGCTGACGCCGAGCGCCCCGAAGACGAGGATGGGGATCGTGACGCCGGCCTCGCGCAGCGCCATGCCTTCCTCGATGTCGGCGCACGCCAGCATCGCGGCGCCGGCGCGCTCGAGCACCGGCCCGACGGCCGCGGCGCCGTGCCCGTAGGCGTTGGCCTTCACGACCGCGATGATCTCCGGCGTCCGCCGGCGGGCGGCGCCGCCCGGGTTCGCGGCCACCAGCGCCGCGACGGCCCGCAGGTTGGCGGCCAGGGCGGCCAGGTCGACCTCGGCGACGGTCGGGGACGGCACAAGCGGGCGGCGCGCTCAAACGCGGGCGAGGTTCTCGAACCGCGTGTACTCTTTGATGAAGGTCAGGCGGACGGTGCCCGTCGGCCCGTTGCGCTGCTTGCCGATGATGATCTCGGCGATCCCCTGGTCCTCCGGCCGGGTCGCTTCCTTCTCGTACAACTCGGCGCGGTAGATGAAGATGACCAGATCGGCGTCCTGCTCGAGGGCGCCAGATTCCCGCAGGTCGGCGAGCTGCGGCCGCCGGTCGGCCCGGCTCTCCGGAGCGCGGCTGAGCTGCGACAGGGCCACGATGGGCACGTTGAGCTCCTTGGCGAGCTGCTTGAGCGCGCGGGAGATCGCGGCGAGCTCCTGCTGGCGGTTCTCGAACCGCCCGCGCCCCTGCATGAGCTGGATGTAGTCGACGATGAGCAGGTGGAGGCCGTGGGCGGCCATCAGGCGGCGCGCCTTCGCGCGCATCTCGAGGACGCCCAGCGCCGGCGTATCGTCGATGAAGACCGGCGCGTCGGCGAGCGTGCCGAGGGCGGCCGACAGGCGCCCGTAGTCGCGGTCGCTCAACCGGCCCGTCCGGAAGCGGTGGGCGTCGATGCGCGCTTCGGCGGTGAGCATCCGCAGGAACAACTGCTCCTTGGCCATCTCCAGGCTGAAGATCCCGACGGTGAGGCCCTCGCGCACGCCCGCGTGCGCGGCGATGTTGAGCGCGAAGCTGGTCTTGCCCATCGAGGGCCGCGCCGCGATGATGACCAGATCCGACGGCTGAAAGCCCGAGGTGAGGCCGTCGAGGTCCTGGAAGCCGCTGGGCACCCCGGTGACCAGCCCCGTGCGTTCCTGCAGCCGCTCGATCGTGGTGAAGCTCGACTGGACGAGGTCGCGCAGGGGGACGAAGCCCTCGCGGATGCGGTGCTCGGCGATCTCGAAGATGGCGCGCTCGGCTTCGTCGAGCAGCACGTCGGCGTCGCGGTCGGCCTCGTAGGCCTGGGCGGCGATCCGGTTGGCCGACTGGATCAAGCTGCGGAGGGTCGATTTCTCCTTGACGATGCGCGCGTAGTACTCGACGTTGGCCGAGTGGGGGACGCCGTCGACGAGGGCGGCCACGTAGGCGGGGCCGCCCACCTCGTCCAGCTCGCCGGCGCGCAGCAGCTCCTCTTTGAGCGTGACGAAATCGATCGCCTGGCCCCGCTCGTTGAGCGCCACCATCCGCTCGAAGATCCGGCGGTGGGCGTCGCGGAAGAAATCGCGGGCGTCGAGCAGCTCGGCCGCCTGGTTGAACGCCTCGTTGTGCAGGAGGATGGCGCCGAGGACGCAGCGTTCGGCCTCGAGATTGTGCGGCAGCGCGCGCTCGGAGGCGACGGCGTCGGCCACGGCGTCCACCCCTCCCCGCTACTTGTGCGGCTCCTCGGGCACGACCCGCACGCGGATCGTCCCCATGACCTCGCGGTGCAGCTTGACCGGCACGGTGAACTCCCCGAGCTGCTTGATGGGCTCGGCGAGCTGGATCTTCCGGCGATCGACCTCGATCTGGTGCTGGGCCGCCAGCGCGTGGGCGAGGTCGGCCGTGGTGACGGACCCGTAGAGCACGTCGTGCTCGCCCACTTTCCGCGGCATGACGCACTCGACCGCCGCCAGGCGCGCCGCCAGCGCCTCGGCGTCCGCCCGCTCGGCGGCCTCGCGCGCCTCCGCGCGCTGACGCTCCTTTTCGATCCGCCGCTTGTTGCCCTCGTTGACCGGCAGGGCCAGGTTGCGCGGCAGCAGGTAGTTCCGCGCGTAGCCGTCGGACACCTTCACGATGTCGCCGCGCCGGCCCAAGTGTTCCACGTGCTCCCGCAGAATGACTTCCACCATGGTCGCGCCTCCCCCGCGCCGCCCGCTACTCCGCCACGTAGGGCAGCAGGGCCATCTGCCGCGCGCGCTTGATGGCGAGCGCCAGGCGACGCTGGTGGGTCGCACAGACGCCGGAGATGCGCCGCGGCTGGATCTTGCCCCGCTCCGGGATGAACGGCGTCAGCAGCTTGACGTCGCGGTAGCTGATGTAATCGATCTTCTCCACGCAGAACTTGCACAGCTTGCGCCGCCGGGCGCCCCCGCGCCGCGGCACCTGGGGCCGGTCCGCCTTCCGGACCGGACGCGCCGCCGCTTTCTCTTCGGACATCACTCCACCTCCACGTCGTCTCCGACTTCAAGGTCGCCCGCTTCGTCTTCCGTCCCGCCCGCGTCGAGGGCCTCGGCGCCCGGTTCCGCGCCCTCGGCCGCCTCCGCCCGCCGCGCCTCGCGCTGGCGGGCGGCTTCGGCGTCGCGCGCCGCCTTCCGCCGGGCAGCGACCCGGAGCTCTTCGTCGACCCGCACGATCAGGTGCCGCATCACCCGATCGATGACCTTGAGCCGCCGATCGAGCTCTCTGACCATCTCGCCCGGACCGGTGATCAGGTCGAGCACATAGATGCCCTCGCGCTGGTGCCGAATCTCGTACGCCAGCTTGCGGCGGCCCATCGGCTCGGTGCGGTCGATGCGCCCGCCGAACCGGGTCACGATGGCGTCGACCTGCGCGTGCACGTCCGCCAGGTCCTGGTCGGTCGCCTCGGGCGACACGATGTACATCAACTCGTACTGTCGCTGAGTGCTCATGCGTCTCCTTTCGGTCTGTGGCAGTCCCGCGACTGCCGGGTCGGCACCGGCCCGGCCGGCCCGACCGGCGGCCGCCGCCCCTCGGGCGGCGGCAAGGAGTCAGTCTGGCGGCGCGTCGGTCGTCTCGACGTCCTCCCTCCGATTGTAGCGGTTCATGACCGCCGCGATCCCCTCGGCGCAAAACAGCTCGGCGGCGTCGGCGGCCGCCTGAATCATGGCCTCGACCTGGCGCCGCTCGTCGGGGTCGAAGCGCGCCAGCACGTGGTCCGCCAGGTCGCGCGCCGGGTCGCCCCGGCCCACACCGAGGCGCAGGCGCGGGAACGCCGGCGACCCGAGCGCCTCGATGATCGACCGCAGCCCGTTGTGGCCGCCGTCGGACCCGCGCGCCCGCGCCCGCAGCCGTCCCAGCGGCAGATTGACGTCGTCGACGACCACGAGCACCTGATCGAGCGGGATCCGATAATAGCGGATCAGCTCGCCGACGGGCCGCCCGCTCAGGTTCATGTACGAAAGCGGCTTGACCAGCAGGACCGGCTCGTCCCCGCGCACCCGCGCGACGAGCGCGTCGGCCAGCCCCGCCCCGAAGCTCACCCCGTGCCGGCGCGCCAGCTCGTCGGCCACCTCGAACCCGACGTTGTGCCGCGTGCCCGCGTACTTCGGCCCCGGGTTCCCGAGCCCGGCGATGAGCTTCATGACCGCCCCGGCGGGGGCCCTACGAGGCTTCGTCCGCTTCCGGCTTCTCGGCCTTCCCCTTCTTGATGACCTCGGGTTCCGCCGGCGCGGTCGCCTCGGCCGGCGCTGCTTCGGCCGCGGCCTCGACCTTCGGCGGGATCACGTGGACCAGCATGACCTCCGGGTCGGTCACCGGCTTCCACCGCGGGTGCGGGGGCAGGTCCCGGACGCGGACCGCCTGGCCGATGGCCAGCTCGCTCACGTCCACCTCGACGTGCTCGGGGATGTCCCCGGGGAGGCACTCGATGTCGATCTCGCGGTGCACGAAGTCGAGGAGCCCGCCTTGCACCTTGACGCCCCGGGCCTCGCCCCGGAGCACGACGGGCACCCTCACCCGCATGGCGCGGTCCATCGCGACGCGGTAGAAATCGGCGTGGAGCAACCGCTGCGTGAGGGGGTCGACCTGGTACTCCTTCACCATCACCTGGGCGCGCTCGGCGCCGTCGACCGTCAGGTCGATGATCGTGTTCACGCCCGACTGCGAGTGCAGGATCCGCGAGAGCGCCCGCGGGTCGACCATGATGGGCCGCGCCGCCGGCGCGGGCCCCGAGGCGCCGCCGTAGAGCACGGCGGGAATCCAGCCCCCGCGCCGCAACCGCCGTGCGGCGTTCTTGCCGAGCGTGTCCCGCGCTCGGGCTTCGAGCACAGCGTTCATGACTGCTACCCTACCTCACACGAACAACGAGGAGACCGACGTCTCCTCGTGGATGTTGCGAATGGCCTGCGCGAGCAAGCCCGCCACCGACAGGACCACGATCTTCCGGCTCTGGGCCCACCGGCCGTCGAGGGGGATCGTGTTGGTCACGATGAGCTTCTCGATCGGCGCTTGCTCGATGCGCTCGAAGGCCGGTCCCGACAACACCGGGTGCACCGCCGACGCGAGGACGCGCGCCGCCCCGGCGACGATGAGGGCCTGCGCCGCCCGCTGGATCGTGCCCGCGGTGTCCACGATGTCATCCTGGATGATGCACGTGCGGCCGCGCACGTCGCCCACGACGTTCATGACTTCGGCCCCGCCCTCGTCGGTCCGGCGCTTGTCGATGATCGCCAGCTCGGCGTCCAGGCGCTTGGCGTACGCGCGGGCGCGCTCCGCCCCGCCGGCATCCGGGGACACGATCGTCAGCTTGGGATAGCCCAGCCGGGCGAGGTAATCGATGATGACCGGCGCCGCGAAGAGGTGATCGACGGGCAGGTCGAAGAAGCCCTGGATCTGCGCCTTGTGCAGGTCCATCGTCAGGACCCGGTTCGTCCCCGCCGCGGTGAGGAGATTCGCCACGAGCTTGGCCGAGATCGGCACCCGCGGCCGGTCCTTGCGGTCCTGCCGCGCGTAGCCGTAGTAGGGCACGACCGCCGTGATCCGCGACGCCGAGGAGCGCCGGAACGCGTCGATCATGATGCACAGCTCGACCAGGTGCTGGTCGACCGGGCGGCTCATCGGCTGCACGACGAACACGTCCGTGCCCCGGATGTTCTCGTTGATGTGGAACGACACCTCGCTGTCGGGGAACCGCGTCAAGCGCGCCGCCCCGAGGGGCAAGCCGAGGTGCTCGGCGATCTCCCGGGCGAGCGCCGGATGGGCGCTGCCCGAAAACAGTTTAAGTGGACCGTGCATCATCGCGTGCAGCCGCGGGGGCTCGAGTCCCCCGCCCGGCGCGTGGCTGGGGCGGAAGGATTCGAACCTTCGAATACGGGATCCAAAGTCCCGCGCCTTACCACTTGGCCACGCCCCACCGGCTCGGCGCACCCTACGGCGCGCCCGCTCGCCCCGTCGCAAAACATCTAGTCTATACGAGCCGTCCGCCACCGGCAAGCGCGCGGGGCCACGCGGCGCGCGTACTCTGCGCGCGTCAGGGTCCGCGTCACCACCACCTGGTGGCCCCACCCGCGCACCCGGCGCGCGGCCGCGGAGGCCGCGGCGCGCGAGGGGAACAAGCCGAAGACGACCGAGCCGCTGCCGCTCATCCCGGCGTGGAGCGCCCCGGCCTCGCGCAGAGCGTCTCGCGCGGCGGCGACTTCCGGATGGTGCGCCATGACCGGCGCCTCGAGGTCGTTGGCCACCTCGCCGGACCATCCCTCCGGGCCTTCTTCGAGGACCGCAGTCTCCCCCGGCGGCCCGCCCCCGGCGCGCGCGCGGTCGGCATCGAGCCAGGCGTAGGCCTGGGGCGTCGAAATGGTCACCCCCGGGTGCACGAGCACGACGGCGAAGCGGGGCGCGTCCGGCAGAGGGCGCACCAGCTCGCCGCGACCCGCCCCCCACGCGGTCCCGCCGACCAGAAAGACCGGCACGTCGGACCCGATCGCGGCGGCCAACTCGGCCAGCGCCGGAGGCGGCAGCCGGGCCTCCCACAGCGCGTCCAGCGCCAGCAGCGCGGCCGCCGCGTCCGCGCTGCCGCCGCCCAACCCCGCGCCCGAGGGCAGCCGTTTGCACAAGCGGACGCCGACGCCCTCGGGGTCGCCGGCGCGCCCGAGGTACCGCCAGAGCGCCTCCATCGCCCGCCAGACCAGATTGCGCCGATCGGCGGGGACCGACGGGTCGGAGCAGCTCAGGGTGGCGGGCCCCGGGCGCACCGTAAAGGCGAGCAGGTCGTGCCAGGCGATCGTCTGATAGACGGTCCGCAGCTCGTGGAAGCCGTCGGGGCGCGGCGCGCCGACACGCAGCCACAGGTTGATCTTGGCGTGCGCGCGGATGATCAAGCCGCGATCGGCCATGCTACCAGCTCGGTGCGCGCCGCGCGCCGAGCGGACCCGCCGCGCGCAGCTCCTCGAGCGTCATGGGCTCGGCGCCCTCCGGCACCTCGACGGTGAAGGCTTCAGGCCCGAGCGGCACGTTCGTCTCGACCTGGGTGAACCGCAGGAAAAGGTCGGTATGGGCGGTCCGCAGGCGAAGTCGCACCGGCCACCGGCCGTCGTAGGCCTGATACTCCACCGTCCACGACCGCCGCTGCCCTGCGACGACGCGCCACGTCGAGCCGGCGCGTCGGAGAAAGGCGGTCGCCGCGCCGTCGAAGTCGAGCGCGTACCAGCCCACCGGGTACGCGCGGCCGCCAGTGGCCTGGCCGGCGGCGACGCAGCCGGTCACCAGGTCGAGGAGCTCGTCCGGTTCGACCGCGACCCCCGCAAGCGCCGCCAGGATGTCCGCGGCGGACGGGTTCCTGAGCACCCGCCGCTCTCGCGGGAGCCACAAGGTCGCGCCGCGCGCGGTCGCCGCCAGGATGAACAGCGGCTGGCCGAAGGGCGCCAGCCCTTCGACGCGCACGCGGCCGGGGCGCGAGAGCCCCACGAGCAGGCGGCCGCGCAACCGCGCCTCGGGGGTGCGCCCGCTGACCGCCGCTTCGGCCGTCCAGGTGTGCACGCCTTCGCAGGCCGCCCGCGCGGCGCGCGAACTGCAGGACGGTTTCTACGTCAACCTCGGCATCGGCATCCCGACGCTGGTCGCGAACTTCATCCCCGAAGGCATGAAGATCGTCCTGCACAGCGAGAACGGCATGCT
>CAYZKQ010000153.1:0-7760 GCA_964478975.1 uncultured Vicinamibacterales bacterium | reverse complement strand
GCTTCGGTGCGGCCCTGCGGCTCGCGGCGCGCGCGGGCGTGCAGCTCCTCGCCTGCGCGCTCGACCTCGGAGCGCGCGGGCCCCGGCGCGCGCGGCGGCTGCCCGTCAGGCTCGACCGGCGGGTGAGCGAGCCTTGCCAGGATCTCGCCCTCAGCCGTTGCCCAGGGCGGACGGCGACGGGCGAATCGAAAGCAGGTGTCCCATGACGCATTCGAGCCGCATCGTGTTGGGTGGAGTCGGCCTGGCGGCCCTCGTGGTGGCGGCGGGTGGCCTGGCCGCCACGGGTGGGCGGCAGGGGTTTCCCAAACCGGCGCTCCCGACCGAGCCGGTGGAAGTCCGCGGGGCCGTCGCCGTGACAGCGCTCCCGGCCGTCGACGCGCGCCAGGCGGGGCCCTGGACGGTCGCGGCCGCCCAGGCGGGTCCGTGGACGGTCCGGGTCAGTGACCCTGTGCCGACCGCACCGCTCGTCCCCTCCTTCCTGCAGCGCGAAGGGACCTATCGTTTCCGCTGGCCCGACGGCGCCACGGAAAGCTTCCGGGTGCTCGACCTTCGGCCGGACGGCTGGGTCTGGGGCGAGCCGGTCGACGGCACGGCGCCGCCGCGGCGCTGGATCAACCCCGCGCACGCCGTCACGATCACCCCGTTGGGTCGGTGAGGGGTCGGGCCCGCGGGTCGGGCGCCTCGAGTGTCTCCAGGTAGGCGGCGGCGGCGTCCAGCTCGTCCTCGCTGAAAACGCGGATGCCGTGGCGTTCGAGGAGCGCCGCCGTGACGCCGCGTCCCGCGCGCAGCGAGCCGGTGAAGCTCCCGTCGTGGACGAACCGGCTGCCGCACGACGGGCTCCGGTCTTTTAGGACGGCGACGCGGGCGCCGTTCGCCAGGGCCGTCTCGAGCGCCAGCTGCGCGCCGCAGCGGTACGCCGCCGTGACATCCTCGCCGTCCTGTGTCACGACGCGCGCCGCCCCTCGTGCGACGTCCGCGCCGTCTCCCCCCAGCATCTCCGCGGGCGCGCGCGGCACGCCGAGCCCGCCGGCGACTTCCGGGCAGACCGGCACCAGCCGGCCTTCCCGCGCCCAGCGCGCGAGCACCGGGTGTGCGCACGCCGCATCCCGGCCGTCGTGCCGGACCTTCTCCCCGAGGAGGCAGGCGCTTACCAGGACGCGCAGGGCCACCGCCGGCGCCGTCCGTCCGCCCTCACCGTCGGCGCTCACGGCGCCGCGCCGCCCGGGGTCGCCACAGACACCGCGCCCGGGGCAGCTTCCGGGCTTCCACCGTCGACCTCGACTGTCGCCGCGTCCCGGCCGCGCACGACCCGCCGGATCGGAGCGGCCGCCGCCGGCCGGAACCACTCGGCGTGCCCCTGCAGCGCCAGCAGATTGACGATGAGGCAGCCGAGGGAGAACTCCGAGAGCAACATGAACGCGATGGCGTACGAGCCGGTCAGGTCGCGCACGAGGCCGAGGACGATGGGCGGGAAGAACCCGCCGAGGCCGCCGGCGGCGCCCACCACGCCGGCGAGGGTGCCGGTTTCTTTCGGGAAGAGTTGCGCGACGAGCTTGAACACGGCGCCGTTGCCCACACCCAGGGCGCAGGCCGAGCCGAGGAACCCGATCGTGATCCCCACCATGCCGGGCTCGAACGCGAGCAGGATGGCGAAGAGCGCTTCGAGGACGAACACGACGTTGAGGGTCCGGGTGCCACCCCACCGATCGGCCATCCAGCCGCCGACGGGCCGGGCGAGCGTGGCCACGATGACGAAGCCCGCCGTGCGCGCGCCGGCGTCGGTCGGGGTGAGGCCGTAGCTCGACACCAGCAGCGCCGGGAGGAAGTTCCCGATGGCCACGAAGCCGCCGAAGGTGACGAAATAGAAGAGGACCAGGACCCACGAGACGGGACGCTCGACGAGCACCCGGGTACGTTCGACCACGGTGCCGGCGCGGGGTGTGAACCGGGGACTTTCGCGCGCGAGCAGCCAGAAGAGCGCGGCGAAGCCCGCCGTCAACGGGATGAACAGCCAAAACGCGTACGGCCATCCCGGCCCGGCGGCCACTCTCGGGGCGAGCAGCGCCGCGACGGCGGTCCCGATGTTGCCCATCCCGTAGACCCCGAGGGCGAACCCCTGGCGGTGGGGCGGGAACCACGCGGCCACGAACGGGATCCCGACAGCGAACGACGCCCCGGAGGTGCCGAGCAGAAAGCCCGCGGCGAGCAAGCCGCCGTACGACCGGGACACGGCGGCGATCGCCAGCGGGACGACCAGCGACGCCATCAGGAGGGAGAACACCCGCCGGGCGCCGAAGCGGTCGGTCAGGAGCCCGGCGGGAATGCGGAGGAGCGAGCCCAGAATGACGGGCACGGCCACGAGCACGCCCACCCGGGTCGTCGACAGACCGTAGGTCTCGCGGAAGAGCGGGGCGAGCGGGGCCATCAAGCCCCACACGGAGAAGCACAACGTGAAGGCCAGCGTGCCCAGGATCAGGGCGCGCACGCTGCCGTCGAGTCGCGTCGTCTCGGTCGAAGGCGGCATAGGGAGGTCACCTCCGGAGGTCGCCGGGTCGTCCCGCACGAGAGCGCGTGGGGGGTCGCGATGTCACGAATGATACTGCAGGCTCGCCGGGAGATTGGGGTCGTTCACCGGGACGAGCGGCGCGCGCCCGAGCGCGCGGGCGGCGGCCCACCCGGCGACGCCAGCCAGCGCGGCCGCGCCGGCCAGGTCCCAGAGCGAGAACACGTCGGCCGCCGTCGGGAGCGGCGCCGCGGCGGCGGTCGTGGCCGGGGTGATGAGCAGATGCAGGTCGAGCCACCGGCCGATGAGCACGACCAGGGCGACCTTGCCGAGCAGTTCCGGCCGCCGCTTCGGCGACCGCCTCAGGAGCGCCAGGAACGGCACCACCCAGTTGAGGAGCACGTTCGTGTAGAAAAGCAGCCCCCACGCGCCCCGCGTGCGCACGATGAAGTACGAGGTTTCTTCCGGGAAGTTCGCGTACCAGATGAGCATGTACTGGCTGAACCAGATGTACATCCAGAACGTGCAGAACGCGAAGAGCAACTTGCCCAGATCGTGGAGGTGCTCGTCGGTGACGACGAACCGGAGCGGTCCGCGGCGCAGGGCGACCGCCGCGACAATGAGCGCGGCCAGCCCTCCCGAGAACAGGCCGGCGAAGCGGTAGACGGGGAAGATCGTGCTGTACCACTCGGGCTCGAGCGACATGACCCAGTCGAAGCTCGCCAGGCTGAAGGTGACGGCGAAGAGGATCAGCAGGGCGACCGAGAGGCGGATGTGGCGGGTCGTGTGGCCCGGGTCGGCGTCGCGGTCCTGCTGGCGCGAGTGGGCCACGATCGCGCGGGCGAAGCCCAGCCACACCGCCAGGTACGCGACGGCGCGGGCCACCGCGAACGGCCACGACAGCCACCAGACTTTGAACGCCGCCAGGGGGCCGGCGTGGTCGCCGAACCCGTGCGCCCAGGGGTAGAGCGCCGGCCGGGCGAGCAAGACGGCCAGCACGCCGGCGCCGCCGAGGGCGATGGCGTGCGCCATGGCTTCGGGGATCCGCCGCAGGGCGACGCTCCAGGCCGCGCCCGAGGCGTATTGCGTCGCGACGAAGACCAGCCCGAACAACCCCAGGTCGGTCACGCCGACGCTCGCCACGAGCCAGGCGCTCCACGCGCGCTCGACGTCAGCGGCGAGGCCGGCGCCGAGCGCGGCCAGCCCGACCAGGGCGGCGGCCGCGAACGCGCGCGTGTCCACCCGGACGCCCGCCTGGCCGAGGGGGCCTAGCGCGGCGGCTGGCCGGGCGGCGGCGAGGTCGCCGACCGCTGGAGCGAGCGAACGTACAGAATCACCCGCCATCGATCCTCCCGGGAAAGCTGGGCGGCGTACGGCGCCATGTTGTTCTGGCCGTACGTCAGGATGTGGAACAGGTGCCCGTCGGGCAGCTCGAGGGCGCGGCCCGTGACGAGCGAGGGCGGCGGGGGCACGCCCCGCGTGGCGACGGGGCCGTTGCCCTCGCCGCCGGCCCCGTGGCACACGGCGCAGAAGGTCGCGTAGAGGGGCTCGCCGCGCGCCAGCGCCGCTGCGTCGCCCGGCGCGAACGGGTTCTGGAGTTCCCGGCCCGCGCGGACCGCGTCCTCCGGCGTCGCCCCGTAGTGGAGCGGCGGCCACCCGCGCGGGATCGTGCCGGCGGGCGGTGCCTGGAGGGTCTGGCCGCTGGCGAAGACCGTGCTCGGGGCGAACGCGTTCGCGCGCGGGGCGTGGGCCATGTCGGGAAAGACTTCCCAGTTGGGCTGGTGCACGTCGCGGCGCGAGGCCCACATCACGCCGAACGATCCCAGAAACGCCAGGACGAGCCCGGCATTGAGCGCGCGGGCGGCCATGCTACGGCACCTCCTCGAGGTCACGTTCTTCGATCGCGACGGCGTGGTGGCGTTCGAGCAGGCGGCGCACCGCGCGGAGATCGAAGGACGCGTCGCGCTGGTCGATGAGCAGCACGAAGCGGTCGTCGGTGACGCGCGGGTGGATGAGCACCGCCTTTCGCCACGGCCGCAGGCCCGCCACGAGGAAAAACGCCACGACGGTGCTGACGCCGGCGAAGAGCACCATGACTTCGAAGGTCACGGGGACGAAGGCCGGCCAGGAATTCCACGGCTTGCCCCCCACGTTGAGCGGCCACGACACCGCCGTCGTCCAGTACTCGAACCAGACCTTGAAGGTCGCGCCGGCGAGGCCGAGGAGGAAGCAGACCCAGGGCAGCCGGGACGGCTGCAGGCCCATCGCCTTGTCCAGGCCGTGCACGGCGTAGGGGGTGTAGACGTCGAGGATGGCCAACCCTTCGCGCCGCGCGGCGTCGGTCGCGCCCAGGATGTCCTCTTCGCGCTCGAAGACGCCCACGACTGTGCGTCGCGCCATGCGCCCGCTCCCTCCTCAGCGCCCCTCGGCGCTCGACGTGCCGATCACGCCCTTCACCTCGGCGACGGCGATAACCGGTACGAACCGGCAGAACAGGAGAAACGCCGTGAAGAAGAGGCCGAAGCTCCCCGCGAGCGTCGCGACCTCGACGATCGTCGGGCTGTAGCTCGACCAGGCCGCCGGCAAGTAGTCGCGGTGGAGCGACGTCACGATGATGACGAAGCGTTCGAACCACATCCCGACGTTGATGAGGAGCGACAGCGCGAAGACCAGGCCGAGGCGCCGCCGGACCGCCCGGAACCAGAGCAGTTGGGGCACCGCCACGTTGCACCCCACCATCGTCCAGTAGGCCCACGCGAACGGCCCGAGCGCCCGATTCTTGAACACGAACTGCTCGTACTGGTTGGCCGAGTAGAGCGCCGTGAAAAACTCGGTCGCGTAGGCGAAGGCCACGAAGCCGCTCGTCAGGATCACGAGCTTGGCCATCACGTCGACGTGGCGTTCCGTGATGTAGGCCTGCAGCCCCATGGTCGCGCGCGCGACGAGCATGAGGGTGAGCACCATCGCCATCCCCGAGAAGATGGCGCCGGCCACGAAGTAGGGCGGGAAGATGGTCGTGTGCCAGCCCGGAATGACGGAGGTGGCGAAGTCCCAGCTCACGATCGTGTGCACCGACACGACAAGCGGCGTGGCGAGGCCCGCGAGCAGGAGGTACACGATCTCGTAGCGCAACCACGTGCGGTAGGACCCGTTCCACCCGAGGCTGAGCACGGCGTAGACCCGCCGCCGGAGGCCGGGGGGCGTGCGGTCCCGGGCCGTCGCGAGGTCGGGGATGAGGCCCACGTACCAGAACACCAGCGAGATGGTGAAGTAGGTCGCGATGGCGAAGAAGTCCCACACGAGTGGGGACCGGAAATTGATCCACAGCGGCCCCCGCAGATTCGGATACGGGAACATCCAGAACGCCAGCCACGGCCGCCCCATGTGGATGAGCGGGAACAGCCCGGCGCAGATGACCGCGAAGATCGTCATGGCCTCGGCCGCCCGATTCACCGAGGTCCGCCACCGCTGGCGCAGCAGAAACAGGATGGCCGAGATGAGCGTGCCGGCGTGGCCGATCCCGATCCAGAACACGAAGTTCGTGATGTCGAACGCCCACCCGACCGTGCGGTTGAGCCCCCAGGTCCCGATGCCCGTGGCGATCTGGTAGCTCACCGCCACGACGCCCGCCCCCAGCACGGCCGACGAGAGGAGAAAGCCGACCCACCACAGGGCCGTCGGCCGCGAGTCGAGCGGGCGGCAGATGTCCTCCGTGACCTCGCGCAGGGTCTTGCCCAGAATCCAGCGCTCGCGCAGGACGGGGACGGCCGTCTCATGCATGGCCCGGTTCCTCGCTGGCAGCCTCGCGGTTCCGCACGACCGCGAGGTAGGTGACGTGGGGCCGGACGTTCAGCTCCTCGAGCACGACGAACGCCCGCCGGTCCCGGGCGAGCCGCGCCACGCGGCTGCCCGGGTCGTTCAGGTCGCCGAACACGATGGCCTGCGCCGGGCAGGATTGCTCGCACGCGGTCCGCACGTCGCCGTCCCTGACGGCCTCGCCGCGGACGCGCGCCGCGATTTTCGCTTCCTGGATGCGCTGGATGCAGAAGCTGCACTTCTCCATCACGCCCCGCGTCCGTACCGTTACGTCGGGGTTGAGCACGAGCTGTTCCCGCTCGTCGAAGGGCAGGTAGGTGAACCAGTTGAACCGCCGCACCTTGTAGGGACAGTTGTTCGCGCAGTACCGCGTCCCCACGCAGCGGTTGTACACCTGCTGGTTGAGCCCTTCCTCGCTGTGCACCGTCGCGAGCACCGGACAGACCGTCTCGCACGGCGCGTGTTCGCAGTGCTGGCACAGCATGGGCTGGTGCACCACGTCCACCTCGCCGGAGGCCGCGGCCCCGTCCGGGCCCCCAGTCGTGTAGTAGCGGTCGATCCGCAGCCAGTGCATCTCGCGCTGGCGCCGCACCTCGTCGCGTCCGACGACCGGAATGTTGTTCTCAACCTGGCACGCGACGACGCAGGCCGAGCACCCGGTGCAGGCGTGGAGATCCACGACCATCCCCCAGCGGTGACCCGTCATGGGATGGTCCCGCGGCCAGAGGCCTTCGCGGCCCTGCGCGGGCCGGGCGCCGCCCGGCGCCGCCGCCCCCAGGCGGGCGACCGTCGTCTCGCGCACGAGCGGACGGGGGCCCGCCGCGGACACCTGGCGCGGCTCGACGAGGGCGTGATGACGCTGCGTGGTCGCCAGCTCGAGCCGCCGGCCCGTCGGCACCAGCCGCACGCGCCGCCCGTCGTAGCGCAGGGTGCCGCCCTCGAAGGCGAGAAACGCCGCGGCGCGCACGCCCACCCGCCCCGTCGGCCCCACGCCGGGCTGGGCGTCGATCCAGTCGGGGCCGATCCCCGCGAACCGCTCCGTCCCGGCCCGCCCGTAGCCGAGCGCGACGGCCACGACCTCGTCGTGCTGGCCGGGTTGGATATAGACCGGCAGCTCGATGGGTGCCGGCGCCGCGCTGCCGCCGGTCGCCACGGCCTCGAGGCGAACGAGGTCGCCCTCGCGCACCCCGAGGCGCGCCGCGGCGGCCGGCGAGAGGCAGGCCGCGTTGTCCCAGGTCAGCTTCGTGATTGGGTCGGGCAGCTCGTGGAGCCACGGATTGTAGGCGTGGCGGCCGTCGAGCATCGCGACCGTCGGATGCAGCATGATCGCCAGGCCGAGCGCGATCGCGAGGAGCAGCGCGCTCGCGACCGGCACGAGCACGAACCACGGGACGTCGGCGAGGGCGCCCCGCATCACCACGGGGTCGGCTTGTAGTCCTTG
>CAYZKQ010000152.1:0-7785 GCA_964478975.1 uncultured Vicinamibacterales bacterium | reverse complement strand
GCCGCCGCCCGCCCCAGACGCCGCCAAACGGCCGCGGAGAGCGCCCCACCCGGCGCGCACCCGGCGGCGCTAAAATCGGCGAGTCGGCCCATGCCCCGAGCCCGCGCCCGGCGCCCGTCCATCGGCACCGCCCTCGCCCTGATCGGACTCTGCACCGCCGCCCGAGGCCTCGCCCAGCAACTGCCCCGTTACGCCGAGCGCGTCGACGTAGCCCGCGTCCTCGTCGACGCGCGCGTCATCGACGGCCAGGGCCGCCCCATCCCCGACCTCGAACCGGCGGATTTCCTCGTGAAGATCGACGGCCGGCCCGCCCGCGTCGAATCGGCCCAGTGGGTGGCGGCGGCACCACCGGCGCGCGAACGGCCCGCGCCCCTCGAGGCGACCGCCCACGCCGGCGTCCTGGTCCCGCCGCCCACCGAACGGCTCATCGTCTTGCTGTTCCAGAAAGACCTCGAGCCCACCCGCATCGTCGGATTCCTGCGCCTGCTGATGGAGACCAGAGACTTCTTGAAAACCCTGCGCTCGTCGGATCGCGTGGCGGTGCTCTCCTTCGATTCGCACCTGAAGGTGTGGCTGGACTTCACCAACGACTTCGACCGCGTGCGCGCCCTGCTCCAGCGCGGCCTGCTGTTCGAACGCCCGGGCTCGGTCGAGCCGTCGTCCGGACCGTCACTCGTCGCGCGCCTCAGCCCGGCGCGCGGGCGCCGGACCTACAGCATGGAGATGGCGCTGCTCGCCGTGGCCGACGCCCTCGAACCGCTGCCCGGTGCCAAGGCCCTCGTGCTCGTGGGCCACGGGTGGGGCCAGTGGTCCGGGTCGTTCCTGCACTTCGACCGCGAGTACGGACCGGCCGTCGAGGCGTTCCAGGCCGGCCGCGTCTCGGTCTTCACCCTCGACACGACCGACGCGGACTTCCATACGCTCGAGGCCGGCCTCGTCCACGTGGCCGAAGCGACGGGCGGGTTCTTCGCCCGCACCCACCTCTTCTCGCAGCGCGCCATCGAGCGGCTCGCCGGCGCGCTCGCCGGCCACTACGTGCTCTTCGTCGAGAAGCCCGTCGCGGACAAGGGCTATCACCGCATCGAGGTCTCCCTCGCGCGGCGCAAGGGCACCGTCATGGCGAAGGCCGGATTCGTCGGCTGACGTCGCCCTCGCCGGCGCCGCTTACCGCCCCCGCTTGCCGAGCCACCAGGCGTCCAGGCTCCAGGGCCCGCCGCCCACCGCGGCGAGATACAGGAACGTGAAGCAGTAGAGCACGGCCAGCTCCCCGCGGTTGAGAATGGGCCAGAAGCCCTGCGGCGCGTGCGCCCGGAAATAGGCCACCGCCATCTCGCCGGCCAGCAGGAAGGCCACCGGCCGCGTCAGGAGCCCCAGCAGGATGAGGAGGCCGCCGAACGCCTCGAGCACGCCCGCGAGTCCCATCAGGGACACCAGTGCCACGGGGTCGCGCGGTTCGGCCACAGGAAACGCGAACAGCTTCTGCGTCCCGTGGGCCATGAAGAGGAACCCGACGATGATCCGGAGGACGCTTCTGAGATAGGGGGTCCAGGACTCCGGGAGCGGTCCGCGCATGGCAGTCACCTCCTGATGGAGCGGGCTCCATTTCTACGCAGCTCCGGGCTGGAAGTCAACCTTCTCCCGCGGCGACGCTATGATCGGAGTACGCGGGGCGCCCCTGGCGAGGGCTCCGCGCGACCCGATGGCGACGGACCTCCGGATCCCCCTCGGCGAGGGCCGCCGGGTGAGCGGGCGGTTGTACCGGGCGGCCGACGGGCGCGTCGGGGCGACCTTCGTGCTCGCGCACGGCGCTGGCGCACCGCAGAACCATCCGTTCATCGGCCACTTCGCCCGCGGCCTGGCGGCCCGCGGCGTCGACGTCGTGACCTTCAACTTCCCGTACACGGAGGAGCGCCGGCGCCGGCCGGACCCGGCGCCCGTCCTCGAAGCGTGCTACGCCGCCGCCATCGGGGTGGCGCGGGCCCACGCGGATCTGGCCGCCAACCGCCTGGTCATCGGCGGCAAGTCGATGGGCGGCCGCATCGCCTCCCAGCTCGTCGCCCACGACCCGGCCGCCGCCAGCCTCGTGGCGGGCCTCATCTTCCTCGGGTACCCCCTCCATCCGCCGGGCAAGCCCGCCGACCTGCGCAGCGCCCACCTGCCCGACGTCCGCAAACCGATGCTGTTCGTGCAGGGCTCCCGCGATGCGTTCGGCACGCCCGACGAGCTCCGGCCCATCCTGGAGCGCCTCGGGCCCGACGTGGAGCTACTCGTCGTCGAAGGCGGCGACCATTCGTTCGCGGTGCCCAGGAGCTCGCCCAAATCGCCGGCGCAGGTCTTCGACGAAGTGCAGGACGCGATGGTGGCCTGGATCGAGCGCCGGATCCTCAGCCACGTGGGGGCGTGAACCGGCCCGCCGCCCCGACCTCGGCCGTGGCGACTCGCGTGGTCGCCGTTGACACGGGCGGGTCGGCGCCGTAGGATGACCGGGCTTCCTTCGGGCTCGGAGGAAGGAAACCACAGGGGGCGTGCATGACATCGTGGACGACTCGGCGTTGGATCTGGGCCGTGTTCGCCGTGGTGGGTGTCGCGGTCGCGGCGGCACAGCCGCAGGCCCTCGACGTCTCGGGCGAGTGGATCATGACGGTCACGACCGACGGGGGCCCGATCACCGCGACGCTGGTCTTCAAGCAGGACGGCGAGAAGGTGACGGGGGCGGTCAGGAGCGATCAGGGCGAGCTGCCGCTCGAAGGCGCCGTGAAGGACAAGACCGTGACGTTTTCGTTTCTGTACACCGCGCCTGACGGCAACGCCCTGACCGTCACGATGACGGGCACGGTCGAGGGCGAGGCCATCTCGGGCACCTGGGACGCGGGCGGCGTGGTGGCCGGGAGCTGGACGGCGGCCCGCAAGAAGTCAGCCGTCACGTCACCAGATTGATGAAGAACGTGATGATGAGCGCGTTGGTGAAGTCGATGAAGAACGCGCCCACCATCGGGACGACCAGGAACGCCCTGGGGGCCGGCCCGAACTTCTCGGTGATCGCTTCCATGTTGGCGACGGCGTTGGGTGTCGCGCCGAGGCCGAACCCGCAGTGGCCGCCGGCCATGACGGCGGCGTCGTAGTCGCGGCCCATCACCCGGAACGTCACGAAGTAGGCGAAGGCCGCCATCATGGCGACCTGCGTGCAGAGGATGACCAGCAGGGGGACCGCCAGGTCCAGCAGCTCCCACAGCCGCAGGCTCATGAGCGCCATCGCCAGAAACAGCGACAGCGCGATGGTGCCCACATCGTCGACGACGCGCTGCTCGATCCTGAGGATGCCGGTGAGGTCGGCGCCGTTGCGCACGGCGGCCGCGGCGATCATGGCGCCGATGTACGCCGGAAGCGTCACATACTGGCCGAGCCACCGGCTCACCAGCCCGCCGATCCACATCGCCACGAGGACGATCGTGAGCGTCTCGAGTAAGCGATAGGCTGTCGGGGCCTCGCCCGCCGGTTCCGTGTCGATTTCCTCGTCGAGGGCCGCCCGGGCCAGCGCCTCCGCCGCGGCGGGGGCGGGGTCCGCGCCGCCCTCGAGGCGGCGGTGGACCGGACGGTGGCGGCAGATGAGGAGGGTGGCCACCGGGCCGCCGATGAGCCCGCCGCTCACCAGGCCGAAGGTGGCCGCGGCCATCGCCAGCGTGACGCCCGCCCTGAAGGCGTACTGGTCTTCCATCAGCTTGCCGAACGCGGCGCCGGTCCCGTGGCCGCCCGTCATGGTGATGGATCCGGCGATGAGCCCGAGGAACGGGTGCACCCCGAGCAGCCGCGTCAGGGCGAGGCCCACCAGGTCTTGCAGGCACGCGAGCAGCGACGCGAGCCCCCAGAACAGCAGCACCTGCGGCCCGCCCACCTTCAGCAGGCTCACGGACGCCCCGAGCCCGATCGTCGTGAAAAAGGCGATCATGAGCGGCACCTGCAGGGTCGTGTCGAACTCGAAGGCCAGCAGCCCGGCGAGGCGCAGCCCGAGCGCCAGCGCGGCGAAGAGAAAGCCGCCGACGACCGGGGCCGGAATGTTGTAGCGGTCCAGGACGCCGACCCGCCGGCGCACGGCGTAGCCCAGGAACAGGACGACTGACGCCAGGGCGAGGGTCTGCACCATGTCGAGCTTGACGGCAAGCGGGGACATCGCGCCTCCCGGGCTGCCGCATCATAGCGTATGATCGCGGCATGCCGCTTGGTGAATCGCTCCAGGCGGCCGTGCCGCTCGCGACCGGCACGCGCCGCCGCGCGGACATTCCGTCCGAGTATCGCTGGTCGCTCGCCGACATTTTTCCGGACTGGGACGCGTGGGCCGCGGCCCTCCGCGACCTCGAGGCGCGCATCGACGAGTTCGCAGCGCTGCGGGGCACGCTGGCGCAGGGACCTGCGGCGCTGCTCCGCGCGTTCCGCCTGAGCGACGCCCTCGGCCAGCTCGCTTACAAGGTCTGGTATTACGCGTCGCTGGCGTACGACGAGGACCAGCGCGACACGGCGGTCGCCGCGCGGCGCCAGCAGGCGCAGCTCGTCCTCGCCCGGTCGAGCCAGGCCGCGTCCTGGTTCAACCCGGAGCTGCTGGCGCTCCCCTCCGACACCGTCGCTCGCTGGATCGAAGAGACGCCCGACCTGGCGGTGTACCGGTTCGCCGTCGACGACCTGTATCGGCAGCGCGCCCACGTGCTCGACGCCCAGGGCGAGCACCTGCTCTCGCTCGCCAGCCGGCTGGCGAGCCTGCCGAACGACGCCTACTGGGCGCTCTCGACCGCGGACGCGGCGTTCCCCTCGATCACCCTGTCGACCGGCGAGCGGGTGACGGTGTCGTACGCGCAGTATCGACGCCTGCTCGCCACCGCGCGCAACCAGGACGACCGGCGCGCGGCCTTCCGCGCCTACCACGAAGTGTTCCGCGCGGCGATCAACACCTACGCAGCCCTCTACACCGGCGTGTGCGAACGCGACTGGTTCCAGGCGCGCGCTCGAGGCTACGCCTCCTCGCTCGAGGCCGCGCTCTTCGGCGACAACATCCCGCCGGGCGTCGTGGACACCCTCCTCGCGGCGGCGCGCGACGGCGCCCCGAGCCTGCAGCGCTATCACCGGCTCCGCAAGCGCGCGCTCGCCCTGGCCACCTACCACGTCTACGATTTCTCGATTCCGCTCGTCGCCTTCGACAAGCGCTACCCCTACCGGGAGGCCCTCGACCCGATCGCGGCCTCGACCGCGCTGCTCGGCGAGGACTACCAGGCGCGGGTGCGCCGCGCCCTCGCGGGCGGCTGGGTGGATGTCTACGAGAACGAGGGCAAGCGCTCGGGGGCCTACTCCGCGCCGGTCTACGGCGTGCATCCCTACGTGCTCCTCAACTACACCGACACCCTGGATGATGTGTTCACGCTGGCTCACGAGCTGGGGCACACGATGCACACCCTGTATGCGCACGAGGCGCAGCCGTTCATCTATTCTGGCTGCGCCATCTTCGTCGCCGAGGTGCCGTCCACGTTGAGCGAGATGCTCCTGCTCGCCCACCTGCTGGAGCGGACGGCCGACCCGGCTGAGCGCGCCGTGCTCTTGCAGCACGCCATCGACGCCCTCACGGGCACGTTCTTCCAGCAGGCGCTCTTCGCCGATTTCGAGCTCGCCGCCCACCGCCTCCTCGAAGCCGGCCGGCCCTTGACGGCCGACGTGCTGGGCGACACCTACCTCCAGACCTTCCGCGCGTACTACGGCGACGCCGTCGACGGGGCGGAGGACGAGGCGTGGACGCGCGTGACGTGGGCGCGCATCCCGCATTTCTATTCCATGCCGTTCTACGTGTACCAGTACGCCACCTGCTTCGCGGCGGCGGCGCAGTTGGCCCGGACACTGATCGAGGGCGACGGCGGCGATCGCGCCGCCACGCGCGCGCGGTACCTCGACCTGCTCCGCGCGGGGAGCAGCGACTACCCCGTGACCTTGTTGCAGCGGGCCGGCGTCGACCTGACGCGCCGGGACGCCGTCGACGCGGTCACCCACCAGCTCGACGCGCTGGTGGATCGACTGGAGCAGGAGTTGGCGAGGGTGGCGGCTCCGCGCGGGACCGACGGGGCCAGCTAGCCCGCCTCCGGGCTGAGGCGGACCGGTGCGGGCGCCGTCTCCTCGACGGGCACCCCGTAGTACACCTCGACCGGCACCGGCACGCGCGCCGCGACCGCCGCGGCGATCGCGTCGACCTCCGCATCCGCGAGGGGCGAGACACGCGGCGACGCCGGCCGCCGGGCAACGGTGTACACCTGGATCGCCTTCAGTCGGCCGCCGCCGGCCAGGATCGTCTCGAGCCGCCGCGTGTAGGCCTCTATCTCCGCGGGCGCCGGCGGCGCGCCGTCCACGCGGCAGAACAGCGACTGGATGACGAGCGGCCGCGCCCGGGCCGCGTCCAGGATGTTGGCCACCACCGTCTCGAGCGAGACGTTCGGCCGGTCGACGAGCTGGAAGTACGCCTCGGTCCCGGCGTCGAGCTTCGCCCAGATCTCGCCGTGGTGCGCGTCGAGGAGCGCCAGCGCCTCGCGCACCCGGGGCCGCGAGAGATAGGCGGCGTCGGTGATCACGACGATCTTCGCCGCGTGCAGGCCGAACCGGCGGCGCGCCTCCACGGCGATCTCCACGGCCTCCCTGAAGCGCGGGTAGGCCGTCGGCTCGCCGTCCCCGGAAAACGCCAGATCCCGCACCCCGCGGCGCTCCGGCGCGAGGGCGTCGAACGGCGCCCCGGCATAGAGCGACCCGTCGCGCTCGGCCGCCAGGACGAGGTCGAGCTCCTCGCGGAGCCGGCCCAGATCGACCCGGCGCACCACCGGCGGCACGGTCCGGTCGACCTGGCAGTACAGGCAGTCGAAATTGCAGCCCTTGTCCGGATTGAGGTTGATCCCGACCGAGAGCCCCCCGCTGCGCCGGGACACCACCGCATACACGTAGCGGTTGTCGGCCCAGCGCCGCTCGTGCCGACGGAACGCGTCCCGCAGCGCCGACGCGGCGCGCTCGGCCGTCACGGCGTCTTCATCCGCACCGCACGGATCACGACCGGATCGACCGGCCAGTCGCCCGGCTTGGTCGGCGCGCGCTCGATCTTGTCGACGACGTCCATGCCGGCGATGACCTTCCCGAACACACAGTAGCCGAACTTGTCCGGTCCCGCGTGATCGAGAAAGCCGTTGTCCACCGTGTTGATGAAAAACTGCGAGGTGGCGCTGTCGATCTCGTTCGTGCGCGCCATCGCGATCGTGCCCCGCGTGTTCTTCAGCCCGTTGGCTGCCTCGTTCTTGATGGGCGGCCGGGTGGGCTTCCGCTGACCGTCAGGCGTGACCCCGCCGCCCTGGATCATGAAGCCGCGGATCACACGGTGGAAGATCGTCCCGCTGTAGAAGCCGTCCTTCACGTAGGTCAGGAAGTTCTCGACCGTGATGGGCGCTTTGTCCGGATAGAGCTCCACCGTGATGTCGCCAACGCTCGTCTCGATCACGACCACAGGCTTCTCCTTTGGTTGCGCCGCGCCGACCGGCCCGACCCCTCCCACCAGGGCGAGCGTCGCCCCGACCATCCCCACCAGACGCCCGATTGCACCCATCTTCCGCCTCCTTTCCCCGACCGGGGGACTGCGTCCCCCGGACCGCTTCTCTTTCTGCGCGTGGGGCCCCACCCCCACGCGCCTGGGCCTCGCGCGTCCGCGCTCGGCCCGGCCGCGGGCGCTGCACGGTCGCTCGCGGGGGGCCCGCTGCGGCGGCCCATAAAGGGCCGCCCTAC
>CAYZKQ010000151.1:0-7823 GCA_964478975.1 uncultured Vicinamibacterales bacterium | reverse complement strand
CTCGGCGTGGCGGCGTTCGTGACGGCGACCGGCTCGGCCGGGACGCTCGCCGCCGGGGACTACCTGAAGACTCGTTACGGCTCGAAGAACATCGTCCTCGAGCCGCTCGAGTGCCCGACCCTGCTCGCCAACGGGTTCGGCGAGCACACCATCCAGGGGATCGGCGACAAGCACGTGCCGCTCATTCACAACGTCATGGGGACCGACGTCGTGGCGGCCGTTTCGGACCGCGCGACCGACGCGCTGGCGCTGCTGTTCAACAGCGACATCGGCCGCGAGTACCTCCTGACCCGGCGCCGCGTGCCCCCGGAAGTCGTCGGCGCGCTGCCGTCTTTCGGCCTGTCGAGCATCTGCAACGTCGTGGGGGCGATCAAGACGGCGCGCTATTTCGCGTTGGGTCCGAACGACCTCGTCGTCACCGTGGCGACCGACGGGGCGGCGCTGTACGCGAGCGAGTGGCCGCGGATCGCGCAGCAGCGCTTCGGCGGCCGCTTCGACGCGACGAGCGCCGCCGAGGTCTTCGGCCAGTACATTCTTGGCGCCGCCGCGGATCACTACGTGGAGCTCACCCGGCGCGACCGCGAGCGGATCTTCAACCTCGGCTACTACACGTGGGTCGAGCAGCGCAGCGTCGCCGTCGATCAGTTCCTCGCGCGGCGCGCCCCCGCGTTCTGGAAAGGACTCGTCCGCTATCTGGAGGTCTGGGACGAGCTGATCCGCGAATTCAACGCGCGGGCCAGTGTCGCGGCTTGACTCGGGCGGAATCAGCCGCAATCAGCGCGGCTCGGCGAGCAGGACCAGTCCGGTCCAACCCGACGCTCCCTGTCGCGGAAGCGCCTGGCTCTCGCGCCTGGGCACCGGCAGCGCACCGGGCGGCGGGTTGCGGCACCCGGCACGACCCGCACGGGCTGGTCTCGGGCGGTCACACCTCGATAGTTCCCTCGCTGACAAACACCGAAGGGCCGCCGACGCGGACCGAGACGATCTCGCCCCCGCGCCGATCGACCTCGAGCACCAGGCGGCTCGGGCGCCCCATCTCCACCCCCTGCGCCACCACCCACCGCTTCGTCCCCTCGCGCTCGGGGTCGCGCCGCGCCAGATAGCCGGCGAGCGCGCTGACCGCCGACCCGGTCGCAGGGTCTTCGGCGACACCGAGCGCCGGGGCGAACATCCTGGCGTGGAGGTCCACCCCGGCCGCGCCCGGATCACGGGCGAAGAGAAACACCTGGCGCGCCCAGTAGGTTCCGAGCACCCGTTCGAACGCCAGCGGATCGAGCCGCGCGCGCGAAACCGCAGCCCGGTCGCGGAGCGCGACGAACAGGAACGGCACGCCGCACGACCACCCTTCCGGCGCGTCCGGAGACGGGGCGAGGTCGTCCGGCTGGAGCGACAACACCCTCGCGACGTCGGCCGCCGGCGGCGCAGGCGGACCAGGCTCAGGGAGTCGGGGTGCCGTGAGCTCGGACGCCACCGGCCGCCCCGCCTCGCCGAACACCGTGACGGGCACGGGCCCGACGCCCTCCTCGAAGACCAGGGGCGTGCGCTCCCCGGTCAGCGGGACGTCGCCGAGAAACGCGAGCGCCCACGCGGTGCCGACCGTCGGGTGGCCGGCGAACGGCAGCTCGGCGCCCGGCGTGAAGATGCGGAGCCGACGGGTGTGGCGCGGATCGTCCGGCGGCAGCACGAAGACGGTCTCCGAAAGGTTGAACTCCCGCGCCACCGCGGCCATCTCGGCCGTCGCCAGACCGCGGGCGTCCGGCACGACTACAAGCGGGTTGCCGCTGAAGCGCCGATCCGTAAAAACGTCGACGGTGACGAAACGATAGCGACCTACCGGCACTCGAACACCATGTCGACCAGGCCGAAGCGGACGCGATCGCCGTCGCGCAACCGAACCTCGACGCCCGTGGTGAGCCGCTCGCCGTTCAGGAAGGTGCCGTTGCGCGTGCCCATGTCCTCGCGGAGGTAGAAAACGCCCTCGCGCCGGAAAATCTTCGCGTGGCGGCGGCTCAGGGTCCGCTCCGGATCGACGTCGCTCAGATCGACGTCGGGGGTCATCCCCGTCGCGCGGTCGGGCCGCCCGATCGTCACCTCGCCGCTCTCCGGCAGCACGTACCGCCGGCCGGAAGCGGCGTGCACCAGGGCCGCCGTCGCTGGCCTCGCCGCGACGGCCGGCGCCGGTGGTGGGGCCGGGGCGGCGGCCGCGGCGAGCGGGCCCATCGCGATCTCGGCCGCCCGCAGGTCCGCCTCCTGGCGCTCCCGCAACCGCCGGGAAAGCTTGCGGAGCATGCGAATCGCGATCTCGGGATTTTCCTGGACGATGCGGTCGAAGGTGGCGTGATCGATCCGGAGCAAGCGGCAGTCGGCCACCGCGCGCGCCGACACCTCCCGCGGCTGGTCCTCGAGCAGGGCGTTCTCGCCGAAGAAATCCCCCGGCTCCAGCACCGCGAGCACCCGATCCTCGCCGGCCCACATTTTCGAAAGAGCCACCCGTCCGTCCTGGACGATGTACATTTCGGTCGACGGGTCGCCCTCGCGGAAGACGTACGTTCCGTTCTTCGCCTCCACGACGAACCGCGCGATATCGTCGAGGTCGGCGGGTGCCGGAGGCCTGCCGGTCATAGCCGCTTCACCACCCTCCCGGCCAGCGCGTGCGCCACCACCGCGGGCAGGCGGTGTCAGAACGCATACAGCACACCTGCGAGCGCCCCCACCCGGATCTGCAACCCGGCGTCGTTCAAAGGAAACAGGACGTCGCCGCGCAACAGCCAGGCGTCGGCGACCCGTACCCGCAGGCCGGCCACGCCGACCGCGAGCGTCAGCGGCTGCTCACCCGTCACGAGCAGGTGGTCGGCGGCGGTGAAGGCGGCCGTGGGCAAAGCGCCGGGCGCCCGCGACGGAAACGAGACCCGGCCCACGGCGAACCGGGTCATCCGGTCGAGGCGCCGCACGAGGACTTCGCCCCCCAGCATCACGCGCGGATGCACCGCGACGTGCCCGCCGCCCGTCACGGAAAGCTCGTTCGGAATTCTCAACGAGAGCGGTGGCGGCGCCACACCGGGCATCGTCCCGGCCCCGCGCAGCAGGTCGGGGCCCGCCTCCCCGGCGGCCCAGGTGAACGCCGCGCCCGCCTGGGCCGCCGCCCGGCCGAACTCGCCCGACCAGAGCGCACCCGCCGTGGTCCGCGTCGCACCTGTTCCCAGCAGGTCGTCAGGATCGCCCGTCGGAAACGCCACCGCCAGAGTGCCCGCGAGCGCGTGTCCCGGCCGGCGGAGGGCGTTGACCTTGGCTCGCACAACCAGGTCACCGAGACCCGCAGCGTACCCCCGCCCGTAGGTCGTGCGGTTGGCGAGCTCGATGATGTCGAACTGATGAACGGACCGCGCCGCGGCCGTCGCGGTCCGCAGCACGCGCGAGGTCACGTGCGCCTGAGCGTTGACCTTCACGATGGGTAGCGCCAGCCCGACGTCGAGCCGATCGGTCACGCCGTAGTCCGCAAAGACGGTAAAGACGTTCCGGTCGAGATCGATCGACAGCGTCTCGACGAGCAGGTCGCGCTCGAACTCCGGCGTGAGGTCGGTGGTGGCCCCGGGCGCCCCCTGCCCCTCCGGACAGCAGTCGTCGTGCTCGAAGTACAGATTGATGTCACTGCCCCGCAACCCGACCCCGTCCAGCGCCTCGTACGTCGCGTACTGCTGGGTGAACGAGACGCGGAAGCGGCCACGCCCCCCGGTCTCGGCGCGCTCGGCGAACACCGACCCGACTCCCCACCCGGGCCCCTCGGGAGGGGTTCCGGCCGGCCCGAGGCGCCCGAAGCCCGACCAGCCCGCGTTCAGCGGAAACAGCGTCACCTGCAGGGCGAGGGCGCGGTTGAGCTCGGCGACCACGGCGCTGCGCTCGGCCCCGACGACGAAGTGTCCGCGGGTGTCGGCTGGGTCGGCCGACAGGTCGAGGCGCGCGCCGGTGGCCACCTGTGTCGGGAGGAACCGGGCGAGCGACACGCGTTGGGCCTCGCTCGCGGAAGCGGTCAGGAGCGAGAGACCGGCCACGACCAGCGTCATCCCCCGGGGTCTCACAGCCGCCCTCCTTCACGCGCGGTCAGGCCGGCCGCCTGAAGCACCTTCGTCGACCCGCGCGTTTCGCCGACGAAGCTAACCCATCGGGCGCACCGGCGGTGGATGAACTCTACCATTTCCTTGTACCTGATGGGCGTCACGAACGTGCACAGGCGGCACCCGGCCGCCGCCAGCCGTCGGATCGACTCGGTGTAGAGAGGCAGGATGCGCCCCCGACGGCTGAGGTCCTCGCGCATGAAGCTGCACGTAAACCGCACCACATCCGGCTCCAGGCGATGGTTGATGACCCAGCCGACCACCTCGCCCCGGTAGCGGAGTCCCAAACTCGACACCGCGTCGAACCCGTAGACATCGTGCCGCCACGGTTCGAGGCCCTGGGCGATCCAGGCCCGCGCTTCGTGCGTGCGGCGGATCGCCAAACGCTCCTCCGGCGTCAGCTCGGTCCACGGGAAAATCTCGAACTCGCCCGGCGGCAAAGTGATGCGGCCGAACCACTCAGTGCGCGCCGCTTCCTCCGGCGTGAAGCGCACCACCACCGTGCGCGGTTGCGGCGGCGACCAGCCGCGCTTGGCCAGCACGCGTTCCAGCGCGGCGATGCTCGGCTTGCCCGTCGTGTACACCGCGGTGACGTGCGTACACGTCTTGAGGGCGAGCGCCTCCTCGAGCGCCGCGACCAGCCGGGTGCCGATCCCGTGGTTGCGCCACTCGGGCGCGACAAACAGCGACAGCATTTCCGCGGGACGCCCTGGATCGAACGGCACTTCGGCTAGGACCAGTCCGAGCGGCGTCTCGCCCCCGAAGGCCGCGATCGCGATGGGCTGCACCAGGCGGCGGTCGCCCTGGGCCGGGTGCCGGGGCGCCGGTCGAAGCGCCAGCAGGTGGCGGTAGGCGGGGAACGTCATGGCTGCCAGCGGAGCCGCGCGGTCGCCCGTCAGCCGGCGGCACTCGACCTGCACGCTCGTCACGTCCCGACCTCGAAGGCCAGCACCGACGGGACGCGCGCCGGTGCCGCCAGCCGCAGGAACTGATACCCGATGCCGGCCAGTCCCCGGAAGAACCCGGGGTCGAAGGTGACGTACGCGAAGCCCCGGGCCGACAGCCGATAGTGGCCTCGACCGGCCGCGCGCGCCGCGACTTCGACGACCACGCGGCGGGCGGCCGCGAGCAGGTCGCGGCGCCCGAGGCGCCGGCCCAGCGTCCACAGGATCTCGGCCCGCCCCAGGTTCCCGCAGCAGAGGTGGTCGGCGTGGTGAAGCCGGGCGGCTTCGGTCGCGGCCAGCGCGCGTGCCCGGAGGTCGGCTTCGTCCCGCCCGTCACCCTCCCCCTCGCCGAGGGCCTCCCGCACCAGCGTCTCCGCCAGTGCGATGCCGGGCGCCCCGTGGCACCACGCGACCATCTCCGGTCCGCTCGCAGCCGCCGGCTCGGCTCCCGGGTCGGCCACGACCCAGCGGGACGCGACCGGTGGGGCGAGCGCGCGGGTGAAAGCCAGCGCCCGATGCGCGGCGAGCCGGGATGCGTCGTGCCCCGCCGCCGCCGCGCGCGCCAGCGCGTACGCCACACCCGCGCTCCCGTGGGCGAACCCCGCGTAGAAACGACCATCCACGGCGGGCCACGCGAGCCCGCCGCGGCGCTCGACGGCCACCGCGACGAGGCGATCCGCCGCCAGCCGCGCCAGCGCGCGCCACCGCTCGTCGCCGGTCGCGTCGGCGAGCGCGAGCCACGCGAGGATCGCGCCGGCCAGACCGTCGACGAGATCGTAGCGCTCGTGAGACCGAATCCGCTCCGGCGTCACGGGGCGCGCCGCCTGCTCGGCGAACTCGATGGCTGACGGATCGCGCAGGAGCCGCGCGATCGCGACGAGACCGTAGACCAGCGACCCGAGGCCCGAGGCGATCCCGAGCGGAGCCTCACCGACCTCCCGCGCCCACTCGGGTCGCGCGAGCCACGATCGCAGGCCGTGCATCACGTCGGCCGCAGCCCGGACCCAGGCCGGTTCCCCGGTGACGCTCGCGAGCGCCGCGAACAGGAGTCCGGGACCGAGGGCGCCGCTGTACAGGTCGTGGCGCCGCAGCCCGGGCCGGTGGGACCATCCAAAGCTGGGCGGCCACGAGGCCCCGCGCGCGTCGAACACGAGACGCCCGCGCAAGGCTTCGCCGACGTGCCGCGCCTGGGCGAGGCACCACGCCTCGGGGAGCTCGCCCGGCCGGTCGACCGCCGTGGGCGGCACCTCGATCGCGACAGGCCGCGGCGAATCCTGGGCGAGCGCCCCGGCGAGGATCTCGACTTGCCGGTCCAGGTCGGGTTCGTCCATCGCCTCGAGTCGCCGACGGACCAGGGTAAGGCCGGACGTGCGGATCCAGTCGCGCGTCACCTCGCGCCCGCGCGAGACGAGCGCGGTCGCGTCGCCGCGCGCCACCAAGCGCGGCAGGTCCAGGCGCTCGAGCGCACCGCGTTCCGCCTCGAACACGGGCCAGGCCGCCGGCCGCACGCGGCTCCCCGCAAGAGGCCGCGCGAGCACCTCGATGGCACAACTCCGCTCCAGGCCGTCGCGCAGATACCGGGGCGAGGCGAGGAGGTCGGCGAGCAGCGCGTACTGATTGCTCGGCCGAATCAAGACGCGCACCCACGCCTCCCTGAACGGCTCGAGCGGACCGTCCGCCGCGCGAATTCTCTCGCGATGGCCCACCAGAAACCGATACATCGCGGCGAACCCGTCCAGCACCTCCCCCGCGTAGTCCTCCGGCTCACAGCGCCGCGCGCCCACCAGGACGGCGTTCTGGGCGCGCAGGCGAAAGGTCGGCTCGTCGACGGGATGCAGGGCGTCGCTGTCCACCTCGCACCAGCGCCGGCGCGGCCGTGTCGCCGGACCCACGCTGCGACCGCGGAGTCCCCCCACGTCGTACGCCGCGCCGTCAGGGCCCAGGTCGACGAACGACAGCAGCCCGGACGCGAGACACGACCCCGCAGCTTCCAGGCTCGCGTCGGCGCTGGTCTTGTCCCGGGCGCCGGCGGCGACCGACCCAGCCTCCGGTTGGCAGAGCAGCTCGACATCCACCAGCACCGGCCCCTCGCGCGTGGCGATCACATTCTCCACGTGGAGGTCGCGACCGCGCAGGAGATAGACCAGGCAGAGGAGCGCACCGGCGCGCCGGAAGTACTCGCGCGCCTCGCCCTCGGCGGCGAGCGGTTCGTGGCGTACGAACTCCTGCCAGCCGTAGTGCGGCCGGGCGATGACGCGCGCCGCCCGCAGGGTCACGGGCGCCCCGTGCGCATTGAGCCACTCGACGAACCCGCCGAACGCCGCCTCCACGCCCACGTCCCGCGGCTTGTAGACCACGCGCAAGCCGGCGTCGAATCCCACCACCGCCACACGGCGCCGCCCGTCGTGCGGGTCCGACAGGCCAGGCGCGATCTCGGCGACTCGGCCGGGGTCGACCCCGGCGTTGAACGTGTCGGCGATGGCCCGGCGATCGGCGTGCAGGCGTTCGAGAAACTCCGCGACCGACTCCACCCACGCCTCGACCAGGATGGCCATCAAGCGCGCGAGCACCGGGTAGTTCAGGAAGACCCGGCGCAGGCCGTCCGGAAGCATCGCGTGCACGAACTGTTCGTAGCGGACCCGGCGCCGTTTCGGCGCAGCGCCTTCAGCGCCCCCGGCCTCGCCATCGGTCTCCGCACTCGCCTTGAAGTCCTGGAACTCGTCGTAAAAGACCCGCGCCGCCACGATTGACAGCTCGCTCAGGAGCT
>CAYZKQ010000150.1:0-7845 GCA_964478975.1 uncultured Vicinamibacterales bacterium | reverse complement strand
GGAACCTCCGGGTATGGCGCGCTCGCGGACGCGCTGCGCCTGTCGGGACCCGACGCGGCGTGGCTCGAGCGCGCGGCGGCCGAAACCGAACCGGTCCGCCTCGAGGATGCGCCGCGCGCGGGCACCGGCCTCGCCGCCGCGATCGGCGCCGGCACCGCGGTCGCCGTCCGCGTGCCGCACGACGAGGTGGCGCTGGTCCTCGTGCTCGGCCTCCCGCGGGCCGCCGCGCCGGATCCGGCCGTGGTGCTCGAGACCGCCCGGGCCTTCGCGACCGCGGTCGAATGGCGGCGGCTCGTGCGGACCCACCGCTTGCAGCATCGCGTCCGCGAGCTGGTGCTCGTCTGCTCGCGCGACGCGATCTCGATGCCCGGCCTCGCCGTCGACTTCGACCGCTTCTGCACCGCCCTCGCCGCCCTGTTCGGCGCGCGCCGCGCCGGCCTCTGGATCCACGACCGCCAGGCGCGGCTGTTGGCCCTCGAAGGGTCGAGCGACCCCGCGGTCCGCGCGGCCACCTCGCCGGTGGCCGCCGACGACCCCGCGTCGGCCGCCGCGCGCGGCCTGCGTCTGGAACGGCCGCTGCTCGAGCGCCCGGACCCGGCAGACCCGGCGGCGTTCGACCTGTTGGTCCCACTGCGCGGCCGGCGCCGCGCGCTGGGGAGCCTCGTGATCGAGGGCCTGCGCGACACGCCCCTGGGGCGGCTCGCCCTGCTCGAGACCGCGCGCGACCTCGGACGGCAGTTGTCGAGCGTTATCGAGAACGTGCAACTGCTCGGCGAGGTCCTGCGCTCGCGCCGGGAGCTCGAGGACACGTTCGATTCGCTCGCCGACCTGGTCGTCGTGTGCGACTCGACCCACCGCATCACCTACGTGAACCGCGCGTTCGCCGAGCGCGTCAGCCGCAGCCCCGACGAACTGCGCGGCGAGCCCCTCGTCCGGTGGGTCGGCGCCGACACGGCCGCCTGGATCGCCGCGCAGGCCGCCGCCGAGCACCCGGGCGGCGCGCCGGTCCCCACCCGCCAGGTCGACGACCCCGTCCTTCGCGGGACCTTCATCGTCACGGTGACGCGGCTCAGAGGTCAGGACACGCGGCCGAGCGGAAGCGTCACCGTGCTGCGCGACATCACCGAACACGCGCGCCTCGAGGCTGAACGCGCCGCGCTGCGCCAACAACTGGCCCAGTCGGAAAAGCTCGCCGCCCTCGGCCAGTTCGTCGCCGGCATCGCCCACGAGCTGAACAATCCCTTGCAGGGTGTCCTCGGCCACCTCGAACTCATGCGCACCACCGGCCGGCTGACTCCAGCCCAGCGGCGCGAGCTCGGCCGCATCTACCGGGAAGCCGACCGGGCCGCCCGCATCGTCGGGAGCCTGCTCGTCTTCGCCGGCCGGGGCCAGCGCGTTCGGCGGCGATGCGGCATCAACCAGGTCCTCGCGCGCGCCCTCGCGCTCCGTGCGGCGCGCCTCCGCAAGGCCGGCATCCAGGTCGTCCGCCGCCTCGACCCGCGGCAACCCCGGACCATCGGCGACCCGCTGCTCCTCCAGCAAGCCTTCTTCAACATCATCCTGAACGCCGAGCAAGCCATGGCGGGCCGGCCCGGCCGCCTGGAAGTGTCGACCGCCGTCGTCCGGCGCGGCGAGTGGGCCGTCGTCCGCATCCGGGACACCGGCCCCGGGCTGTCCGAAGAAGTCCAGAGCCGCCTGTTCGAACCGTTTTTCACCACCAAAGAAGTCGGCCAGGGCACCGGCCTGGGGCTGGCGATCACCTACGGCATCATCCAGGACCACAGCGGGCAGATCCGTGCAGCCAACCACCCCGGCGGCGGGGCGGTCTTCACGATCGAGCTCCCGACCGACAAGTTGGTGATAGAGTGATCTCGAGAGGACACCCTGGATGGTCGAAGAAACCTTCCTGACGACCGAAGAGGTCATCGAGTACCTTCACGTCAACCTCCGCACGGTCTATCGTCTGATCAAAGCCGGCCGACTGCCCGCCGTTCGGGTCGGGCGCCAGTGGCGCTTCCGCAAGAGCGACCTCGACGCGTGGCTCGAAAGCCAGCGCACGAGAAGTGCGAGGCCGAGCGGCGGGGGAGCGGGGCCGAGCGAGCGCGCGACCCCTGAACGGCCGCGGGTCCTGGTGGTCGACGATGAGGCGAGCATCCGGGACATGCTCTCGAAGACCCTGAGCCTCGCCGACTACGAGGTGGACGTCGCCGCCGACGGCCGAGCCGCCATCGAGCGCCTGCGCCTGGTGCCCTACGACCTGCTCATCACGGATCTGCGCATGCCGGGCGTCGACGGCCTGACGGTGATTCGGGAAGCGCGGCGCTTCTACCCGTCGCTGCCCGTGATCATCATCACGGGATATTCCTCGGAGGCGAGCGCGATCGAGGCGATCAACCTGGGCGTCTCGGGGTATCTGACGAAGCCCTTCCGGGTGCCGCGTGTCCTGGCGGTCGCCGCCAAGGCTCTGGGGGAATGACCCGCCGGGGGTACCCGGTCCTCATTGATCCGATATAAGGCCAGTTAAATCAGCTACTTAGAAGGTTCAGTGCAACCACGGGCAGGGCGGCCTTGACAGGCGCGGTGTTTCTAAATACATTAGAGTGTGTTTATGTCGTATGAACGTCCGTAGATAACGGACAATGGCGCGTCAAGTAAGGGCATGTAAATGACTGTAATGCTTGACAACGAACGAGAGAAACAGGACGGAGCGGCCTTCCTGACCACCCAGGAGGTCCTCGGATGCCTCAAGGTCAACGCCCGCACCGTCTACCGGCTCATCCACAGCGGCGAGCTCCCCGCGGTGCGCATCGGCCGGCAGTGGCGCATCCGCCAGCGCGACTTCAAAGCGTGGGTCGAACGCCAGCGCCGTCGCGCGGGATGACCTCTGGACGCCCACCGTCCCCGCTCGGGCACGGGGGGACGCGCGGGCGCCACCGGCGTGGCCGTGCCCGAAAAAGAACAAGGGACGAGGCCCCGGCCTCGGACCGAAGGAGAACGATCATGAAGAAAGCCATCCTCCTCTCCCTCCTCGTCCCCGCCGCCCTGGTGGCGTGGACGAGCCCCGCAGCGGCTCAGGCGCAGCAGGCGACCCTCAACGTCACAGCCGTCGTCGGCGCGCGCGCGGTCCTGACTTTGTCGAACAACGCCGTCACATTCCCGGACGCCGACCCGGATACCGTCACCAGCATCACCGGGTCGCCGAGCCCCATCACGGTCACAGCCAAGTCCCGCACCTCGTCGGGCAACGCCGTGACCCTGACCGTCGAAGCGTCCTCGGACCTCACGGACGGTTCCAACACGATCCCGGCGTCGAAGGTGAGCTGGACGGCCACGGGCGACCTGAGCGCCGGCACCCTGAGCACCATCGCGGTCACGATCGGATCGTGGACGAATTCCGGCGTTCGGTCGGGCGGCATGACGTTCGCGCTCGAGAACAGTTGGACCTACGCGACGGGTAACTACACCACGACCGTCACGTTCACACTGTCGGCGCCGTAACACCCCGAGGCCGCCGACGGCGCGACCGGCGCGCTCGCAATCTTCCAGGCGAGCCGCCGATAATAGTCACGACGGCCGGGGACCTGAGTTCGCGCAGGCCGGACGGTCGCAGCGGGGCGGACCCCGCGGGTTCGCCCCTCCGGGGGCACGCCCCCGGTCCGGCCTCGCGACCAGACGGGAGCGGAGGGTGCGCGACAGGGTCCCCGCCTCGAAGAAGAGGCTGTGAACGTTCGGCGCAGCGCGTCGGTCGCCGCGACCCTGCTCGGGATCCTCGCCCTGGCCGCCCCCTCGTCCGGACAGGCGGCGAGCGACACGGTCACCGTGGCCGCCTCGGCCATGGTCGGCGGGCTCGCGAAGCTGGCGCTCTCCACCTCTGCGATCAGCTTCCCCGACGCCGACCCGGACACCGTCCCGTTCATCCCGGCGGGCGGCGGTTCCATCACCATCACGGCCAAGGCCCGGGCGTCGCCGGGCGCCACCATCACCCTGACCGTCGAGGCGCAGGACGACCTTCGGTCGGGCACCGACACCATCCCGGCGTCCGCTCTGGTGTGGACCGCCAGCGGGCCCGGCTTCGGGGACGGCACCGTCGTCCGCGGGGCGGCGCAGACCGTCGCCGCCTGGACCTCCTCGGGTGTCCGCACGGGGACCCAGCTCTACACCCTGCGGAACCTCTGGACGTACGCCACCGGGACGTATACCCTGACGCTGGTTTACACCTTGATCGCGCCGTAATCGATGGTTCCGCCACCGCCGCACCGGCGCCGCTGGATTTCGGGAGTCCTCCTCACGGCGAGCCTCTGGGGCTCGAGCGGGGACCCTGCAGCGGCGCAGCGTGTCAACCTCCGCATCCAACCCACCAGCCTCACGTTCCCCAGCGCCGACCCGGACGCGCTCCCCACGGTCGAAGCCCAGGCCCTGGTGGTGCGCTATCGCGTCCGCGGGAACGCCGGTCAACCCTGGCGGATTACGGTGTTGGCGGCGGGTGACCTACTCGCCGGCACGGCAGCCATCGATATCAGTAACGTGACCTGGGTCGCGACGCCGACGCCGCCGTTTCAGGCGGGCACGCTCAGCAAGACGGTCGAGCAGACGGTGGCCTCGGGCTTCGGCAACGTGAACCCCTTCCAGACCGGGACGGTGGTGTTTCGACTGGTGAACTCATGGACCTACAGCGTCGGCGTCTATTCGCAGACTTTCGTGTTCACCCTCAGCGCGCCCTGAGCCGGCTCGCGGCCGCCGCCGGCGCGGTCGTCGGACTGGCCGTCCCGGCGGCGGGCCAGATCGCCGTCGAAGTCTCCCCGCTGCGGGTCGAGCTGACCGCCTCCCCGGGAAGCCGCCACACCGAGGCGGTCACCCTGACGAATCAGAGCGACAAGCCGGTGCGCGTCCGGGCCCGCGTCACCGACTGGTACCTGTCGCGGGACGGCACGCCGCAGTTCCAGGCGGCGCCGGAAGCGTGGAGTGCCGCGTCCGCGTGGGTGCGGCTCGCGCCGCCCGAGCAGGTCATCGAACCGGGCCGGCAGGGCATGGTACGGTTCACGACCGCGGTACCGGACTCGACCGCCGACGGCGGCTATCGCGCGGCCATCCTCTTCGAGTTCAGCCCGCCGGGTGGGGACGTCGCCGCGCGCGGCCGGGACGTCGTGTTCCAGACGCGCGTCGCCACCGTCGTCTACGTCAACGTCGGCCAGCCGGTGGTGGCGGTCGAGCTGACGAACCTCGTCACCAGGACGCCGCCGGGACGCCCGGCGGAGGTCGTCGCGACGCTGAAGAACACCAGCCGCGCGAACGTCCGCACGAAAGGGACCCTCACGATCTACGATCGCGCCGGCACGGTGGTCCGGCAGGGCGACGTCCCCCACGTCCCGGTCCTGCCCGAGAGCGAACGCGAAATCGCGATCCCAGCGAGCCGCGAGGGCGACCCGCCCCTGGCTCCCGGCGAGTACCGCGTCGAGCTGAAGATCGACGTGGGCATGCGCGCGCTGCTGGTCGGCGAGACGATCCTGACGATCGCTCGCTAGGTCCACCGGGAAAATGCGGCTCCTCGCTGCGGGCGCCGCGGGGCTGCTTCTTCACCTGGGAGCGCCGACGGCGCTCGCGCAGGCCGGGTCGGTGCAGATCTCGACGGCGAGTCAGATCCTGACCGGCGACCCCTTGCGGCTCGGCGGCCAGCCCTCCCTGGAACCGGACCTGGGGCTGGTGTGGATCCAACCGGGTTTCCTCTTCGGGACGCTCGAGCTGAACGCGCACGTGGTGCGGCGGCAGCAGCAGCCCTGGCTGGGCGTCGCCTTCGGCGCGGTCCGCGGCGTCAAGGCGGGCGGCCTCACCTGGACGTTCCAGGCCGGCGACACCGCCGTCACGCCGTCGATCTCCGACTACGCCTTCACGAACCTGTTCGCCCCGCGGCTCAACCTGGCCGGCGTCTTCGTGCAAGGCGAGAGTCGCGCGACCACGATCACGGTCGCGGCGGGCCGGGTGACCGCCCTGCGCAACATTTTCGGGACCGACACCGAGGCCCTCGGCGAACGCGTCGCCTTCGCCAAGGTCCGACACCGCGGGTCGGCGTCGCTCGAATGGTCCGTGCGGGCCTCCGCCGTGCGCACGCGCCAGCTCGGCGAGTTCGCCTACTTCGTCGACGACAGTCGCCAGGTCGGCGGCGGCGTGCGCTACCGTCCGCTCGGCCTCGTCGAATTCGTGGCCGACGGGGCGTTCACGGTGTTCCGCCGGCGGGGCGATTCACACCTCGAACGGGACACGTCCGGCCTGGCCGGGACCCTGTGGACGCTACCCCGCGGCTGGGTGCAGATCAACGCTCAACGCCTCTCTCCGGGCGAGTTCCCCGTGCTCCACAACACCCTCACGGACCGAGAGGGCGTGTTCGCCGCCGGCGAGTACGACGTCACCAGCCGCCTCCGCCTCTTCGGCGGCGCGGAACGCGTCGAGACCAACCTCGACCCCGAGGGGTGGACCCGCGCCAGCCACGCCCCGCCCCAGACCTGGCTCTGGCGGCGGTTCGGCGGGCTGCGGACTCGCCTCGCCAATCGATCCTTCCTCACCCTCCGCGTCGAAGACGGAGAGCGGACGTCGCAGCCGGCTGGGCAAGGACCGCCGACCCGTTCCGACACGCGCCTCTACGGGGCTGAATGGCAGGGCAGCTTCGGCCGCTGGACAACCTCCGCGCGGTATCATCGCCGGGAGAGCCTCGACCGCTTCATCCAGCCGCTGGCGTCGGTCCAGCACGACGCGTTCGCGCAAGTCTACATCGGCCTCCCCCGGGGCTCTCAGCTCTTCGGCTCGGGCCAGTACACGCGGCGCGAAGCGCCCGGCGGCAGCCAGAATCTCTGGCAAGCCACCGCGGGAGGCCAGCTCCAGATGGCGCAGCGGCAGCTCTGGCTGCGCGCCGAGGCCATCGCGGCGGAAACGTTCGACACCAGCTCGGGCTTCACGGCCGCCCGCCGGGCCCTGACGCTGGGCCTCTCCGGTCAGATCGCGCGCCGGACGTCGATCGCCTTCGACCTGCTGGTCGATCGAGCGCCTCCGATCGCCGCGGGTACAAGCCCCTGGACCACCCGTTCCCTGCTCCGCGTCGTCCACACGGTGCCGACCGGATCGGTGCGCGTCGGGCCCGGCGAGCCGCGCCTCACCGCCGGCCGCCCGGCAAGGCGCGGGACGGGCACGATCGTCAGCGAGGTGTACGCGGACTGGAACGCCAATGGAAGGCGGGACCCGGACGAGGGCCCTGTGCCGGGCATTGCGCTGGTCATCGAGACGATCGCGCGCGCCAGCTCCGGCCCTGAAGGACGCGTCCAGTTCACCCAGGTGCCTGCCGGTCCTGCCCGCGTCGCGCTCGAGGTCGGGGCTGTGCCGGTCGACTACGATGTGCCGCAGCCCCCGCACGTCGATGTCGAGGTCGCGCCCGGCAGGGTGGCTCGCGTCGCGTTCGGGCTGGTGCCCCTCGGCTCCGTGCACGGGAGCGTCAAGCGCGACGCCAACGGCAACGGCCGCGCCGACGAGACGGACGAGCCCGTCGACGGCGCCGTCCTGATCCTGGACGGCGGCGCGCGCTCCGAACTCGCCCGGGCGGGCGTGTTCCGGTTCGACGCCGTCCGGAGCGGGCCCCACCGCGTGCGCCTGCTCCTCGAGTCGCTGCCGCCCGGCGCCGAGGTCGAAGGTGACGCCGAAGTGGATGTGGAGCTGGGACGGGATCGCCTCGACCGGGAGGCGGCGTTTCTCATCCGCCTCGAGCCGCGGCCCGAGGTGCGGCGTGTGTTCCCCCCCGCAGGCTCGCCGGGCGCGGCCGCCTCCGCCGGCCCGCGTCCCGGGTCGCCCGGCGCGACCCCGACG
>CAYZKQ010000149.1:0-7875 GCA_964478975.1 uncultured Vicinamibacterales bacterium | reverse complement strand
GGCCGCCGGGCCGCGGGGGCCGGCGCGGGCGCCTCAGGAGCCGGCGCCGCCACCGGCTCGGTCGGGGTTACGGGTGTCTTGGGAACCTCGTCCATGCGTCCTCCATGAATCCGCCTCGCGCGGAGCGAGTCGTTGCTCCGCGATCATACGCAACTTTCGGCGCGCTGCAAGCCCCGCCGCATCCCTCAGGGCCGCGGCGCCGCATTCCCGGTGCGCCGCCGGCGCCGGCGCGTGCTAATGCGCGTCGGGCGCCGTGATCGCTTTCTTGCTCGCTGGCGTCCGGTACTTCTCGAACCACGCCAGCAAGTAGAGCTGCTGCAGCAACTGGTGCGACGGCCGGCGCCACCCGTGGAATTCCTCCGGCATCCGGACCATCAAGGTGTCCGCCTTGCGGAGCATCTTGAGCGCGCGGTAGAACTCCTCGGTCTGGGAGATGGGCGTCCGCAGGTCGGCCTCGCCCGTCATGATCATGGTCGGCGTCGTCACGTTCGCCACGTAGTGCAGCGGCGAGCGGACGGCGTACTCCATCGGATCCTCCCACGGGTACTTCTGGAACTGGCGGTACCAGCCCGTCCCGTCCGTCGTCCCCACGAAGCTGTGCCAGTTGATGACCGGACGCATCGACACCGCGGCGCGGAAGCGGTTCGTGTGGCCGACCACCCACGCCGTCAGGAGCCCACCGCCCGACCCGCCGCACACGAACAGGTTGTCCGGGTCGATCCATCCCTTCGCCAGGGCGGCGTCGACGCCCGCCATCAGGTCGTCATAGTCCTTGCCCGGATAGCTGAACTGGATGCCGTTGACGAACTCCTGCCCGTAGCCCGTCGAGCCCCTGGGATTCGTCCACAGGACGGCGTACCCGTTCGCGGCCCAGTTCTGGAAGGCCCAGCTCCAGCCCACCGAGTACATGCTCCACGGACCGCCGTGGATCCAGAGCACCATCGGGTATTTCTTCGTGGGGTCGAAGTCGACCGGCTTCATCAACCAGCCCTGGATCTTCCAGCCGTCGGCCGAGGTGTACCAGAGCTCCTCGGCGTCGGCGAGGGTTACCCCGTCGAGGACGTCGGCGTTGACGTCGACGAGCACCTTCATCTCGGCCGGCCGGGCGATCGGGAACGTCACGAGCACGCCGGGTTGTTTGATGGACGACCGGACGGCCGCGGCCTGCCCGTTGCGCGCGATCGAAACGCCCGTCAACATGTGCGCGCCGCTCGTCACTTTCCGGGGCGCGCTGCCGGGCGCGACCGGCAAAAAGGAGGTGTTCTGCTCCCCGCGTTCCTGCATGGAATAGTAGACGCCCGAGCTGTCCGCGGCCCATTCGAGGTCGCCGGGCGAGCTCGGGAAGTTGCCCGCCCAGAGCCGCTTGTTGCCCCCGCTGGGGTCCATGAGGTAAATGCTGCTCAGGTGGCTCGTGTAGTTCTTGTCGTCGTACCCCGTGTAGGCGATCCATTTTCCGTCGGGGGACGCCACCGGATTCGTGTCGGGCCCCCGGCGGTCGGTCAGGGTCTTGACCTCCAGCGTCGCCAGGTCGACGGCATAGATTTCGGAGTCGTTCCGCAGGTACTCGGCGTCCGGCTTGCGGATGCCCGACACGAAGATCGTCTTGCCGTCGGCCGACCACTCCGCCGCGCTGTGGTTGTAGGGCCCCGACGTGATCTGGCGCGGCGTGCCGCCCACGACGGCGTCCACCACGAAGATGTGGTTGTAGCTCTTCGTCGTGGGCCCGACGCCGTCGGCGCCCCACGTCGGCCGGTCCACGACCACGGCGCCGCGGGCCAGTTGCGCGCCGCGCGGCGTCGGCGGCAGCTTGACCGGCAGGATCGGCGTCTCGTCGGGCAGGTTCATCGTGAACAGCAGGGCCTTCCCGTCGGGCGACCACTTCAGGTTCGACGGGGCCCGGTCGACGCGCGTGAGCTGCAAGGTCTCCCGCGTGTCCACCCAGAGCACGTGGATCTGCGTCGACCCCGAGCGGTTCGACAGAAACGCGATGCGCTTGCCGTCGGGCGACCAGACCGGCGAGCTGTCGCGCCAGGTCCCCTCGGTGAGCTGGCGCAGCCGCTCGCCCTTGACGTCGACGATCCACAGGTTGGACGCGTTCTGGTCGTGCATGACGTCGACGAACCCACGCGCGAACACGATCTGCGACCCGTCGGGCGAGATCTGCGGGCTCGACACGGACTCCATCTGGAAGAACGTCTCCTTGTCGAGGAGCTTCGACTTCGACTGGGCCAGCGCCGGGACGACGGCCACCGCGAGCGCGACGCCCGCGATCGCGGCGACCCGGACGACCCGCGCAGGCACTCGGGTCAAGTGCAGCATGTCGACCTCCTTGGGCGTGTGGGGCGACCAGCGGGGCGGCCCCCGCGTTTAGGGCTGTCATCTTCGCACAAAACGCACCCGGCGAGCGAGGTCCGCCCGTGAGCCGCGCGCCCGCCAACGCCGCCGCCCCCGCCGCCTGGCTCGCCGCCCTCGAAGCCCGGTACCTCGCCGGCGGGCGGGTCGCCGACCTGACCCGCGCCGTCCGCGCGCTGTCGATCGCGTACGTGGAAGCCCGAGCCCCCGGCAGGCCGCGCCCGCCCGCCGGGCCGGCGCGCGCCCTCGAGACGACCGGCAAGCGCGCCGCCTTCGCCCTCTTCTACGGCCCCCTCCACTTCGTTACGCTCCGCCACATCGTCCGCGCCCTCGGAGCGGCGGACCCGGCGCTGGTAAGAATCGTGGACCTCGGGTGCGGGACGGGCGTCGCCGGCGCCGCGTGGAGTCTCGAGTCGGGCCGGCGGCCGCGCGTGCTGGGCGTCGAACGGCACCCCTGGGCGGCCCGCGAGGCGGCGTGGACCTACCGGACGCTCGGGGTCGAGGGGCGGGTCGTGCGCGCCGACGTCGCTCGGTACCGCCTCCCCAGGGAGGCCTCCGGAATCGTGGCGGCGTACGTCCTGAACGAGCTCGACGCGAGCGGGCGCCGCCGGGTCTTCGAGCGCCTCTGCGCGGCCGCGGCGCGCGGCGCGCGCGTGCTCGTGGTCGAGCCCGTGGCCCGCGCCCTCCTCCCCGAGTGGGACCAGTGGGCACGGGCCGTCACGGCCGCGGGCGGGCGCGCCGATGAGTGGCGGTTTCCCGCCGAGCTCCCGCCGATCGTGGCCCGGCTGGACGGCGCGGCGGGACTCGACCACCGCATCCTGACGGCGCGCTCGCTCTGGCTCGGCCCTCGAGGGCCGGCGTCTCAGGCCTTCGCCCCCGCCGGCTGAGCCGCGGGCGCGGCGTCGGCCCCCGCGCGGCGGCCCCGGCGCGCCGCCTCGACCCGCGCCAGGCCGTCGAGCAGATCCTCCACCAGATCCTTCGCGTTCTCGCACCCGGGCGACAACCGCACGAGCGTGTCCGAGAGGCCGAGCGCCGCGCGGGCGTCCGCGGGGATCGACGCGTGCGTCATGCGCGCCGGATGGCAAACGAGCGCCTTGACCCCGCCCAGGCTCTCGCCGAGCGCGAAGTAGCGCAGCGAGCTGACGAGGGAGACCACCTCGTCCACGGTGCCCTCGAGCTCGAACGACACCATCCCGCCGAAGCCGCTCATCTGGCGCCGGGCGACCTCGTGGCCCGGGTGGTGTGGCAAGCCGGGGTAGTAGACGCGGCGGACGAGCGGATGCCCGTCGAGCGCCCGGGCGATGGCCCAGGCATTCTCGGCGTGGCGGAGCATCCGCAACTCGAGCGTCTTCAAGCCGCGCAGCGTCAGCCAGCAGTCGAACGGCGACGGGACGCCCCCCACCGCGTTCTGCAGGAACTTGATCGGCTCGAACACGGCCGCGTCCTTTGCGAGCGCCGCGCCCTGGATGAGGTCCGAATGCCCCGCGAGGTACTTCGTGACGCTGTGGATTACGATGTCGGCCCCGAGCTGGAACGGCTGCTGGAAGAACGGGGTCGCGAACGTGTTGTCCACGACCACGAGGGCCCCGCGCGCGTGGGCCAGCCGCGCCACCTCGGCGATGTCGCACACGAGCAGCCGGGGATTGGTCGGCGTCTCCACCCACACGAGGCGCGTGTTCGCCGTGATGGCCTCCTCGACCGCCGCCAGATCCGACAGGTCGACCGGACGGATCGCGCACCCGAGGGGTTGAAAGACCCGCGTCAGCAAGCGGTAGGTGCCGCCGTAGACGTCACGGGGCGTCACCACCTCGTCTCCCGGGCGCAGGTACGCCAGCAGCACCGCCTGCTCCGCCGCCAGCCCCGACGCGAAGACGGCGGCGTGCTCCACGTTCTCGAGCGCCGCGAGCACGCGCTCGAGGCGCTCGCGCGTCGGGTTGTTGGTGCGCGTGTAGTCGAAGCCGCGGTGGACCCCCGGCGCCTGCTGCTGGTAGGTCGACGTCTGGAAGATGGGGGCCATGAGCGCCCCCGTCTCCGGGTCCGATGGCTGTGCCGCATGGATCGTCTTGGTCGCAAACTCCACAGGTTCCTCCTCTCGCGCTCTCACGCCGGCCGGCCGCGTCGCCGGCGACCGCCGGCCTGCCGTGTGTCTCCAGGTTCTTCGCGCGCCCCGCTCCGCCTCCCGGTCCCGCCTCACCCCTCCAGCACGCGCCACGCCCCGCCGCCGGCGCCGCCGACGTCGCTCAGGGCCTGCTCCACGACCTGCCGCCCGCAAGCCTCCGTCAGGGCGTAGAACCGCCGCCGCGTCCCCGCCGGAGCCGTGCCACCCACGCGGCGAACCTGCACCCCGCGCGCCGCGAGCCGTGCCCGCACCGACGCTTCGTCCGGCACCTCCTCCGCGAAGTCGAGGCGAAGGAACCACGGGGTGACGGGGGCCTCGACCGACGCCGGCCGCCGCGCGGCCGCCGCCCGAGGTCCGCCGCCCCCTGTCCCTTCCCCCGCCACCTCGACCACATCGTCCAGGATGGTGGCCGCCGTCACGTCCGGTCCGGCCCCGGGACCGCTGAAGAACAGGCCTTCCACGAACGGACCGTCGAGGACGATGCCGTTGAGGCGGCCGGAGAGGGATGCGAGTGGATGGCCTGCGGGCACGAAGGCGGGTCCCACGAAGGCGCGGACGCACTCCTCGCCGAAGGCCGCGAACGCCACCGGTTTGATGGCACCGCCCATCGCGTTCGCCTGCGCCAGGTCGTCCGGGTCGAGGGGCGCGATGCCGGTCCGCTCGATGCCGTCGACCGGCACCCGCCGCCGCCCGAGGTGGTCAGCGAGCACGGCGAGCTTCTCGGCGGCGTCGAGGCCGTCGAGGTCGTTCGCCGGGTCGGGCTCGGCCAGCCCGAGGGCCTGGGCGCGGGCGAGGGCGTCGGCGAAGGGCACGCGGTCGCGGCTCATCGCCGAAATCACGAAGTTGGTCGTCCCGTTGAGGATCGCGCTCAGGCGCGTGACCGACGCGGCGAGGGGCCGGCGGCCGAGGGTGCCGAGGAAGGGGACGCCCGCGAGGGCGCACGCTTCGAACCGGAAGGCGATGCCGCGCCGGGCGGCCAGCGTCTCGAGGGCCGCGCCGTGGGCGGCCACGAGCGACTTGTTCGCGGTCACGACCGGGACGCCTTCGGCGAGGGCCCGCGCCACGAACGTGCGTGCCGGCTCGACGCCGCCCAGGACCTCGACCAGCACGTCGGCCGGCTGCCGGAAGAACCGGTCCGGGTCGTCCTCGAGGGCGAGCGGAGCGCCGGCGGGCGGCCGCGGAGCCGCGGCGTCCCGCACGAGAGCGTGGGTGACCCGGACGTCCCATCCCCGCGCCCGCAACCGATCGCGGGCCACGACCGCCAGGTGCGCGACGGCGCGCCCGACCTGGCCGAATCCGAGCAGTCCCACGCGAATCGTCCGCATAAGTCCCCGCCGGCGGCCCACCCGGGTACGGGCCCGCCTGCGCCTGTCTGCCCGGGCCCGAGATCCCCGGCCGCGCGGCGCGTCACGCGCAGGCGCCCCCGCGTCCTCCGGGGCGGCCGGGACGGCGGCCCCGGCCGCGGCACGCTCGAGCATTGGGAGCGAGATTCGCGCCGCTCCGGTGACGCGGAGCGGCCCGGTTTTATCTCTCCCGTTGCCGGGCAGGAATTAGCACCTTGGCCCTCTGCGGCCAGGTTGCTGTGGCGTCGTCGGGCCTGTTCCCTCGGCCACTCTGGATAAAACCCTTTCGGCGAGCGAAAGGTGCAGCGAGCGTACCCCGGCGGGGTCCGCCCTGTCAAGAGGAAACATCAATAGGTGTAGATATGCTGATGGGACAGCCGCGGCGGAGCCGCCGTCAGCCGTGACGCCCGGCCGCCGCCGGCTCCAGATAGTAGTGCCGGACCGGCCGCAGCGCCGCGTCCAGCTCGTAGACGAGCGGCACGCCCGTCGGGATTTCGAGCTTCGGGATCTCGGCGTCCGGGATCTGGTCGAGGTACTTCACGAGCGCCCGCAGGCTGTTGCCGTGCGCGGAGATGAGCACCCGCGCGCCCCGGCGGATGTCGGGCGCGATGACCTCGTGCCAGTACGGCAGCACGCGCGCCACCGTGTCCTTGAGACTCTCGGTGAGCGGCAGCAGGCTGGGGTCGAGGCCTCGGTAGCGTGGGTCGTGCCTGGGGTGGCGCGGGTCGTCCGGGTCGAGCGCCGGCGGCCGGACGTCGTAGCTGCGGCGCCAGAGAAAGACCTGTTCGGGGCTGTGCCGTTCGGCCGTCTCCGCTTTGTTGAGGCCCTGGAGCGCCCCGTAGTGGCGCTCGTTGAGGCGCCAGTGCACGTGCACCGGCAGGTACATCAGGTCCATCTCCTCGAGGACGATCCAGAGCGTCTTGATGGCCCGCTTGAGGACCGAGGTGTGGCAGACGTCGAAGCCGTACCCGGCGTCCCGCAGGCGCCGCCCGGCCTCCACGGCCTCGGCGACCCCCCGCTCGCTCAGGCCCACGTCGGTCCACCCCGTGAACCGGTTCTCCTTGTTCCAGACGCTTTCGCCGTGGCGGAGCAGGACGAGCGTGTGCATGGCCCCAGTATACGGAGGATGGCGGCGGCGCGGGAAGTCGCGATCCGGCTTGAGATTGCGGGCGGCCTTCGCTAAGCTGGAGCCGCGTGTACGAAGACTACTACGGGTTCACCGAGCAACCCTTCAGCCTGACGCCGGACCCGCGGTTTTTCTTCCGCAGCGCGTCGCACCAGCGCGCCCTCGACGAGCTCGCCCACGCCATCGCCCGCGGCGAAGGCTTCCTGCTGCTCACCGGCGACATCGGAACCGGCAAGACGACGTTGTGCCGCACCCTGCTCGACCAGCTCGGGCGCCTGACGTTCAGCGCGCTCGTGTTGAACCCGTTCGTCAGCGCGGACGAGCTGGTGCGCGCGATCCTCGTCGACTTCGGCGTGGTGGGCAAAGACGAAGTCCGGCGCGGCGCGCTCGTCGGCGCCACGGCGCAGGACCTCATCGACGTGCTCAACCGGTTCCTGCTCTCGCTCGCGGGCGTCGGCGCGACCGCCGTCGTGGTGATCGACGAAGCGCAGAACCTCCCGGCGGCGACCCTCGAGCAGGTCCGGGTCCTCAGCAACCTCGAAACCGACCGGCGGAAGCTCCTGCAGATCCTCCTCGTCGGTCAGCTCAACCTTGTCTCGATCCTGAAAGCGCCCGAGATGCGGCAGCTCGACCAGCGGATCTCGCGGCGCGTGACGCTCCAGGCGCTCACCCGGCCCGAAGTCGACGCCTACATCGCGCACCGCCTCCGGCTGGCGGGCGGCCCGGGACCCGTCGTCTTCACGCCCCGGGCCGTGGATCTCATCCACCGCTACACGGCCGGCGTCCCGCGCCTGGTCAACATGCTGTGCAACCGGGTGCTCGAAGCGGGCGAGCGCGAGGCGACGTCGACTATCACGCCGCCGATGGTGCGCGCGGCGGCGACCGAGCTGGCGCTCGAGCCGCCGCGCCGGCGGGCGAGCGACCGGCGCCGCGCG
>CAYZKQ010000148.1:0-7887 GCA_964478975.1 uncultured Vicinamibacterales bacterium | reverse complement strand
GATCCGCTTCGGGTACACAGTCCAGTGATCCCGGCTCCCCTTCTCGATGGCATTCCGGCCCATCTGGTAGATGTTGTAGAGAAACTGCTCGCGGTGCCGGGAGGCGACATCGAGCACCGCCCGGTTCGCCGTGATCTCGTACTCGATCGACTGGCGGAAGTGCCACTCCTGCTGGGGCGGGATCGGGAAGAACTGGTTCGAGTCCGGTAGATGGCGGTCGGGGACGAACGGAATCGAGATCGGCGTCGGGTTGCCGACGGCCTCCGTCAAGAGCCCGATCATGTTGTGGAAGTACACCGTCGTCCGCAAGCCGCCATTCCACCACGTCGAGTAACTCGCGCCCCGCCGCGTCACCGCCCCCGGCTTGCCCTCCGCGATGAACCGGTTGTGCATCGCCGCGCCCACGAGGTCGATGCCCGCCGGGACCAGCGGATCGAAGAGATAGTTGAAGGGATCGCGGAACGGCGGCGCGAACAGGACCGTCCCGGCCGGGCCCGTCTGGTGGTGGTTGTAGACGATCTGCGGGAACCACTCGTGGTACATGACGCGGTTCATGTTCGTCGTCTCGGGCATCGCCGACATGTAGAAGTCCCGGTTGTTGTCGTGCCCGATGTACTTGTGGTAGAGGCGCGGCAGGCCCGCCGTCGACCGCCGCTTCGGGTCGGGCTCGCGCATGTACCAGCTCGAGACGAGCTCCATCCCGTCCGGGTTGGCTGGCACCGCGAGCAGGATGACGTCGTCGAGGAACCGCAGCGTCTCCGCGTCCGTGCGGCTCGCCATCTGGTAGACCATCTCGATGAGCTGCTGCGCCCCCAGCACCTCGGTCGCGTGCAACCCGCCGTCGATCCACACGACCGCGCGGCCTTCCCGCGCCAGCGCCCGCGCCTGCTCGTCGGTCAGACCCTCGGCCAGCGCGAGCTGACGCGCAATCTGCTTGTAGCGGTCGAGCTTCTTGTGGTTGGCCGGCGACGTCAGGATCGCCATCAGGTGCGGCCGCCCTTCCGCGGTCTTCCCGATCTCGACCACCGTCATCCGGTCCGACTCCTTGTCGAGCTTCTGCCAGTAGGCGACGAGCTGCGTGTAGGTCGCCAGAAAGTAGTCGTCGCCGATGTTGAAGCCGAACTGCTCCTTCGGGGTCGTGACCTTGAGCGGCGCCTGCGCGCGCAGGGCCGGCACGGCCACGAGGCCCACCATCAGGACGGCGACGAGCGACGGACGGATCCTCGGTCGCATCATGATCCCTCCCGGCGGACGGCCGCGCGCGTCCGCGCGCGGCGTCCGCCCGCAGTGGCCATTACGATAGCTCAGTGGGAAGACAGGGGTCCAGACGCGCGGGAACCCCGGTCAGGCGCTCACTGAATCGGAACCGCCCCCGGCGGCGGTTGCGACTCCGTGATCGCCGCGTAGATGGAGGCCTGCGCCTCGTAAATCACGCCGGTGGTGTTGGTGGCGAAAAAGCGGAGGTTCCCAGGCTGCAGCGGGTCCGCCCCTAACTTGTAGCCCACCGTCCCTTCCCCCGCCGCCAGGCCGTTGCAGCTCGGCGGCGCGCCGGGGATCGATGCGCCCGTCATTTGAATCAGGTACCCCGCCTTCTGCACCGTGTCGGCTACGCCGAGGTCTTCGGGAATGAAGCCCTCGGTCGAGCCCGGCGGAAGCGTCCCGAGAACCGTCAGGCGCGGCGCATAGAAGCCGGACCCGCAGGTGATGGCGTAACTGAGCTGGCCGCTCGAAATCGCGCGGAGCGACGCGAGCACCGACGAGGCCTGCGCCGACGTGCGGGCTCGATACAGGCCCGGAATGGCGCTGGCCGCCAGCACCCCGATGATGCCCACCACAAAGAGCATGTCAATCAGGGTGAACCCGGCCTCTCCCCGCCCCAACCGCCGCCCGTGGCTCAGGCTTCGCATGGGCCCCACAACCCGGTGATCTTTCGGCCGCAACGACACGTCCCGATACCGGCAGACACCGCCACCGCGAGCGCTGCAACGAACCTGCCAGCCGACCCGACCCTGATTCCACGTCTGCATCGTCTTGTCCCTCAATAAGTTGGCGAAATCGAACCGCTCGCCCGCGGGGGCTGGACGCGCCCGCGGTGCAACTTTTCGTCAGCCCGCCATTGACAATTCTCGCCACCCCAACAAGATCGCCGACCGCGGTCATGCCGGGTTCGTCCCTCCCCCAGAGCCACGGGCCCGCCCAACCTCGAACGCCGGCCTCACCGCGCGCCTCACCCTCCGCCCCTCTTCACGCCCTCAGGGACACGCCCGCCGACCCCGCGCCCGGGGGGAGGGTCTGTCGGGCTCGCCCCCGGCGAGGGGCGGGGTTCGCCCAGTTTCCTTGAAACGCTGTCGGGCGACGGCCGCGACTTTTGCGACAGCACGAGGACGCCGAGGAGCGACGCGCCGACCAGGTCGGTGAGCCAGCCGGGGACGATGAGGTCGATCGCCGCCGCCACGAGGATCAGGCGTTCGTACCACGTGGCCTCCCGCAGGAAGTAGCCTTCCATCGCCGCGCCGAGGGCGACGACCCCGGCGGCCGACGTGAGAGTCACCTGGACCATCGCCCCGAGGCTCGCCCCAACGCCGAGCATGATGGGCGAGTAGACGAAGACGTACGGCACCAGAAACCCCGCCACCGAGAGGCGGACGGCCGTGAGGCAGGTTCGAAGCGGGCTGGCCCGCGCCAGGCCGGCCGCCGCGTAGGCCGCGAGGGCGACGGGGGGCGTGAGGTTGGCGAGCACTCCGAAGTACATGACGAAGAAGTCGGCGGCCAATTGGTCCACGCCGAGCCGGGTCAGGGCGGGCGCGGCCATCGTGGACGTGATGATGTACGTGGGAATCGTCGGCAGCCCCATGCCGAGCACGAAGCACGCCAGCATCGTGAGGACCAGTGTCGGGGCGAGGCGCCCGCCGGCGGCCCCGATGATGGCGCCCGACAGCTTCAGGCCGGCCCCTGTCAGGGTGATGATGCCGATGATGATCCCCACGACCGCACAGGCCACAGCGACGCCGACCGCGTTGCGGACACCTCGCTCGATCGACTGCAGAATGCCGCCCGCCGTCGCCCCGCGCGCCGCGACTTCCTGGGTGAACACCCGCCACCGGTCCTGCCAGCCGCCTTCTCGGCTCGCCGCGACGCCCGCGGCCGCGGCCCAGGAGAGGCCGAGGCTCGCCCCGATGCTCGAGACCGCCGCGTAGACGGGTGAATAGCCTGCCATCATGACCGCGACCAGCACCGCGATCGGGAGCAGCAGGTAGCCGTCGGCGCGCAGGATGTCGCTGATCGCGCGCGGCGCGGCGGTGGCCGACGCCATCGATCGGCGCGCGGCATACAGGTGAATTTGCACGCCGGTCGCGAAGAAGTACAGGAGCGCCGGCACGATCGCGGCCAGGGCCACGCGCGCGTACGGGATCCCGAGGCGCTCCGCCATGAGAAACGCCGCCACCCCCATCACGGGCGGCATGATCTGGCCGCCCATCGACGCCGTGGCTTCCACCGCCGCGGCGTAGTGCGGCTCGAATCCGCTTCGCCGCATCAGCGGAATCGTGATGGCGCCGGTCGTCGTGACATTCGCGAGGCCGCTGCCGTTGATCGTCCCCATCAGGGCGCTCGACAGCACCGCGACCTTCGCCACCCCGCCGCGCGTGCGCCCCGCCACCGCGAACGCCAGGTCGCTGAAGAGCCGGACGATACCCGACCGCTCCAGGAAGGTCGAGCACAGCATGAAGATCACGATGTAGGAGGCCGAGACCTGGATGGGCACGCCGAAGATCCCCTCGGTCGTGACGTACAGGAACTCGAGCATCTCGGCGAGCGAGTAGCCCCGGTGTCCGAGCGGCCCGGGCACCAGCGGGCCCCAGGCCCCGTAGGCGAGGGCCGCCAGGGCCGTCGCCGCGAGCGCCCAGCCGTGCGTCCGCCGCGCGAGGTCCAGCACCATGACCACGCACGCGGCGGCGACCAGGAGGTCCGCCGTAGTCGGCAGGCCCACGCGGGCGACGAGCCCCCGGAAGCTGACCGCCAGGTACAGCGCCGCGCCCGCCGACACGAGACCCGCCGCGCCGAGCCAGAGACGCTGCCGGACGTGGAGATCCGGCGCACCGGCCAGCACCAGGTAGCCGACCAGGCTCATCCCCCCGAAGTGGACCGCCCGATGCACGAGCGCGACCGGCGTGCCGGCGACCGCCGTCACCAGGTGGTAGAGACCCAGCGCGGTCGCCACCAGCGCCGCCGCCCGCGCGAGAGACGCGGATCCCATCAGCGCACCTGCAGGCGGAACGCCTCGAAATCCTCCAGCCGCGAACTCAGGCGGACGCGCAGGTCGCGAACCTGGAGCACGATATCGCCCCGCGCCCAGTTGAGCATCGACAGCTCGCCGATTGGCCGCCGCGCCCGTGCCGTGTACCCGAGGCGCGTTCGCACGACCGGAGCTTCGTCACCCGGCCCTGCCCACATCCCGGCTCCCAGACATGGGAAGCTCGACCCCTCCTGCCAGATGCCGGACGCCGTCACTCGATAGTGCTGCGTCCAGCGGCACCGCTCGGCCGAGTGCACGAAGGACAGGTCGAACCCCTCGCCCGGCCGGACGGCGGTTCGCCAGACCACCCCCCGCGACGTCACGACCTCGAGCGCCAGCCCACTGCGCACCGCCGGGTCGCCGCCGGTGCCCAGCGCCGCCCCGGCGACGAGCACGATCAGACCGGTCCGCGTCACGGGAGAAGCCCCCGCTCCCGATAGTAGCGCGCGGCCCCGGGATGGAGCGGAATCGGCGTCGCCGGTGCCCGGCCCGGGTCGATCGACTTGGCCGCCACGTGGGCCTGCGTCAGCTCGGGCAACGCGTCGAAGAACGTCTTCGTCAGGAGGTAGACGAGATCCTCGGGAAGATCGTCCCGGCAGACGAGCAGGTTGTCGACGCCGAGCGTCTCCACGTCGGCGTCCTGGTCGCGATAGGTCCCGCGGGGCACGACCACCGGTTTGAAAAACGGGTACTGCCGCTGGATCCGGTCGCGGACGGCGGGGTCGATCGACAGGAGGCGGATCCCCACGCTCAGGCTCGCGTCCGTGATCGCCGAGACGGGAAAGCTGGCCACGACGAAGCCACCGTCGAGGGTGCGGTCCTGCATCTGGGCGGCCACCTCGCTGAACGAGAGGTAGTCGGCCCCCACGTCGGCGTACTGTAGGCCGTAGCCCTCGATGACGATGCGCGCGGCGACTTCCGTGCCGCTGCCCGGAGCGCCCACGCCGACCCGCCGCCCGCGCAGGTCGGCCACCGAGCGGATCCCGCTGTCGCGCCGCACGACGACCTGGATCGTGTTCGTGTACAGGACCGCCATGCCCCGGAGTCGCGTCTGCGGCGTGGGGTCCGCGTCGGTGCCGCGATGGTACGCGAAGTAGGCCACGTCGCCCATCGTGAAGGCGACGTCGGCCTTGCCCCGGTGAACGGCCTGCACGTTGAACACCGACGCCACGGTGGCTTGCGCCGACGCGGTCACGCCGGGAATCCGGTCCGTATAGATCTGCGCCAGCGCGGCGCCGAGCGGATAGTAGACCCCGCCCGTGCCGCCCGTTGCGATCGTGAGGAACCGCCGGCCCGCCCCCGGCGCAGGGCGGCAGCCCCCCGCCGCCGCGATCGAGCCCACGAGCAGAAGCGGCACGATCAGCCCGCCGGCCGCGCGCGCCCCCCTCATGCTCCCCGCCTGAACATCGTCAGCTCCCACTCGCCGGTCCGCGTGTCGTGCCGCAGAATATACACGTCACCGTCGTCACCCGCGACCTTGAAATAGCGGTGGTCCGGAGCGAGCCAGCGGTCGAGCACCTGGACCACGGCGACCGCGCGGTCGCCGATGAAGAACCGCCGCGGCGTCTCCTCGCCGCGATACCCGGCGTAACACTCGACGCGAATCGCCACTGACCGCCTCACCTCGAGGAGCGCCCGGCCCCCGCAGCGCGGACCACGGGGCCCGTTTCGCCGGGCGCTGCCCCGCGCCGCCGGCGCGCCTGGCGCCGCGGCAGAACCCCGACGGTCACCGCTTTCACCAGTCGGTCGGGCGCGGGCGGCGCGGTTCGGGGGCCGGCCGCGGCCGCGCCGGCTCCGGGGTGAAGTCCTCGCCGGGGTTGACGAAGCGGTCCCGCTCGAGGCGGTACTGCCGGTCGTACAGGTGCCGGTAGCGGCCGCCGCGCGCCAGCAGTTCCGCGTGCGTGCCGCGCTCGACGATGCGCCCTTCGTCCAGGACGAGGATCTGGTCGGCGCTCTGGATGGTCGAGAGCCGATGGGCGATGACGAACGTCGTCCGGCCGCGGCGCAGGGCCCGCAAGCCGTCCTGGATGAGTTGCTCGACCTCGCTGTCGAGGCTCGACGTCGCCTCGTCCAGGATGAGGATCCGCGGGTCGGCCAGGATCGCGCGCGCGATGGCGACGCGCTGGCGCTGTCCCCCGGAGAGGCGGACGCCGCGCTCGCCCACGACGGTGTCGTAGCCGCGCTCGAGCCGGTCCGCGAACTCGTCGACGTGCGCCACTCGGCCCGCCGCGCGGATCGCCTCGAGGCTCGCCTGCGGGCGGCCGTAGGCGATGTTCTCGGCGATCGTGCCGTCGAAGAGGAAATTGTCCTGCAGCACGACCCCGAGGTGGGCGCGGTAGTCGCGCAGGCGGAGCGTCGCGAGGTCCAGGCCATCGACCAGCACGCGCCCCGCCGTCGGCCGGTTGAAGGCCATGACGAGGCTGATGAGCGTGCTCTTGCCCGCGCCGCTCGGTCCGACGAGCGCCGTCGTCGAACCCGCCGGCGCGTGGAACGAGACGCCGCGCAGCACGGGCGCACCGGGGGTGTACTCGAACCACACGTCCTCGAAGGTCACCTCGCCCCGCAGGCTCCCGACGGGACGCCGCGCCGCGTCCTCCTGATCCTCGGTCGGGGCGCCGAGCGTCTCGCGGATGCGGTCGAGGCCGGCCAGCGCCTCGCTGATCTGGGTGCCGACCGACGCGATCTGGACCACGGGCGCGGCCGCCAGGCCCGTGAAGAACAGGTACATGACGAAATCGCCCAGCGTCATGCGCCCCTCGATCATGGCTCGGCCGCCCACCACGATCAGCAGGATCGCGATCACCCCGAGGACGACGCCGGCGAACGTCGTGACCGCGGACACCCCGGTCACCGTCCTGGCGATGTTGCGGAACAGCCGGTGGATGCCCTTCGTGAAGACGATCTCCTCGCGCTTCTCCGCGGTGTAGGTCTTGACGATCCGGATGCCGCCGAGCGCTTCGGTCAGGCGGCCCGTGACCTCCGCGGTGATCTGGTTGCGCTCGCGGAAGATCGGCCGGAGGTAGCGAAACCCGTACGCCATCACCCCGCCGAACGCCGCCAGCACGGCGAGCGTCAGGGCGGTCAAGGCCCAATTGAGATAGAAGAGAATCGCGAGGGCGGCCGTGGCCGTCAGGAGGCCGCCGACGAGCTGGACGAGCCCGGTCCCGACCAGGTTCCGGATGCCCTCCGCGTCGGTCATGACGCGCGAGATCAGGGCGCCGACCTGCGTCGCGTCGAAGGCGCGGATAGGCAGCCGCATGACGTGGGCCTGCACGCGCCGGCGCATGTCGGCGATGGCGCGCTGGGCGGCCACCCCGAGCACCTGAGACAGGGCGAACCCCGTGACCGCCTGCACGAGCGTCGCAGCGCCGGCCACGAGGGCCAGGCGCCCGATCAGGTCGGCGCGCCGATGGGCCACGACCTCGTCGACGAGTACCTTCGAGAGCGCCGGCAGGACCAGCCCCGCGGCGCGGCTCGCGACCAGCAGGGCGAGCCCCGCCAGCAGGCGCCAGCGCCGCGCCCAGACGAGCGCCCGCGCCTCCTGCCATGCCCCGGACCACCGCGACCGCCTGCTCACCGTCGACCTCCCGCCG
>CAYZKQ010000147.1:0-8011 GCA_964478975.1 uncultured Vicinamibacterales bacterium | reverse complement strand
TCGAGATCAGCAGCGCTCGCGCGGCGTTCGGTGTCGCCGACTTCCTCCTCGCGCAGGAACCGCAGCAGGTCTCGATGGCACTGGAGGCCCTACGTGCGTGGCGCGACCGCGACAACCGGACGCCTCACGCTTTACAGGGTGGGCCCGCAAGATGAGAGAGGGATGAATCTCCGGTGAAGGGTCGATGAAACTCCGGTGAACGCCTGTTCATCTTCCCCGCACAGCGGCGCGCCGCGGGGGCCGACACCCGTGGTGCGCCCCATCCCTGTACCCGGGGAACCAGGGTGGATGAGAAGACGCGGCGGCCCGAGACCCCGCGGCGGCCCGAGACGCCGCGGCGGCCCCGAAAGGGCCGCCCTACGTACGGAGGCCAGGCCGCGCGCGGCCACCCTCAACGGGTTGCACGACCATCCCCGCCGGCCGAGGCGACCGGCAGCCAGACCGTGAACGTCGACCCCCGCCCCGGGGCGCTGGTCACCTCGATCCGCCCCCCGTGCGCCCGCACGACCTGGTCCGCGATGGCGAGGCCCAGCCCTGTGCCGCCGGTCTCGCGCGCCCGGGCCGGGTCCGCCCGGTAGAACGGCTCGAAGATGTGCGGCAGGTCCGCCGCCTCGATGCCGGGGCCTTCGTCGCGCACCGCGATCCGGGCGTGCCCCTCGCCCGCGCCCACGACCACGCGGACGACCGAAGACGGCGGCGAGTATCGGATCGCGTTCTCCGTCAGGTTGAGGACGACGCGGCGCAGGTGGAGCGCGCTCCCGCGGACGACGGGCCGCGCCTCGAGGGTCGTCTCGATGTGGATCTGCTTCTCCTCGGCGATGGTCCGCGCGATCTCGCAGCAGTCAGCCACGACGGCGGCGAGGTCGACGGGTTCCGGACTCGATATTAGATGGCCCGCGTCGGCCAGCGCGAGCAGCCGGAGGTCGCGGATGAGCGCCGAGAGGCGCTCGATCTCGGCCAACAGGTCCACGGCCATGTCGCGGTAGTGGTCGGCCTGGCGCTCGCCTTTCAGGCACAGCTCGACCGCCGCGCGCATCGCGGCCACCGGCGTCTGCAGCTCGTGCGACGCGTCGGCGGCGAAGCGCCGGGCCGCGCGCACCGACGCCTCGATGCGGTCGAGCATCTCGTTGAGGGTGGCGACCAGGCGGTCCAGCTCCTCGCTGCCGGCGCGGACGTCGAGCCGGGCGTCGAGCTGCGCCGCCTGGATGTGCCGCACGCGCCGCACGATCTCGTCGACCGGCGCCAGGGCCCGCCGGGCCGTCGACGTGCTCCCGTAGCTGGCGACGGCCAGCACGAGCGCGATCGCCAGCGCCATCGTGAGGGCGAGCTGCGCGAGCGCCCGCCGGACCGGCGCGGTGGGTCCGGCGAGCTGGAGGGCCAGCGTCTCGGCCCCCGGCCGGTCCACCAGGTGCGTGACGATCCGCACCGCGCCCTCGGTCCGGCTCCTCGCGCTCACGAACTGCGGCGTCGTCCGTGCGACCGCCGAGAGCCACCGCTCGCCGGCCCGGTCGAGCGGCGGGAACGCCGGCGACCGGTAGAGCACGCGGCCCGGGACCTGGCGCACGACGATCGGCCACGCCGCCGCCTGCGGGTGGGCCGCGAGCTCGGCGCCCGGGTCGAGGGCGAGCAACGCCGGCCGCAGCTCCGCCACTACCCGGTGCGCTTGCTCGTCCAGTTGGGCATCGAGCTCGCGATAGAGCGTCCGGGCGCGGACGAGGTAGACAAAAACCGCAAAGCCCGCCAGGCTGGCCCCCAGCGTGAGGAGATACCAGAACGTCAGGCGCGCCGGGACGCTGCCCAGTCTGAGACGCGCGCGGATGCTGGAGAGCATGGTCGACCGCAGCGCCTCCGGCCCCTCACCCCAGCGGCGGACCGGCCCCGGGGACCCGCCCCGCGCCGGGCGCCGCGCGCGGCTCCGCGGCGCCGGTCAGGACTGCGTCGCGCGGGGGTCGCGGAGCAGGTACCCCACCCCACGCACCGACTGGATGAAGCTCGGCCCGTCCGGATCGTCGATCTTGTCGCGCAGGTGCTTGACGTACACGTCCACGACGTTGCTCGCGTGGTCCAGGCTGAAGTCCCACACGTGCTCGGCGATCATGGTCCGCGTGTGCACGACCCCCGGCCGCCGCATCAGATACGCGAGCACCGCGTACTCCCGCGGCGTGAGCGCGATCGTCCGCCCGCCGCGGCGCACCGTCCGCGTCGCCGGGTCGAGCTCCAGATCCCCGACCCTGAGCACCGACGCCGGCTCGCGGTCGCGACGCCGCCAGAGCGCGCGCAGCCGCGCCATCAGCTCCTCGACGGCGAACGGCTTGACCAGATAGTCGTCCGCCCCCGCGTCCAGCCCCTGCACGCGGTCCTCGACCATGTCGCGCGCCGAGAGGATGAGGACCGGCGTCCGGTAGCCCGCCTGCCGTAGCGCCCGGCACACCGAGAGGCCGTCTAGCTTCGGCAGCATCAGGTCGAGGACGATCGCGTCGTACTGGTAACTGCGGGCGAGCTCGAGGGCGCGCTCCCCGTCGTGGGCGACATCCACCGCACACGCCTCTTCGGTCAGGGCGCGGGCGATGTGACCGGCCATCCGGTATTCGTCTTCGACGACGAGGACCCGCATGGGGTGCCTCCCGCCGGCCCCGGGCCCCCGCGCCTTCCCGCCCCCGGACGCGGTTCCCCCGGGGAGCCGTCGACCACTACCATACCGCGAACCGGGCCGGGCGTCGCGGCGTCACCGCCCGCCGCGCTCGCCGAAGCCCGCGGGCGCGTTCAGGCCGGTCCCCACCGCCGTCCCGCCGATCGCGAGCGCCAACAGCGGCGGCCTCGCCACCGCCAGGCGCGCGAGCGCGTCGTCGAGCTGTCCGACCCAGCCCGAAATCTCCTGCCCGACGGCGATCGGCACCGCATCCTGCAGGTGCGTCCGGCCGACCTTGACGATGTGACGGGTCGCCTCCGCTTGGGCGGCGAACGTGTCGCGCAGGCGCCTGACGGCCGGCACGAGCTGACCGTCGAGCTCCTCGACCGCGGCCAGATGCATCGCCGTCGGGATCACGTCGTTCGACGACTGGCTCAGGTTCACATCGTCATGGGGATGCACCGGGGCGTTGGCGCCGCGCGCCGCGCCGAGCCGCCCGTTGGCCAGGTTCGCGATGACTTCGTTCGCGCTCATGTTGGTCTGGGTGCCACTGCCCGACTGCCAGACGCCGACCGGAAACTCGTCGTCGTACCGGCCCGCGGCGACGGCCTCCGCCGCGTCGATGACGGCCGCAGCTTTGACCGGGTCGAGCAGGCCCAGGTCGCGGTTCACCACCGCGCACGCCTTCTTGACCAGACCGAGCGCGCGCAAGAACGCGCGCGGAAACCGGTCCGTCCCGACCGCGAAGTGCTCGAGGGCACGCTGGGTCTCCGCACCCCAGTAGCGGTCCGCCGGGACCTCGACGGCGCCCAGGGCGTCGACTTCCACGCGGAAGGCGTCCTTCACTTCACCTTCGAGCCGAGCCACGCCTCGCGGAACGCCCGCTGCGCCTCGGTCAAAGTGCCGCCCGTCGACTCGAGCGTCACCAGTTCCAGCGTCGGACTCTCGCCGACCGTCAGGGTCGTGGTGAGCGACTTGCCCCGGCGCACGAAGTCGACCTTCAGGCGGTCGCCCGGCCTGTGCCGCCGGAAGATCTCCTGCAGCTTGGACTGTGAGGTCACCGCCTCCCCGTCGATCGCCTTGAGGACATCGCCCTGGTCGAGCCCCGCCTCGTAGGCGGGCGAGCCGGGCGCCAGGTAGCTCGTGATCGTCGCGCCCGCCTCCCCAACGTCGAGGCTGAGCTGGCCGATCCACGGCCCGCCCGGCGCGCGCGGGCGCAGGACGAGCCCGGCCCGCTCGACCAGCCGCGCATAGTCCATCGCCTCGCGGCCCTCGACGTAGCGGTCGAAAAACTCGTTGGCGAACGAGCGGCTGCCGGCCACCTCCGCCAGCCGGTCCCGGAGGTCGCGCAGCGAGCACGGCCGGGCGACCAGGCCCGGCTCGGGACCGCCGGGCTTGCCGTGGACGCGCCACAGCGCCCGCATGTAGTCGTCCAGCGTCACCTTGCCGTTCGACATCGCCCGCAGCGACAGGTCGAGCCCGAGGGCCAGCGCCGCACCCCAGGTGTAATACGAGATGAAGGTGTGCTGGAAGTTCGTCGGGTCCACCGGCCGGTAGCCGTCGACGAACGGTGCCATCCGGCTCATCTCCGCCGCCGACCGGACGCGGCGGCCCGGCCCGTTGACCACCGCGTTGATCGCGCCGCCGAAGCCGGCCACCGTCTCCTCGAGGGGCACCAGCCCGGCGCGCTGCAGCGCCAGGGGACCATAGTAGCTGGTGAAGCCCTCGGCCAACCAGAGACCGTCCGACATGTTCTCCCGCGTGAAGTCGAAAGGCTCGAGGCCGACCGGCCGGATCCGCTCGACGTTCCACGCGTGGAAGAATTCGTGCGACGCGGTCCCGAGCGCGTTCCGCCGGTCGGCGGCGCTCGCGAGCGTCAGGCGCCCGGTCACCACCGTGCTGTTCCGGTGCTCCATCCCGTCGCCGGCCGCGTACGGCAGATAGTCGGCGAGAACGGTGTAGGTGCCCGGCTCGAAGTCCGGCAGCTCGCCGAAAACCGCTTGCTGCTCGCGGACGACCTGCTCGAGGTCCGCCGCGAACGCCGCCACGTCCGCCTCGCCCGCCGTGCCGTGCACGGCGACCCGGATTTCGTACTCCCGGCCGCCGGGATTCGCGACGCTGAACCGGCGCACCGTGAGGGGGCCGACCTCGATCGGGCTGTCCATCAGGTACTGGAGATTGGGCGCCGTGAAGGTCCACCGGTCGGCCGTCGGGAACAACTGCGTCGCGACGGTCCACGACGCCTCGGGCGGCGCGATCCGCACCTCGACCGGCCGGCCCTCGTAGCCCGGCGCCCACATGAGCGCCGCCGGCATGTTCATGTGCAGGTGCGTGGCGTCGATCGCCAGGTACGTGCCGTCGACGCGGTCCCCGAACACCTTGTACCTCACGCGCACCGTGCCGTCATGACCCGACACGCTCCATTCGTGCGCGCCGACGCGGTCGACCACGAGCTCGAGCCCCTTGCCGTCGAAGGCGCGCACATCGTAGACGTTCTTCGCGAACTCGTGCAGCGCGTAGCGGCCCGGCGACGACCGGCTCATCCGCACCCGAAGAGGCCGGCCGCGCGCGACGTTCGGCACGGTCAGCTCGATCTCCGCCCACCGGTGGTGCGGTTCCGGCGCGGACACGCGGTAGACGACCGGCGCCTGCGCCGCGACAGGGCCGGCCAGCCCGACGATGAGCACGAGCAGGATGGCGAGACGTATCGGGCGCGTCATGATGAACCCCCCACGCCGGGGCTGAGCGCCCCGACCTTCCTATGGGGTCGGGGTTCAGAGCCCCGACCTGCGTATCACCTCGGGACCAAAGGCCCCGACCCAGGTACTACCTACGAGACGCCGGGCCCCGATCGCCGTCCGGCGCCCGCCGCCAGCGGCGGCGGAAGATCCACCCGTAAACCATGGCCAACGCCGCGACGTTGGGCACGAAGATCCGCGGGTCGCCCCAGGACAGGCCGAGAAACGTCCACGACGAGACCGGAAAGAACGGCTGCGTCAGGAAGCGCTCGTGCGTCGGGATGTCCATGAGGATGTGGAGCGCGTACGGCACGGCCAGCCAGGCCCAGCGTCCGGCGCCGGCCAGCCACACCAGGACCGTCACGAGGGCCAGCCAGACGAGGCTGTGTGTGTGGACATAATAATGATGGTACGCGTGGACCAGCTCGGGCGGCAGGGGCGGTCCGCTCGCCCGCCAGATGCCCGGCTCAGCGCCAATCCGCAGGCCGGCCCAGCCGCGTTCGACGAGGAGCTCGACGCGCGACGGGACGAAGAAGAGCAGGTCGGGCGCCGCGCCCGCCAACACGCCCCACCTCGCAAGGCGCCGCTCGCGCGCGAGCGAGACGTACCCCCACAGCGCATGCGAGATCGTATCCATCGCGTCGGCCGAGGCCGGGGCGCGCGCCGGGTCGGTCCGTCGCGCCTCCGCCCGGTGCGTTCGATCGTACCCTACCCCGGGTGCCGACCGGGTCGCCCCGACGGGCGCATGGCTCGGCGCTCGGCGCCTCTTGACAACGTTGTGAAAGTTTTCACATCATAGAGCGTCGCTTTTCGGTCCAAGTCAGTCGTTCGGGCCCGCGCGCAGAGGACGTTTCTGCGTCGGCGCTCGCTCGCGGCCGCCCTCCCTGACCAGGTTGGCGCAGTTGGACCTAGCGCGCCGGCGCGAAATCGACGGTCGCGCCGCGGACGGATGCGATGAGCCAGGTCTTCGGAAAAGGCGCGAACGCCCTCGCTCGAGCCACCCTGGTCGGCCTCGTCGCGCTGGGCGGCCTCGCGCTGTGGGTCCTCCTGACGCTCCCGCGCTCCGACTACATCACCGGGCGCAACGTGGCGCGCACGCAGCCGATCCAGTTCAGCCACCTGCACCACGTGGGGGGCATGGGCTTCGACTGCCGCTACTGCCACACGTCGGTCGAGACCTCCAGCGTCGCCGGGATCCCGCCCACCAAGACCTGCATGAATTGCCACGCGCAGATCTTTCTCGACAGCCCGTTTCTCGAGCCGGTGCGCGCGAGTTTCCGCGAGAACCGGCCGCTCGTCTGGACCCGGGTCCACGACCTGCCGGACTTCGTCTACTTCGACCATTCGATCCACGTGACGAAAGGCGTGGGCTGCTCCACCTGCCACGGGCCGGTGGACCGCATGCCCCTCGTCTACAAGTTCGCGACGCTGCAGATGGAGTGGTGTCTGGCGTGCCACCGCGAGCCGGAGCGCTATCTGCGGCCGCGGGACCAGGTGTTCAACATGCAGTACGAACCGCCGGCCGACCAGCTCGCACTGGGCCGCCGCCTCGTGCAGGAGTACCGCATTCCGAGCGTCCGGCAGCTCACGAGCTGCTCGACGTGCCACCGGTGAGCTGACGCCCATGGACCTTGCGGCGATTCGCCGGCGCCTCGCGGGCCTTCGCGGCCGGGCCTACTGGCGCAGTCTCGACGAACTGGCCGACGCGCCCGAGTTCCAGGCGTACCTCCAGCGGGAGTTTCCCGTCGACGCCGCGTCGTTCACGGACCCGGTGGCGCGCCGCCAGTTTCTCAAGCTGATGGGCGCCTCGCTCGCCCTCGCGGGCGTGGGGGCGTGCACGAAGCAGCCGCCCGAGCCGATCGTGCCGTACGTGCGGCAGCCCGAAGAGGTCATTCCCGGCAAGCCGCTGTTTTTCGCGACGGCGATCCCGCTCTCGGGCATCGGCCAGCCCGTGCTCGTCGAGAGCCATCTCGGGCGGCCGACGAAAATCGAGGGCAACCCCGAGCACCCGGCGAGTCTGGGGGCGACCGACGCCTTCGCCCAGGCGGCGGTGCTCGACCTTTACGATCCCGACCGGGCCCAGGCGATCCGGTTCCGGGGCGATGTCCGGCCGTGGACGCAGTTTCTCGGCGCGATGCAGGCGGCGCTCGCCGCCCAGCGCCCCCGCGGCGGCGCCGGGCTGCGCCTCCTGACGGAAACCGTCACGTCGCCGTCGCTCGTCGAGCAGATCGAGGCGCTGCTCGCGGATCTCCCGGAGGCCAGGTGGCATCAGTACGAACCGGCCGGGCGCGACATGGTCCGGCGCGGCGCCCGCCTCGCCTTCGGGCGCGTCGTCGACTGCCGCTACCGGTTCGACCAGGCCGACGTGGTGCTCGCGCTCGACGCCGACTTCCTCGGGGCCGGTCCCGGGCACGTGCGCTACGCCCGCGACTTCGCGGATCGGCGCCGGGTCGTGGGCGACCACCGGACGATGAGCCGGCTCTACTGCGTGGAGAGCCGTGTCACGATCACGGGGGCGAAGGCGGACCACCGGTGGCCGCTGCGCGCCTCCGACGTCGAGGCGTTCGCGCGCGCGGTGGCGGCGGCGCTCGGGGTGCCGGGGGTCGACGCCCCGCCGGCGCTCCCGCCGGACGTGGATCCCCGC
>CAYZKQ010000146.1:6423-8102 GCA_964478975.1 uncultured Vicinamibacterales bacterium | reverse complement strand
GGTACACGAACTATGCCCGCGCCGTGCTGCCCAAGCTCGTGGTCGGCGGCTGCCTGGCGGCGCACAACGTGACGCCCGGGCGGGGCCGGCGGTCCATGACGGGGGATTATTACAGCTACGTGACCGGCCTTCCCTATCTCGACACCTCGATCGTCAACTGGCAGCTCGCCGTCAGCTACAAGCGCCGCGAACCGTAGGTAAACGCGAGGCCTGAGTGAAGGAGGGGCCGGTTCCCGGAGGTCCGCGTGACGCGGCCGGGAGGGGGCCGCGGTCGTGATTCCCCCACTCGCCACGAGCCGGTTCAGCGGGCCCCTGTACGCGTCGGCGGGCGCCGGGGTGGATCGCGTCCTCGCCGGGCGCGTCGCGGGGAGTCTCTCCCTGGCGCTCCGCGGGCGATACCGCTGAGCCGGTCGTCCCCGACTCGGCCCTCCGGCGCTGGGTTGTCTCTGGCCCTTGGTCGTTCGAGGCCGCGCTCTACTAACCGCGGCGAGGAAGATTACTCGCGCCGCCCAGGACAGCGCCAGAAAAGGATGGCGGCGGTCACGGTGAACGTCGGAAATCGTTTTCCCCTCCGCGACCGGCTTCGCAGGGAGGACGCGAGAGAGGCGCCACCCAACCGCGCCGAGCCGCGCGCAGCCTTCCAGGAAGATCCGGCCGAAAAAGCGATCTTCGCCGCGGATGCGGGCCGGAGGTTGCTTTTAAGGTCTACCCGGGCCCTCGGGGCCTAGCGCCCAGGAGACTGGCCGCGAGGCTCGTACTGGCGGCCTGCGCCGTGAGCTCATTACTTTCGGATGTCGCGGCCGTAGAGGTAGGCAAGCTTGTCGAGCTCGAGGCTCGTGACCGCGCGGTTGCCGAGTTCGATCTGCGCGACGGTGGAACGCGACACGCCGAGGTGGGGGGCGACATCCTCCATCCGGCAGGCCTCGCGGGCTGCACGCAGCCGACGGGCCAGCTCTTCCTTGGTGACCGACATAACTCGGCCTCCAGTGGCCGTCACGCGTACTCGGGGAAGTAATGGGCCAGATTCCTGCCGTTCAGGTGCACCTCTGCGACGAGCCGTCATGGGTCGATCCAGGGGGCGCTTCGCAGCTCAACGCCATCGCCAGCGCTTCCGGCCTGTCCCCGGCAGCCTGCGCCGTCCGCAGGCGTGAGGGGTGGGCGACCACGCCGCGAGGTCACCGCACGGTCGAGCCCGCCGTCTCCGTCTTCAACGCCGCCTGATAGTCGAGCTCGAAGGGTGGGGGCGCACCGCCCGGCCCTTTCAGGTAGTGGGCCATCCACTGCATGAGGCGCAGCGTGTAGTCGAAGCGCGACGCCGCCCGCGCGTTGCCGTGGCCCTCGCCGGGGTACCAGACGAGCCGCACCGGCGCCTGCCCGCGCAGCTTGAGGTGGCGATAGAGTTCGAGCGACTGCGACGGGTGGACCCGTGGATCCGCCGTGCCGTGCAGAATCAGGGTCGGCGTCCGCGACTTGCCGGCGTGGTAAATGGGACTGCGCTCGAGCGTCTTCTGCCAATCGTCCCAAGGCCGGCTGCGCGCGTGCACGTAGTACTCCTCGTTGGGAATGTCGGTGGTGCCCACCCGCGAGATGCCGTCGCTCAAGCCGACGAACATGACCGCCGCGGCGAAGCGCTCGGAGTAGTAGGTCGCGCCCCAGGCGCTGGCGAACCCGCCGTACGA
>CAYZKQ010000146.1:0-6323 GCA_964478975.1 uncultured Vicinamibacterales bacterium | reverse complement strand
GGTCGTCGAACTCCTTGCCGGCCGCATCGCCCTGGCCGAGCTTCGAGAACTCGACGCCGCGCCCCGTGCTGCCGCGGTAGTTCGGATAGAACACGGCGAGGATCGACGATGTGGATGCGCCGCTGCATCAGGTCATCGTCCACCAGCGGCGTGGGCGCGTAGAGCACCAGAAGATACGTGCCCTTCGGATGCCACGCCAACACCGACGCCGACCCGGGCAGATCGATCACGCGCGGCGGGCCCGCGCGCAGGCTGTCGAGCGGGGCGATCCACACCCGCTGCGGCGAGACCGACTCCTCGTAGACCTCCTGGTTGAACCCGCGACGCGCCAGCTCCTGGCGCGCCCGCGCCACCGGCTCGCGGGCGACGAACGCCACCTGGCGCCCGTCTGGGCTTCACTCGAAGGCGGCGATGTCGGCGCCGTGGACCGGCACGCGCTGCGCTTCGCCGCCGTCCCGCGGGATCACATAGAGCGCGCGGGTCTCGTCGCCGGTGCGCCGAGCCAGGAATGCGAGGCCGCGGCCGTCAGGCGTCCAGCGGACATTGGCGACGTTGACCGGACCCGCCACATACGGCCGCGACCGGCCGTCGGCCCGCACCACGTGCAACTCCGTCCACGCGGGCCCATCGTCGTGCTCGAACGGGAGGCGGGGAACGGCTAGGACGTAGGCGAACTCCTGGCCGTCGGGCGACGCCGCCACGGAAAGCACCGTGCGGATGCTGGCGACGTGGCGGGCGGTGAATGTCTCTCGGGCCGGCGCGGCGGCCGCCACCGCGAGCACGACCGCACCGGCCAGGACGGCGACGAGGCGCCCATGCCGAGCAGCGGTCCCAGGGAATCTGCACTCAGGGTCGCGCATGCCTCCTCCTCCCAGCCGCGCCCGCCCGGGCTCGAGCGCCCCCGCGCGGCAGGCCGCGGCGAGATGCGGCCGGCGGCACCCTCCGGCACCGGCCCGGACCGCCGACCGCGACGGGCCGGGTCGTACCGGCCGACCGGCCTGGAGAACCAGTATGCCAGCACGCGGTGGACCGCCGCGCGGCGGAGGCGGGGCGGGCCTGAAAGGCCCGCCCAGCGGCAGAGGAGAGACCAGACGGGCCTGAGAGGCCAGAGCGGCGGGCCTGAAAGGCCCGCCCTACGTACGAGTGCGACGACGTGCGAGGTCGAAGCGGTCCAGGTTCATCACTTTCGCCCAGGCCGCCACGAAGTCGGCGACGAACTTCTCCTGCGCGTCCGCACAGGCGTAGACTTCCGCGACCGCGCGCAGCTCGGCGTTGGACCCGAAGATCAGGTCGGCGCGCGTCGCCGTCCACCTGAGCGCGCCGGTCTTGCGGTCACGTCCCTCGAAGAGGGCGTGGTCGCTCGACACGGGGGTCCACTCCGTGCCCATGTCGAGCAGATTCACGAAGAAGGCGTTGGTGAGCACCCCGGGGGTGTTGGTGAAGACCCCGTGGCGGGTGCGGCCGAAGTTGGCGTCCAGCACGCGCAGGCCGCCCACGAGGACCGTCATCTCCGGCACCGTGAGGGTCAGGAGCTGCGCTTTGTCCACGAGGAGCTCCTCGGCCCGGGCGGCCGCCTGCCCCCTGGCGTAGTTGCGGAACCCGTCGGCGCAGGGTTCCAGCACGGCCATGTTGGCGACGTCGGTCTGCTCCTGGGACGCGTCCGTCCGCCCTGGGGTGAACGGCACCACCACCTCGAAGCCGGCCCTCCTCGCCGCCTGCTCGACACCGACACAGCCGCCCAGGACGATGAGGTCCGCGAGCGACACTTTCTTGCCGTCCCGCGCGGCGGCGTTGAACCTCCGCTGAATTCCCTCCAGCGTGGCCAGCACCCGGGCGAGCTGTTCCGGCTCGTTGACTTCCCAATCCTTCTGCGGCACGAGACGGATCCGCGCCCCGTTGGCCCCGCCGCGCTTGTCACTGCCCCGGAAGGTGGAGGCCGCCGACCAGGCGGTGTAGACCAGCTCCCGCACGCTGAGACCGGACGCGGCGATCTCGGCTTTCAGGGCTCGGATGTCGCCTTCGTCGATGAGCGGGTGGTCGACCGGCGGAATCGGATCCTGCCAGAGAAACTCCTCCTTCGGGACCTCGGGGCCGAGGTAGCGCGAGCGCGGCCCCATGTCCCGGTGCGTCAGCTTGAACCACGCGCGGGCGAAGGCCTCGGCGAACTCCTCGGGGTGTTCGTAGAAGCGCCGGGAGATTTTTTCGTAGATCGGGTCGAAGCGCAGCGACAGGTCGGTCGTGAGCATCGTGGGCTTGTGTTTCTTGCTCGGGTCGTGCGCGTCGGGGATGACCGCGGGCGCGTCCTTGGCGACCCACTGGTAGGCGCCCGCCGGACTCTTGGTGAGCTCCCACTCGTAGCGGAACAGGTTGTCGAAAAAGTCGTGGCTCCACCGGGTCGGCGTCCGCGTCCAGGTGACCTCCGGGCCGCCGGTGATCGTGTCCGGGCCCTTGCCGCTGCGATAGGTGCTGATCCACCCCAACCCTTGCGCCTCGATGGGAGCCGCTTCAGGCTCGGGCCCGAGATACGAGGTGGGCCCGGCGCCGTGGGCCTTGCCGAAGGTGTGCCCGCCCGCGATGAGCGCCACCGTGTCCTCGTCGTTCATCCCCATGCGCGCGAAGGTCTGGCGGATGTACTTGGCCGCCTCGACGGGGTCCGGCTTCCCGCCGGGACCTTCGGGGTTCACGTAGATGAGCCCCATGTGGTCGGCGGCGAAAGGCCCCTTCAGGGTCCCGTCCGGTTCGTGGCGCTCGTCCCGGAGCCACTCGCGTTCGAGGCCCCAGTTGACGCTCTCGTCCGGTTCGAAGACATCGACGCGGCCGCCGGCGAACCCGAGCGTCTTGAAGCCCATCGACTCGAGCGCGACGTTGCCGGCGAGAATCAAGAGATCGGCCCAGGAGATCTTGCGCCCGTACTTTTGCTTGATCGGCCACAGGAGGCGGCGGGCCTTGTCGAGGTTGGCGTTGTCGGGCCAGCTATTGAGGGGGGCGAACCGCTGCTGGCCCGTGCTGGCCCCCCCGCGCCCGTCCGCGATGCGATAGGTGCCCGCGGCGTGCCAGGCCATGCGGATCATCAAGGGGCCGTAGTGGCCGAAGTCCGCCGGCCACCAGTCCTGCGACTCGGTCATGAGGGCGGCGAGGTCCTTCTTCACCGCGGCCAGGTCCAGACTCTCGAACTCGGCGGCGTAGTCGAAACCCTCGCCCATCGGGTCGGACAGGGGCGAAAACTGCCGCAAAATGGCCAGGTTCAGGCGGTTCGGCCACCAGTCGCGGTTGGTCACGGCGGTGCTCGCCGCGGCCGTGGGGTGGACAGGGCATGTTTGCTCGGCTGCCATGGGTCTCCCTCCTCACTTGGGGGTCACTCGGGCGGGCCTGCGCCCACCATCCCAAGCGACACAGGGTAGCGGTCCCGCCGTGATAGGTCAAAGACAATTTTTGCATAATAGTGATAGTCCCTGCGTATGACTTGGACGCCTCCTCCCTTCACGCTCCGGCAGCTCCAGTACGCCCTCGCCGTCGCCGAGTCCCTCAACTTCCGCCGGGCGGCCGAGCGCTGTCACGTCTCGCAACCGTCGCTGAGCGCGCAGCTCGCCCAGATGGAAGCCGCGCTCGGCGTGCGGGTCTTCGAGCGCGACCGGCGGCGGGTGCTCCTGACGGCCCCCGGGCGCGCCGTGGTCGAGCAGGCCCGGCTGGTGCTCCGCGAGGCGACCGCGCTCGTGGAGATCGCGCGCCGCGCCGGCGATCCGTTCTCGGGGACCTTGACCATCGGCGTCATCCCGACGATCGCCCCCTACCTCCTGCCGCGGGTGACCCCCGCCCTGCGGGAGGCGTACCCGCGCCTGACGGTCCGGTGGGTGGAGGACAGGACGAACACTCTCATGCGGCACCTCGAGGCCGGCTCGCTGGACGCGGCGCTGCTCAGCCTCGAAGCCGAGGTAGGCGACGTGGGCCGGGACATCATCGCGCGGGACCCGTTCGTCCTCGTGGCTCCGCTCGGTCACCCGCTGGCGGCCCGGCGGTCGGCCGTCGGCGTGGCCGAGCTCGCCGGCGCGACCGTCTTCGTGCTCCAGGACGAACACTGTTTCGGGAAGCAGGCCGCCGCGTTCTGCGCGGAGACGAGCGCGCAGGTCGACGCGTTCCGGGCCACGAGTCTCACGACCCTCGCTCACATGGTGGCGGCGGGCGGGGGTGTCACGCTGTTTCCGGAGCTGGCCGTGGCGCACGAAGTGACGGATCCCCGGTTGTGTGTGCGCGCGTTCGCCGACCCGGCCCCGGCCCGCACCATCGCTCTCGTCTGGCGGAAGCGGTACCCGTTCGAGGCCGTGTTGCAGGCCGTCGCCGCCACGATCCGCCGCGTCTATCCGGCACCCCGGCCCGCGCGGCGGGTGCGCCTCCCCGGCTCGCGTACGTCAGGTCGCGCCCGGGCAGTAGAATGACACCATCGCGCCCGCGGGAGGCCCGGGGACGACAGACCGATGTCCAGAGCGGTCGCGCCGGCGCTCTGCGCGGTCGGGTGGCTGGTCGGCGCCGCGCCGGCCCTCGCACTCGACGACCCGCCCGCTGTCCGCACGAGCGTCCCGCTGCCCGGCGGCGCCGCTGCGCTCGCGGCCGCCCTGGACGTTCCGCAACCGTTCGACCCGGCGACGGCCCTCCTCGACGCCGCGCGCCTCCTCCACGAGAGCCCGCCCGGCCAGAGCGCCGCGGCCGACCGCCTCAGGCGCCGACTCGCGGGGTACCGGCCCGAGACACGCCCGCACGCCGTTTCTTCGGGCGGCGCGAGCACATCCCCGGACCGGGTTCCCCTGCCGCTCCCACCCTCGGTCTGGTCCGACGTCGTCCTGCGACGCCGAGTGAAAGACGACGAGCTCGCACCGGCCATCCTCGCCGACCGGCGTGCCGCGCTCCTCTACTGCGGGCTCTTCGGCCTGGACGACGATACGCTGGCGTACCTGAGCCGCGATCGAGACACCCTGTCGAGGCTCGCGGATCGCCACGCCGCGGTTTTCGCCGCCTTCGGCCGCAGCCTGCGCGTGAGAGACGGACGCGTCGTCACGCCCGGCGAGGAAGACGACCGGTGGCTCTGGGAGCGGCTCGTCGGCGCGGCGACGAGCCCGCCGGGACCGTTCGTTCTGGCCCTCTTCGGGACCGCTGCGGGGCGCCTGGCGCACTTCTACGACACTGTCGCCCACCTCGACACCGCCCGGCGCCGCTACGTCCTCGCGGCCGGGCGCGCACCGGAGGCGCGACTCGCCGCGGTGCAGGCGGTCGCCAGGATCTTCTTTGCGTCGCAGCCGAGCTGGGTCGTGCCCGACCGGCCGTTCGCCCGCCCGCCACTCGACGCGGCGCTCGTGCTGCGACTCGTGCGTCTCGATGCCGGCGGCCGCCTCGCCGGTCCCGCCTGGCCTGCGCTCCTGGCCCGCGTGTTCGACGACCTGCCTGCGGTTCAGCCGGGCACCTCGGGTGGGGCGTGGCTGCCGCCGGACCCCGCCACGGCGCTCGCGACGTTCGACCCGGACGAGCGGGCCGACGCCGTGTGGCTCCTCGACCGGCTGCTCTCACCTCTCCCGCAGGTGGGCCGGGCGCGACTGGAGGCGCTGCTGTTCGGCCAGCGGGTCTTCCCGCACCCGGACCCGGCCGAGGCTCCCGCGATCCTGGTCGCCCTGCGGGGCCGACTCGCGTTCCCCGCGCTCGTCGCCACGCTCGAGCGCCTGGGCGTGCGCGACGCCCGGCTGTACGCCGCGGCGGTCCGACGCGCCGAGGGTCTCGGCCACCTGGCGAACCCCGAGGTCGCCGCCTCGGCCCTGGTCCAGTTCCAGGGCGCGCTCACGATCCTCGAGCGCCTCGTGCGCGCCAGAGTCCTCGCGCCGCCGGCGGCGGCGCGGCTGGTCGACGCGCTCGCGGGGGTCGAGCCGGACGCCGTGTCCGGGTACGCAGCGCGACTCGTCTCCTGGTTCGACGCCCTCCTCGAGGAGCTGGCACGCAGCACAGGCGGCAGGCGCGCGGCCGGCGAGGCTGGCGCGACCGAGGTCTCGGCCGAAGAGACGATTCTGAGGGGCCTGGCAGGCGCGCTGCCGGTTCAGCGCCGCGCCCTCGGCCTCGTCTGGTGGGAGGGTCAGGCTTACCGCGTGGACTACGGCGAGCCCGAGCTGGCGCGGTTGGTGGCGATCCGGCAGCGCCAGGGCGGCAACGACCTCGACCGGGTCCTCGCGTTCGCCCGCGCCGCGGCCGAGCTCGCCGCCGAACCGGACGCGCCTGCCGATCTCGCCGCCACCCTCGAGGTGCTGCGGGCGGGCCTGGCGGATCTGACCCCGCCGCGCCTGGCGGCC
>CAYZKQ010000145.1:0-8516 GCA_964478975.1 uncultured Vicinamibacterales bacterium | reverse complement strand
CGGGGCCTGCCGCCGGGGGCGATGAGGCCTCGCCCGCCCGCCGGCGAGCCGGCTGCTCCGCGTCGGCGTACGTATTGGTTCCGGCGGCTTCCCGGAGCCGGAACGGAAGGCCCACGACGCCGGCCTGGTAAGGGATATCCGAGAACCCTGGAGGCGGCGGGGCGACCGACACGCCGCTGATGTAGGCGGTGGCGGCCGGCGCGAAGACTAGGCGCGTCTCGGGGTCGTAGCCGCCGCCGGGCCAGTTCGTCCCGCCGCTCGCGTTGCCGAGGTTGATGGCGCCGAGCAGCCCGTCGGCGCGACCGACAATCGGCGGGTTGTAGACCACGCCCGGATACCACTTGTAGCGGTCGAGGATCTTGACCGCCTGGGCCCGCAGCTCCGGGGTGAAGTCGATCAGGTCGTCGTCACCGTGGAGGGCGTTCCGCCCGTACATCAGGGCGTCCGGCGGGTGCGGCTGCGTCGGCGCGTACCACTCACCCGGCACGTCGCCTTTCGGCACCGGCTTTTCCACGATCGGCCAGATGGGCTCGCCGGTCACCCGGTCGAAGACGTACAGCCAGGCCTGCTTGCTCGGCACCGCCACGACCTTGCGCAGCCGGCCGTCGATCACGACGTCGGCCAGAATCGGCGCAGACGACATGTCGTGGTCCCAGATCGGGTGGTGCACGAACTGGAAGTGCCACTTGCGCTGCCCCGTCTTGAGGTCGACGCAGACGAGGCTCTCGCCGAAGAGGTTGTCGCCCGGCCGCTTGCCGCCGTAGAAATCCGAGGTCGGCGACTCGACGGGCAGGTAGACGAGCCCGAGCTCCTCGTCCACGGTGATCTGCGTCCAGACGCCCGCGTTGCCGTTGATCGCCCACGAGTCGTCGAGCCACGTCTCGTTGCCGAACTCGCCCGGCCGGGGGATCGTGTGGAAGGTCCAGAGCACCTTGCCCGTCCGGACGTCGAAGGCCCGGACGAGGCCCTTGGTGTTGTTGTGGGTCGTGACGGTCATGCCTTCCTTCATGGCCGACCCGACGATCACGACGTCGCCCACCACGATGGGCGTCGAGTGCAGGCCGATCTCGCCGGTCTCCAGGTCGATGGGGTCGCCTGTTCCCACGAGCACCCCGACCTTCATGTCGACGACCCCCCGGTCGCCGAAGGTTGGAATCGGCTGGCCGGTCTTCGCGTCGAGGGCGATCAGGCGGTACCCCGGCGTGACATAGAGGACGCGGTCGTCACCCTTGCCGTCCGACCAGTAGGCCAGGCCGCGGCCCGAGAGCTGCCGGGGCGCCAGCGCCCCGCGCCGGCCCTCGGGATAGCGGTGGACCCAGAGTAGCTCGCCGGTGCGGCCGTCGAGCGCGACCACCGCCCGTCTGGTCCCCGCGGTCGTGTAGAGGATGCCGTTGATCGCGAGGGGCGTGCCTTCCAGCTTGTACTCGGGCCGCGTGCCGAGATTGTCGGTCTTGAACCGCCAGGCGATCTCGAGCTTGTTGAAGTTCGACGCGTCGATCTGGTCGAGGGGCGAGTAGCGGGTGCCCCGCAGGTCGCCGGTGTAGACGGGCCAGTTGCCGTTGGCCGTCCCTTCCGACACGATGTTCCGCGCGGCGGGCGGCGCAGACGACCCGGACTGGCCCCGCAGGCCTGGGGTGAGGCCGACCAGGGCGGCGGCGAGCAGCACGACCTTGATCGTGACGGGGGCGGGCGGCGATCGGCGCATGGACTCCCTCCGTGTCGGCGGCTCCGGTGAGCCGGCGGTCTGTTGGCGGCGACCTCGGGGCGCCCGCCTATGGGGAGAAAGGACCCGGGGGCCACTCCGCCGGTAGCCGCCGCTTCCGGGTGGACGCACAGTTGCCGTGACGCCGCGGGATTATATCCGCAGGGGCGGACCACGCACCAGCGGTGGGGAGAAATCCGCGGTGCGCGGTTGTCGGCGGCGCGACCGGAGGCCGCTTCTCCGGGCCTGCGGCCATGGCGATGGCGCCCGTGAGTGCGTCGCGTGTGGCACGATGATTGATGGGACTTCGGCGCAGGCCCGGGTCGAGGGGGCGCGGCCCAGGAGGAGCCCATGACGATCGAGCAATCGGTTCAGTCGTGTCGCTGGTCGGAGCAGACCCTGTTTCTCCCGCCGCCCTACTGGCTCGAGGCGTGGGACTTCCCCTGGTGCTGCCGGCTCGAGCCGTCGGCGACCCCTCGACTGCTTTCCGATGGGTCCGTCTGCCGGACGTGTCCGCTCTGGGTCCGGAGAGACGACCCTCAGCGTGATTCCGCCGGCTCCGCCATCTCCTCCGGAACCCCTTGACTTCGGCCGTGTGAAGGGTTAGAAAACCCGCAGAGATACGGTCCACGGATTGGCCGATTCGACCCATTTTTGGGCTTCGGGCCGCAAGTGCCGGAGGTGTTCCACGGGCCGCGGTGCGGTCGGCGGCGTGTCGGCGCATGAGCGTGTGGACCGGTCCTGTCGGGGCGGGACTTCACTCAAGGGGGTGTCGTGTGCGGAGCATGCGGGACGTCTGGCGGACGGCCTGTCTGGCCGCTGGGTTGGCGGTGCTGGCGGGCCAGGCGTGGGCCCAGTCGGGGACCGCGTCGATTTCGGGACGAGTGCTGGACCAGCAGGGGCAGGTCGTGCCCGGCGCGACCGTGACCCTGACGAGCCGCGCGACGGGCGCGGTCAAGACGACGACGACCAACGAGGCCGGGCTGTATTCCCTGACGGCGCTGCCGCCCGGTCACTACGACCTGACGATCGAGCTGAGCGGGTTCCGGACGGTGAAGTTCGAGGACCTCGAACTGCGGGTCGATACGGCCACGCGCCAGGATGCGAAGCTCGAGGTCGGGGAGCTGGCGGAGGTCGTGACAGTGCAGGCCGAGACGCCGATCATCAACACGATCGACGCCAGTCTGGGGAACGTGCTGGGCGAGGGGGCGATCCGGAATCTGCCCGTCGAGGCGCGGAACGTCGTCCAGCTTCTGAGCCTGCAGCCGGGCGCGGTGTTCGTGCCGGTGACCAACCCGGCGACGGTCGACCCGCGGTATGGCGCGGTGGCCGGCGCGCGGGCGGACCAGCAGAACGTGACGCTCGATGGGGTGGACGTGAACGACCCGCAGGATCAGACGGCGTTCACCTCGGCGGTACGGATCACGCAGGAGGCGCTGCAGGAGTTCCGGGTGAGCACGAGCAACTACGGGGCGGAGATGGGGCGGTCGAGCGGGCCGCAGGTGTCGCTCGTGACGCGCAGCGGCAGCAACGTCTTCGACGGATCGGCGTACTGGTTCTTGCGGCGGACGGCGACCTCGTCGAACGAGTACTTCCTCAAGCTCGCGCAGCTTCTGGCGGGGCAGCCGAACAAGGCGCCGAAGCTGGACAAGGACATTTTCGGCGGGGCCCTGGGCGGGCCCATCCGGCGGAACAAATTGTTTTTCTTCGGCAACTTCGAGAAGTTGAAGGAGGCGAGCGAGCGGCCGGTGGTGCGGGCGGTGCCGTCGATGTCGTTCCGGGACGGCGTCTTGATGTATCGCTGCGCCTCGGCGGCGCAGTGTCCCGGAGGCACGGTGCGGGGCTTCACTAACACGCACACGGTGCCGGCCGGGTGGTACGGGCTGTCGCCGGCGCAGATTGCGGCGATCGATCCGCTGGGCATCGGGCCGAGCGTGGCGGCGTCGCAGTACTTCCGCAAGTACCCGGAGCCGAACGAGCCGGGGCTGGACGGCGTCAACATCATGGACTACCGGTTCTCGGCGCCGATCGAGAACGACTTCCGCACCTACATCGCCCGGTTCGACGCGAAGCTGACCGGCAACCAGAGCCTCTTCGTGCGGTTCAACGCGCAGGACGACGCGATCAACGCAGCCCCGCAGTTTCCGGGGCAGCCGCCGGCCAGCGTGCGGAAGCTGCAGAACCAGGGGTGGGCGGTCGGCTACGACACGGTGCTGCGGTCGAACCTGATGAACAGCTTCCGCTACGGCCTGACGCGCATCGACGACCGGACGGTCGGGCGGCAGAAGTCGAATTACGTGACCTTCCGGTTCATCTCGTCGCTCGACCCGATCACGTTCGACGCGTCGCGCGAGACCCCGACGCACAACTTCGTGGATGACGTGACGTGGCTCAAGGGCACGCACACGGTCAAGGCCGGGGCGAACCTCCGGTTCACGCGGATTCCGCGGGCGCGGACGAGCGGGTCGTATCTGAGCGCGACGGTGAACCCCTCGTGGGTGGCGGGCGTCGGGCGCTACTACAGCCCGGGGCACCCGCGGTGCACGACGCCGGGCTGCTCGCAGGTGCCGGCGGTCGCGAGCAGCTTCGCGGCGGGCTATGCCGACGCGTGGTTGAACATCCTCGGCGTCCTCTCGCAGGCGACGATGCGCGCCAACTACGACAAGCAGGGCAACCCGCTGTCGGTGGGCGAGCCGGTCAAGCGCAAGTGGGCCTCCGACGAGTACGAGTTCTACGTGCAGGATAGCTGGCAGATCCGGCCCAACCTGACGGTCAGCGCGGGGCTGCGCTACAGCCTGTTCTCGCCGCCGTACGAGGTCAACGGGATGCAGGTGGCGCCGACGCCGGGGATGGGCCAGTGGTTCGCCGAGCGGGTGAAGAACATGCAGCAGGGCATCCCGTCGAACAAGAGCCCGATCATCAAGTTCGACCTGGCGGGGCCCAAGAACGGCAAACCGAGCTTCTATCCCTGGGACAAGAACAACGTCGCGCCGCGCGTGTCGGCGGCGTGGACCCCCTGGCCGCACACGGTGATCCGCGGGGGCTACTCGAAGGTGTTCGACCGCATCGGGCAGGGGCTGGCGACGAACTTCGACGAGGGGTTCGCGTTCGGGATGTCCACGACGATCAGCAGCCCGTTCGGCGCGCCGTACGAGACGAACCCGGCGGTGCGGTTCGTGGATCTGACCACGATGCCGCCGACCATGCCGGCGGCGCCGAAGGGCGGCTTCCCGCAGACGCCGCCGCTGCACGCGGGCATCATCACGCAGAGCATCGACGACACGATCGTGACGCCGTCGGCGCACGTGTCGAACCTGGCGTTCGCCCGCGAGCTGGGGCGCGACTTCAGCGTGGAGGTCGCCTACATCAACCGCCTCGGGCGGGACACGCTCATCCGCCGCGACCTGGCCATGCCGCTGAACCTGGTGGACCCGAAGTCGGGGATGGATTACTTCACGGCGGCGCAGCGGCTCATCACGGCGGCGCAGAACGCCGGCCTGACGGGCCGGTCGCCGGCGTCGGCTTATACGGTGCTGGCGCCGATCCCGTACTGGGAGAACCTCTTCCCTGACGCGGCCGGCGGCGGCCTGACGGCCACGCAGGCGATCGCCCTGTCGTTCATGTCGAACGCCCCCGACTACATCACGGCGCTCTGGCTGCTCGATCAGTTCTGCGACCCGGCGTGCAGCATCTACGGGCCGTTCGCCTACTTCGCCGAGCAGTACGACTCGCTCGCGGCCATCAGCACGCTGGGCCACTCGCGCTACGACGCCCTCGTCCTGACGCTCCGCAAGCGCTTCAGCCGGGGCTACCAGTTCGACTTCAACTACACGCTGTCGAAGGCGAAGGACCTCGGGTCGCAGGTCGAGCGCGGCAGCGGCTTCGGGAACTTCTCCACGGGCGGCTACAGCGGCTTCCTGCTCAACACGTTCGACCCCGAGGCGCACTACAGCTACGCGGACTTCGACGTGCGCCACCAGGTCAACTTCAACTGGATCTGGGACCTGCCGTTCGGACACGGCCGGGCCCTCGGCGGCAACGTGCCCGGCGCGGTCAACCAGATCATCGGGGACTGGTCGATCGCCGGCCTCGTGCGCTGGACGAGCGGCTTCCCCTTCAACGTCTACAACTGCCGCTCGTGCTGGCCGACGAACTGGAACTTGCAGGGCAACGCGATGCTCAAGGAACCCGGCAAGCTGCCCCCGACCAAGACGACGCGCAACGCCGTCGACAACCGGCCGAGCCCGTTCGTCAACCCGACCGAGGCGCTGACGTACTTCCGCTTCGCGCTGCCGGGCGAGGTGGGCATCCGGAATCTCCTCCGGGGCGACGGGTATTTCACGATCGACCTGAGCGTCAGCAAGGCGTGGAACCTGGGGATCGCGGACCACAAGCTGCGGTTCCGCTGGGACACGTTCAACCTGACCAACACGCCGCGGTTCGACGTGGGCAACGTCACGATGTTCCCGGACCGCTCGGGCTTCGGGCGCTACAACGGCACGCTGGCCACCTGCGACGGCCAGGCGGGCCGGTGCATGCAGTTCGCGTTGCGCTACGAGTTCTGAGGCCGGACGGGGGACGCGACCACCAACGGGGCCGCGCGCTCGCGCGCGGCCCCGTTGCTGTACGGGGGCCGTCGCGGGCTGCAGGGCCTCTTCTTCACGCGCTGCGGCGCTCGGGGACGACGGGGGCGAAGTCGTAGCGGACGCCCGTGGCGTCTTCGGACCAGCGCCACAAGCGCGCCGCCGCGTCCGCGTCGCGCGCGGCGGCCGAGGGCTCGACGCGCACGGCGGGGCCGCGCAGTTCGCGCCACCGCGACGGGCCGTAGTACTCGCCGCCCCGCACGGCGGGGTCGGTCGCCGCGCGCAGGATGGGCCACGCGCCGGCGGCCGCCGACTGCGCCACGAGCCGGTTGGCGACCGCCATTAGGAGGCGTTCGAGCCTCGAGCCGCCGAGCCGCGCGGCGCGCGGCTGCAACTCGGTGGCGGCATAGCCCGGATGCGCCGCGACGGCCAGGACCGGGGCGCCGGCCGCGCGCAGCCGCCGGTCGAGCTCGAAAGCAAACAGCAGATTCGCGAGCTTGCTCTGGTTGTACGCCTGCCAGCGGTCGTACGGGTGCCGCTCCCAATTGGCGTCGTCCAGCAGGTCGAGTCGCCCGCGCTTGTGCAGGTTGCTCGAGACGACCACGACCCGCGCGCCGGGCGTCCGCAGGAGCAGCGGCAACATCAAGCCCACCAGCGCGAAGTGGCCGAGGTGGTTGACGCCGAACTGGTACTCGAAGCCGTCGGCCGTCCGGCGGAACGGCAGGCCCATCACGCCGGCGTTGCAAATGAGACCGTCGAGACGGTCGAGCACCGACACGAACGTCTGCGCGGTGCGCCGGACGCTCCCCAGGTTGGCGAGGTCGAGGTGGGTGGTGTCGGCGTGCGCCCCGGGCACCTCGCGGAGCAGCCGCTCGCGCGCTCCCACCCCGCGGGCCAGGTCACGGCAGGCCAGCACGACGTGCGCCCCGCGCTGCGCCAGCACGCGCGCCGTCTGGTAGCCGAGACCGGTGTTGGCGCCGGTGACGAAATAGCGCCGGCCGTCGAGGGCGGGAACGTGCCGGTCCGTCCATCCACGCGATGCGAGTGAAGCCGGCTCGCCACGCATGGCCGTCACGACAAACCGCCATTCATTCTACCCTGGCCGCTGCCACCGGCGGGTCGCGCCAAGGCTGCGGAACCGCGACGCAAGGGCGCGGAGCGGCGGACGGCGAGCGGAGCCGGGGCCAGCGGGACTCGGCGAGTCGGGCCTGCGCGCGCGGCGCGCCGCCGTGGCGAAATTCCGGCGCCGCGGGAAGTTTTCCGCGCGCCAATGGCCGGCGGCGTGGCGAGACGGCGGGTTCTACGGGGCGCACGCTGGGATCGTCTTTTGCAATCGGCCCGAGGGGCCTGTGCGTCCGCGGCCCCGGAGGATGCCGCGATGGCGATGGTGATCGTTGAAGACTGCATCAGTTGTGGAGCATGCGAGCCGGATTGCCCCAACGAGGCCATCTCGCAGGGCGATACGATCTACGTCATCGATCCGGAGAAGTGCACCGAGTGCGTCGGCGCGTACGACAGTCCGAAGTGCGTCGAACTCTGCCCGGTCGAAAACTGCATCGTCCCGGATCCCAACCACCAGGAGACCCGCGAGCAGCTCGAGGCCAAGTACCAGCGGCTCCACGCCTGACCCGACGGCGTGTGCCGGCCGCCGCGCGCGCTTGATCGCAAGCAGCGGCTGTAGCAGGGTCGGCCTACGTACGGGCGCTACCCGCGAGTGGCGTAGGAACGCGTGCGAAGGGCAGGCCTCTTGAGCCCGCCGCGTTCCTCGCGCCCGCGGCCGAACATCGTACGGAGGGCGGGCCTTTCAGGCCCGCCGCGTCCCCGCCGGGGTTGCGTAGAGGTGAAAACGCCCCTCCGGATCCACCCGGAGGTGGCACGAGAGCCCCTGCCTCTCGAGGTTCTCGACGAGCGGCACGGGACGGAACGAGGCCACGACTTCCAGCACGTCCCCTGGGCCCAGCGTCCGGGCGGCGGCGAAGGCGGCGGTGAGTGGGACCTGGCCCGCATCGAGGAGCCCGTCGGCGTCGATCGTGCGGACGATGCGGGCGGGGTCGAGCCAGGTGGGCGGCTCGGAGGGCTCGGCGGCGGCCCCGGGCTGACCGGCGGCGGCGCCGCCGCCCGACCGGACGGTCCGTGCCGTCGACGATCCGGCGCTGACGCTCGATCCGGCGGACGTCGCGGCGGGGGCGAAGCTGGCGTGTGAGGGGATGTAGGCGGCGTCACGGGCCGCC
>CAYZKQ010000144.1:0-8536 GCA_964478975.1 uncultured Vicinamibacterales bacterium | reverse complement strand
CGCCGGGGAATCCCGCTCGCCGCCCGGCGCCCGTTGTTGCTCGACGCGCTGGTGCGGCTCTACCACGCGGGCCGGAGGTCGGGCGGGCGCCGCGCGCTCAACGGGCGCAGGGCACCGGGGGCTTGTGGATCGGCGGCGCGCGCGCGGAGACGCGGTCCGCCGGGAGAGGCGTGATGGCGACAGGCGTGGTCTCCATCGTCGGGGCCGGACCGGGCGACCCGGCTTTGCTCACGCAAAAGGCCGTGGACCGCCTGCGCCGGGCCGACGTCGTCTTCTACGACGCCCTGGTCCCGCCCGCGATCCTGGCGCTCGCCCCTCGGGCGCAGCGCTGGCCGGTCGGCAAGCGCGCCGGGCGCCACTCGGTGAGCCAGGCGCGGCTTCACCAGTGGCTCATCGCGGCCGCGCGCCGGGGCCAGCGGGTCGTGCGCCTCAAGGGCGGCGACCCGTTCGTGCTCGGGCGCGGCGGCGAAGAAGCGCTCGCGTTGCGGATGGCTGGGGTGCCGTTCGAGGTGGTGCCCGGCGTGACCGCGGCGGTCGCGGCGCCGGCGGCGGCGGGCATCCCCGTGACCCACCGCGGGCTCGCGTCGGGGTTTCTCGTCGTCTCGGGCCACGACGAGGCGGTTTTCGGCCCCCTCGTCGCGGCCGTGCCGCCGGCGTCGGTCACGCTCGTCGTCTTGATGGGGCTCCGGACGCGGGCGGCGCTGGCGGCCCGGCTCGTGGCCTGCGGGTGGAACCCTCGGACGCCGGCGGCGGTCGTCTTCGACGCGTCGACGCCGCGTCAGCAGGTGTGGATCGGCACGCTGGCGACGCTCGGCAGAGCGCTGCCGGGTCCCGCTCCGGCGGCCGCGGGGACGATCGTGATCGGTCCGGTGGTCGCCCTCGCGCGCGTCATCGCGGGGGCGTCCGGAGCCGAGCTGGCGTCGTGTGTGGGTCTCGCGTGAGGCGGTCTGGCCGCCGGCGCAGACCGCGTGGAGAAAGGAGCGCAGCCATGTCGTCCGTCGTCGATGACCCGCGGACCTTCGGTCCGGCTCGGCTCTCCTTCGCCAGCGAAGCCGAGATCGACGAGTTCGTGGCCACCCTCGAGCGCTTCGAGCGCGGCGAGCTCGGGCCTGACGCGTGGCGGGCCTTCCGGCTGGTGCGCGGATTGTACGGCCAGCGCCAGCCCGGCGACGTCCACATGCTGCGCGTCAAGATTCCTCAGGGCGTCCTCGAGGCGGCGCAACTCGACGCCCTGGCCGACGTGGCGGAACGGTCCTCGCGCGGGTTCGGCCACATCACCACGCGCCAGAACGTCCAGTTCCACTTCGTGCGCGTGCACGACGTCGAACCGGCCCTGCGCCGGCTCGCCGACGCGGGCCTGACGACGCGGGAGGCGTGCGGGAACTCGGTGCGGAACGTGACGGCCTGCCCGTACGCCGGTGTCGCCGCCGACGAGCTGTTCGACGTCACGCCGTACGCCGAGGCCGTCACACGCCATTTCCTCCGCCACCCCCTGAGTTCGAGTCTCCCGCGCAAGTTCAAGATCGCGTTCGAGGGGTGCCCGGTCGACCACGTCCGGACCGCGATCAACGACATCGGCTGGCGCGCGCGCGTGCGGGTGCGAGACGGGCGGGTCGAGCGCGGCTTCCGCGTCACGGTCGGGGGCGGCACGTCGATTCTGCCCACCTCGGGCCACCTGCTCGCGGACTTCGTGCCGGCGGACGAGCTGCTCGAGGTGGCCGAAGCGATCGTCCGGGTGTTCCACCGCCTCGGCGACTACCAGCACAAGCAGCGCAACCGGCTCAAGTTCCTCATCCGGACGCTCGGTTTCGACCGCTTCCGCGAAGAGATCGAGCGCGAGCGCGCCGCGCTCCGGGCTGACCCCGACCGCACGTGGCAGCGGTGGAGCGTGCCGGAGGCGGAACGCGCGGCCGAGCGGGACCCGTCGCCTCGACCGCAGGCGCCGCCGCCGGGCATCGCCGAGATCGCGGCGCTGGCGACGAGCGTGCGCGCCAGCGGGCCTGGCCTGCACCCGGAGGTCCGCTCCCTGACGCTCGTCGATACATCGCTCGCCGAGCGCTGGCGGGCCACCAACGTGCGCCCGCAGCGGCAGGCGGGCTATGCGCTCGTCACCGTGACGCTCCCCCTCGGCGACCTCACGGCCGGCCAGTTCCGCGCGCTCGCCGTGCTCGCGCGGGCTTACAGCGAGGGGGCCGTCCGCCTGACGCCGGACCAGAACCTGCTGTTCCGCTGGGTGCGCGAGGCCGAGGTCGGCGCGCTCTATCACCGCCTGGCCGCCGCCGGCCTCGGCCGACCCGGAGCGGGCACCATCGTGGACGTCACGAGTTGCCCCGGCGCCGAATCCTGCCGGCTGGCCGTCACGCGCTCGCGCGGGCTCGGCCGGGCCCTCGTGGACTTCCTCGAGGCGCGGCCGGACCTGCAGGCGGCGGCCCCCGATCTGGACGTCAAGATCAGCGGCTGCCCGAACGGCTGCGGCCAGCACCACGTGGCGGCTCTCGGGCTCCAGGGCAGCGTGCGGAAGGTCGCGGGGCGGGCGCTTCCCCAGTACTTCGTCATGGTCGGCGGCGGGGTGGACGGAGACGACGGCGCCCGCTTCGCCCGCCTCGCGGCGAAGGTCCCGGCGCGGCGCGTGACCGAAGCGCTGGCGCGACTGGTCGCCCTCTACCGCGCGGAAGCGGCGGCCGGTGAACCGGCGGCGGCGTTTTTCCGCCGCGTGCCCGTCGAGCGCGTCTCGCAGGCGCTCGCCGACCTCGCCGAGCTGCCGCCCGCCGAGGCGCGTGCGGAGGACTTCGTGGACCTCGGCGACGAGGCCGCCTTCGCGCCGGTCGTGATGGAGGGCGAATGCAGCGCGTAAGCGCCTCCGTCCTCGACCTGGTCGGCCGGACCCCGCTCCTGCGCCTGCGCCGCGTGGAGCGGGCGACGCCGGGGGTCGAGCTGTACGCGAAGGCCGAATGGTACAACCCGGGAGGCTCCGTCAAGGACCGCGCCGCGGCGCACATGATCGCGGAGGCCGAGCGGTGCGGGGCGTTGACGCCCGACAAGATGCTCCTGGATGCGACCTCGGGCAATACCGGCATCGCCTACGCGGTGATCGCCCGCGTCCGCGGCTACCGCGTCCGGCTGTGCGTGCCGGCCAATGTGACGCCCGAGCGGCAGCGCATGCTCGCCGCGCTCGGCGCGGACCTGGTCCTGACGAACCCGCTCGAGGGGTCGGACGGCGCCATCCGCGAGGCCCGGCGGCTCTACGCCGAGGCCCCGGAGCGGTACTGCTATCTCGATCAGTACCGCAACGAGGCGAACTGGCGGGCGCACTACGAGACGACCGGGCCCGAGATCCTGCGCCAGACGCGGGGCCGCCTGACGCACTTCGTCGCCGGGCTCGGGACGAGCGGAACTTTCGTCGGCGTCGGCCGCCGGCTCCGCGAGTTCGCGCGCGCGCACGGCCGGGCGATCGCGCTGGTCTCGGTGCAACCCGACTCGGCCTTCCACGGCATCGAAGGCCTCAAGCACATGGCCTCGGCCATTGTGCCCGCCATCTACGACCCCTCGCTCGCCGATCTCGACCTGCGCGTCACGACGGAGGCGGCGCACGACGCCGTGCGCCGCCTGGCGCGCGAAGAGGGGCTGCTGGTCGGGGTGTCGAGCGGCGCCGCGCTGGCGGCCTGCCTGCGCCTCGCGCGGGAGGTCGGCCGCGGGGTGATCGTGACGATCTTCCCCGACAGCGGCGTGAAGTATCTCTCCGAGACGTTCTGGAGCGAGGCATGAAGACACGCGGGAGGCAGGCGCCGGCCGCGCGCGGCGCGGCGGCGACGGGCGGGCTCACGGTCGGCGGCCGGGTGCTCCGCGCCCTGCTCGCCCACGCCGAGGAGGCCTACCCGTACGAGTGCTGCGGCGCGCTCATCGGGCGGGAGGCCCACGTCCTCCGCGTCCTGCCGCTGCCCAACACCACGAGCGAGGGGCCGCGGCGGCGCTTCCTGGTCGGGCCGGACGATTACCGCCGGGCCGAGGCTGCGGCGCGGAAAGCCGGCGCCGCGCTCCTCGGCTTCTATCACTCGCACCCGGACCACCCGGCGCGCCCCTCCGAGGTGGACCTCGCCCAGGCCTGGCCGGCGTTCTACTACGTCATCGTCTCGGTCGTCGACGGGCGCGCCCGCGAAGCCACCGCGTGGCGCCTGCGCGACGACCGGTCCGCTTTCGATCCGGTTCCGATCACGATCGCCGCGCGGGCGGCCGCGACGGCCGACCCCGCGCCGTGAGGAGGCGTATGCCGACGACCATCTACATTCCCACGCCGCTCCGTCCGTACACCGATCAGCGCGAGGCCGTCGAGGTCAACGGCGCCACCGTCGGCGAGGCGCTCGCCGCCCTGGTGGCGCGCTACCCCGACCTCCGACGGCACCTCTACGCGGACGACGGGCGGCTGCGATCCTTCGTGAACGTCTACGTGAACGACCGGGACATCCGCCACCTGGCGCGCGAGGCGACCCGCCTCGCGCCGGGCGACACGGTCACGATCGTGCCGTCGGTCGCCGGGGGCGACCTCGCCACGGCGCCGGCCCCCTCCGGAGCGGACGCGCTCCCCCCGCTCTCGCACGACGAGATCAAACGCTACAGCCGCCACCTCATCATGCCCGAGGTGGGGCTCGACGGACAGCGCAAGCTGAAGGCGGCGCGCGTGCTGTGCATCGGGGCGGGCGGCCTCGGGTCGCCGGCGACGCTCTACCTCGCCGCCGCCGGCGTCGGCACGATCGGCCTGGTCGACTTCGACGTCGTCGACTTCAGCAACCTGCAGCGGCAGATCCTCCACGGCACCCCCGACGTCGGGCGGCCCAAGCTCGAATCCGCCCGCGACCGCCTGACGGCCGTCAATCCCCACGTCCGGATCGAGACCCACGAGACCACCCTCAGCTCGGCGAACGCCCTGGAGATTCTGGCCGGCTATGACATCGTGATCGACGGGACGGACAATTTCCCGACGCGCTACCTCGTCAACGACGCGTGCGTGCTGCTCGGCAAGCCGAACGTCTACGGGAGCATCTTCCGCTTCGAGGGCCAGGCGTCGGTCTTCGCCGTCCCGGGCGGGCCGTGCTACCGGTGCCTCTATCCCGAACCGCCGCCGCCCGGGCTCGTGCCGAGCTGCGCCGAGGGCGGCGTGCTCGGGGTGCTCCCGGGCACCGTCGGGACGATCCAGGCGACCGAAGCGATCAAGCTCATCCTCGGCGTCGGCTCGCCGCTCGTCGGACGCCTGCTCGTCTTCGACGCCCTCGCGATGCGGTTCCGCGAGTTCAAGCTCCAGCGCGACCCGGCGTGCCCGGTCTGCGGCGACCACCCGACGGTCCGGGCGCTCGTCGACTACGAGGCGTTCTGCGGAGTCGGCCCGAGCCACGCCGCGGCGGCGCGCGAGCCGGAAATCACCGCGCTCGAGCTCAAGGCGCTGCTCGACGGCCCGACCCCGCCGATCCTCGTCGACGTGCGCGAGCCGCACGAAGCCCGGATCTGCCGCATCCCCGGCGCCGTCCTGATCCCCCTCGCCGAGCTGCCCCGCCGCGTCGCCGAGCTGGACAGCACGCGCCGCATCGTCGTGCACTGCCGCTCGGGGCAGCGCAGCGCGCGGGCCGTCTCGCTCCTGCGCGGCGCGGGCTTCGACGCCTGGAACCTCAAGGGGGGGATCCTGGACTGGATCGATCGCGTCGACCCGACGCAGCCGAAGTACTGAAGGGCTCGACGGCCTGGGCGCCGCGAGGGGCCGCGGCGGTGCGCGGGCGCCGGCGCGCCGTCAGAGCCCGAACCGCTCCGGGTCCCACGCCAGCCCGAGCTCGCTCGGGGGCGCCATGTAGCCGGCGAGCGCGGACGCGGCCACGACGACCGGACTGGCCAGATAGCCTTCGCCGCCGCGCCCCATCCGGTTGTGCCAGTTCCGGTTGAACGAGGTGATGGCGCGCTCGCCCGGCCGGAGAGCGTCCGGGCCCTGGCCGAAGCAGGGGCCGCACCACGACGCCCGGATCTCGCCGCCCGCCGCCCGGATCACCTCGGCCACCGGCTCTCCGTCGAGGCGCGGGTCCGGCTGCTCGATGCGCCGCGCGACGCCGCCCGACCCGGGAAACACCACGAGCGGGCGCGCGACGCGCGTGATCCCGAGCGCCCGCGCGCCCTTCAGCACGAGCGCCGCGGCGAGCAGGTCGTCGTAGCTGCCGTTGGTGCACGAGCCGATGAACGCTTTGTCGAACCCCAGGCGCTCGCGCGCCACGTCCTCAGCGGGATAGGCGTTGCCGGGACTGAACGGCTTCGCGATGAGCGGGACCACCTCGTCCAGAACCACCACCTCGTCGATCAGGTAGACGGCGTCGGGCCCCGCGGCCACCTTGGGATACGGCTTCGCGGTCAAGCCCTTCGCGCGGTACCACGCCTCGGTGATCTCGTCCTCCGCGAAGATCCCGTTCTGCGCTTCCGCTTCCGCCATCATGTTCGCGATGGTGTTCCGGTAGACCATCGGGAGCTGGCGGTCCCGATCCACCAGCTCCACCGACATGCCCTGCGCCTGCTTCGCCCCCCACCGCCGCAGCAAGTGGAGGACGATGTCCTTGCCGCTCACCCAGGGCTGGAGCCGGCCGGTGAAGACGACGCGGCGGGCCGGGGCGAGGGTGAAATAGATGTAGCCGGTGGCCCACCCGAAGCCGAGCGTCGTCGAGCCGACCCCGATGCCCACCGCGCCGTACGCACCGTAAGCCCGGCTGTGGGAGTCGGCGCCGGGGATGAACTGTCCGGGAAAGACGAGACCCTGCTCCGGAAAGTAGAAGTGGAAGATGCCGTCCCCGGGTGTCGCGTAGTACGGCGGCGCAAGGCCGTGCCGCTCCGCGAACTCGCGCCCGATGGCCGTCTGCCGCGCGTCGGCCTCCGTTCCGGTGAAGACGAAGTGGTCGTTGGCGATCGCCGCCTGTCGCGGAAAGATGGTGTCGCCGCCCGTAATCTGGTTGAACGTGTGGATGGCGAACGGCGCCGTCCCATCGGAGGCGGGGAGCAGGTCCGCGTAGACCCGCACGGTCGTCCCCGGGACGAGCGCCTCCGGCCGCAGGTGCTTGTCGACCCGGTGCGCCCACACGATCTGCTCCGTCGTCGTCATCCGGCGGGCCGCCGCCGGGTCGGGCCAGTCGACGACCGGAACCGTCTCCACCGAGCGGCGGAACTCGCGCCGCCCGACCGCCACGATGCCGCCCGAGCGCCGGATCTCGTCCTCTTCCGGCGTCAGGGGCAGCGGCTCGTAGCTCCTGCCCTTCGTCTCGTTGACGAGCCGGCGCGTCGCGGGATCGAAGCTGAACTCGTCGCCATCGTCGGCGTCGGCCACCGCCTCGGGGCTCTCGACCACGTGCAGGCCCAGGTTGAGGGCGTTACGGCGGAAGATGTCCCCCATCTGGCGCCCGCACACGACCACGAGCTCGCGGCCGACCTCCGCGGCGACGCCCTTCAGGCCCGCGGGACTCATCTCGCGCGACGACCCGATCGCGAAGCGATCGCCGGCGATCAGGAAGGTCTCGCCCCGGTGAACGCGCGCGCGGAAGTCCGGCATGAGGAACCGGAACGCCCCGGCTTTCCACCGCTCGTCCAGGCGGTCGAGGCTCTCCGACACGCAGTCGGCCGCCGGGGTGATCTGGTCGGTGTCAATCGCGTCCAGCTTGCGCGTCGGCCGCCCGTCCACGACGCTCGCCGGGTCCCAGAAAATCAGCGCGCGGCCGCGCACGAGGTGCGGCCGGTCGCGGCCGGCGGACCCGGGACCGCTTTCGGCCGGCGGGCCCGGCAGCCGATCGAGGGTCACGCCCGGCTTGAGCCGGGCCGGCGCGATGCTCGACATACGCAGCTCGCGGGCGCTGGACGGCAACGACCGGCATTATCGCATACCGCCCCGCGCCTCCCCGGTCCCGCTCAACCACGGCCGCACCCGCGATCGCGGCCGGCGCCCGGCGCCGGCTGGGAACCCGCCGGACGCCGACCTCGATGCGGCCCGTCGCCGGACCGCTCGCCCTCGCGAGGCCGCCTGCCGGGCGCCCGAGCCTGGCGGTCTCGACGCCGGGTGTGTTATGAATCCCTGCATGTTCACCTCCGAGGCCGTCACGCACGGCATTCGTGTGCGCGTCGTGTCGCGCTACGCGCCGGATCGATCCGACCCCGCCCGGCGGCACTGGTTCTTCCTGTACACGATCGAGATCACGAACGAGAGCGCCGACACCGTAAAGCTGCTGACGCGTCACTGGACGATCACGGATGGCGATGGACAGGTCATGGAGGTGTCGGGGCCGGGCGTCGTGGGCGAACAACCGGTCCTGGAACCCGGCGCGTCGTTCGAATACACGTCGGGCTGCCCGCTCGCGACGCCGTTCGGCATGATGCGCGGCAAGTACCGGATGGTCAATGCGCGCGGCGAGACCTTCGACGTCGAGATCGCGCCCTTCACCCTGAGCGAACCGTACACCGTCCATTGAGGCCTGTTACGCGGCGACGGGGAATCCCGCGCTGTTCTTGTGGGCCACCGTGCGCGGGCGCT
>CAYZKQ010000143.1:0-8600 GCA_964478975.1 uncultured Vicinamibacterales bacterium | reverse complement strand
GCGCACGCCGGCCCGCGGACGCCCCGGCGCCGCCGGCGCCCGCGGGCGAGGCGACCGGATGGCACGGCGACCAGTATACTGAAGGGCGCCGTATGCCCGAGCTCGTGTCCCTCGACGCCATCCGCGACGCGGCCCATCGGATCCGCCCGATCGCGCGCGTGACGCCGCTGCACGACGTCTCGCTGGCCGCCGGTCTGCCGCTCCAACTGAAGTGCGAGAACCTGCAGCCGGCCGGGGCGTTCAAGATCCGGGGCGCCTGCAACATGCTCCTCCAGCTCGACGCCGACGAGCGGCGGCGCGGGGTCGTCACCTACTCGTCGGGCAACCACGGCCAGGCGCTCGCTCTCGCCGCCAAGCTCGTCGGCGTGCACGCCGTCGTCGTGATGCCCACGACGGCGCCGGTGGTGAAGGTTGACGGCGTGCGCGCGTTCGGGGCCGAGGTCATCTTCGAGGGGACGACGTCGGCCGAGCGCCGGGCGCGCGCGGAGCTGGAGGTCCGCGCCCGCGGCCTCGTGATGGTGCCCCCGTTCGACCACCCATGGATCATCGCTGGCCAGGGCACCGTGGGGCTGGAGATCGTGCAGCAGTGCGCGGAGCTCGGCGCGGTCTACGTGCCGATCGGCGGCGGCGGCTTGATTTCGGGCGTGGCCGCGGCGGTCAAGCGCCTCAAGCCGCAGGTGCGCGTCATCGGCGTGGAACCCGCCGGAGCGGCCAAGATGAAAGCGTCGCTCGAAGCGGGGCATCCCGTCACCCTCGAGCGGACCAGCAGCATCGCCGACGGCCTGCTCCCCGTGCGCCCGGGCGACCTGACCTTCGCCCACGTGCAGGCGTTCGTCGACGAGGTCGTGACGGTCGACGACCAGGCGATCGCCCAGGCCGTCGTGTGGCTGTTCCGGCACGCCAAGCTCGTCGTCGAGCCGAGCGGGGCTGCGACCGTCGCGGCGGTCCTGGAGGCCGGCCGCGCGGCGGCGCGGAACGGCGCGGTCGCCGCGGTCCTGAGCGGCGGCAACATCGCCCTCGAGACGCTGGTCAAGCTCGCAGGGTGAGCCGTGGTGCGCGCGGCGCCCGGGCGCCGCCGCGGCTCACGCGTCGCGGGCACGCGCGTCGTCCAGGAGCCGGCGCGCGAGAGCGACCCCCTCCTCCGCCGTGGTGAACTCGCCGTCGAGCTGGCGTTCGTAGAGCTGGCGCAGCAGCTCGCCGACGCGCGGGCCCGGCTCGAGGCCGAGGGCGAGCAGGTCGCGGCCCCGGACGAGCGGCGGCGGCGCCGCCTGGTCCACACCGAGGGCGCGGGCCCGCTCGAGGAACCAGTCGATCGCCGAGCAGTCGAACCGGCCCCCGCGCCCGAGGCAGTCGGCCAGGGCGAAGCGCGCCAGCAGCTCGAGGTTCACCTTGCGCGCGAGCCGCCGGAACGCGCCGTCGGTCACTCCCGTCGGAGACCGATAGAACATGATCGGCTTCAGATGGTGCGCCACCAACCCGAGCACCTCGCGCCGCACGTCGAAGCCGTCGACGGTGTGCACGTTCAGGCGGTCGAGCAGCGCCGTGGCCGGGGCGAGGCCGGCGTCCTCGTGTTCGAACGACCGGATGCGCCCGTCGATGACGGCCGTCGTGGCCGGCTTGCCGAGGTCGTGGCAGAGGGCCCCCAGCATGATCGTGAGCTCGCGCGCCCGGCCGAGCGGCGCCTCGTCCAGGAGCCGGCGCGCCTCGTCCGCCACCAGTAGCGTGTGCGTCCAGACGTCGCCCTCGGGGTGCCACTCCGGCTCCTGCGGGCAGCCCACCAGCGCGGCGAGCTCGGGGAAGAGCTTGGCCACGACGCCCAGCTCGAGGGCGAGGGCCAGCCCGACCGACGGCCGCCGCGCGCGGAGCAGCAGCTTTTCGACCTCGCCCCAGATGCGCTCGGCCGGCAGGTCGTCCAGCGCGACCGCGCGGCAGAGCGCCTTCGTCGCTTCGTCCATCGCGAGCTCGAAGCGCGCCGCGAACTGCACGGCGCGCAGCACCCGGAGACTGTCGTCGGCGAAGGTCGCCGGGTCGACGGCGCGGAGCACCCGCCGCTCCAGATCCGCGCGCCCGCCGTACGGGTCGACGTACACGTCGTCGAGCGGGTCCCACCCGATGGCGTTGATCGTGAAGTCGCGCCGGCGGGCGGCCTCCTCGACCGGCAGGTGGGGGTCGCCCGTCACCGCGAACCCGCGGTGGCCCCGCCCGACTTGCGACTCGCGCCGGGGCAACGCGACGTCCAGGTCGCCTACCTTGTAGACCGTGAAGCTCTCCCCGACCGTGTCGACGCGCCCGAAGGTTGAGAGCAATTCCCGCAGCGGACCGGCGTCGAGACCGTAGACCTCGAGATCGAGGTCCTTCGAGTCCAGCCCGAGCAGGCGGTCGCGGACCCATCCTCCGACGATGAGGGCGCGCCCGCCGGCGTCGCGGACACGCCGCGCGATCGCGCGCGCGAGGGCGAGGTCGGCCATGCGCCGATCGTAACGCGCCGAAGGCGGCGCGCCAATCGGGAGAGGCGCGCGCCCCCGCCACCGGAGCCGGTGGAACGCTTGCGCGGATCCGCCGCGCGGCGTCTGGAGTAGACTCCTCTGGCCATGGATCCGGTCCTCGCCTTCCTCCGCGACCTCGTCGCGATCGATTCCGTCAACCCGTCGCTCGTACCGGGGGCCGCCGGCGAAGGCGCCGCCGCCGCGCGGGTGGCCGACGAGCTCCGCCGCATCGGGCTCGACGTGGAGCTGCAGGTGGTGGAGCCCGGCCGGCCGAACGTGGTGGGCATCCTCGATGGGCGTGCGCCGGGCCGCACGCTCATGTTCTGCGGGCACCTCGATACGGTCGGCGTCGAGGGCCTGGCCCGCCCGTTCGACCCGGTCGAACGCGACGGCCGGCTCTACGGCCGCGGGGCCCAGGACATGAAAGGGGGGATCGCGGCCATGGTGGACGCCGCGCGCCAGCTCGCCGGGGCGCTCGCCCGCGGCCGCCTCGTGGTGGCAGCGGTCGCGGACGAGGAGTACGCCAGCCGGGGTGCGGAAGCGCTCGTGACGCGGTGGACGGCCGACGCCGCCGTCGTGACGGAACCCACGGACCTGCAGGTCGCGGTGGCGCACAAAGGCTTCGTCTGGATCGAAGTCGACACGCGGGGCCGAGCCGCCCACGGGAGTCGACCCCGGGAGGGGCGCGACGCCATCTTCCGGATGGGCCGGGTGCTCGGGCGGCTCGAGCGCCTCGACCGCGCGCTGCAGGCGCGGCCGCCGGACCCGCTCGTCGGCACCCCGTCGCTCCACGCCTCGACGATCGCGGGCGGGCGCGAGTGGTCGAGCTACCCGGATGCGTGCCGCCTCCAGGTCGAACGCCGGACGGTCGCGGGCGAGACGGCGGACCTGGCCCTCGCCGAAATCGCGGGCGTGCTCGACGAGTTGCGGGCGGAAGACCCGGAGTTCGAGGCGACGGCGCGGGTGGTCTTCAGCCGGCCGCCCTACGCGCTCGCCGCCGACCATGAACTCGCGCGGACCCTCGTGGCGGTGCTGCAGGCGCAGGGCCGCGGTGCGGCGGTCACCGGCACGAGCTTCTGGACCGACGCCGCCATCCTGGGCGGGGCGGGGATCCCCTCGGTGCTGTTCGGCCCGGGCGGGGCCGGCCTGCACGGGGCCGACGAGTATGTCGAGCTGGCCAGCGTGCTGGCGTGCCGGGACGCGCTCGCCGAGCTGGCGCGCCGGTTCTGTTGACGGCGCGTTCGGCGGGCTTCTTGGTACGTCGGGCGCCCCTTTCAGGGCGCCAGCCGCACGGGTCGGTCGTCGCCGGCCGCGACGGAGCGGTCCGCCTCAGCGCTCCCGCAGGATGCCGCGCAGCACGAACCCCACGTTCGCGGGCCGCTCGCCCAGCCGGCGCATGAAGTAGGGAAACCACTCGCGCCCGAACGGCACGTAGATCCGCACCCGGTACCCCTCGGCGCGGAGCGATGCCTGCAGGTCCCGGCGGATTCCGTAGAGCATCTGGAACTCGAAACGGTCCTGCCCGATGTGCCGCTCGGCCGCGAAGGCCTTCGTCGCGGCGATCATCTTCGGGTCGTGCGTCGCGATCGCCGGGTAGACGCCCTCGGTGAGCAGCGTCTGCATCAGGCGGACGAACGCAGCGTCGACGTCGGCCTTGCGGTGGTAGGCGACCGACCGCGGCTCGTTGTACGCGCCCTTGACGAGGCGGACGCGGGCGCCGAGGCGGTTGACGCGCACGACGTCCTGCGCGCTGCGCCGGAGCATCGACTGGAGCACCACGCCCGTATTCCGATAGCCGACCTGCCACACCGTCTCGAAGATGTCGAGCGTCGCCTCGACGTACGGCGAGCTCTCCATGTCGATGCGCACGAAGACGTCGTGCGGCTGCGCGGCGCCCAGGATGCGGCGCAAGTTGTCGATGCACGTCAGCCGGCCGAGGTCGAGCCCGAGCTGCGTCAACTTCAGCGAGAGGTTCCGCTCGGCGCCCGCCTCGACGAGGCGGTCGACGATCGCCAGGTAGGCGCGCGTGGCCTGGTCGGCCTCCTCGGCCGTCGTGACGCTCTCGCCGAGGTGGTCGAGGGTGACGAGCAGGCCCTCCGCCCGCAGCGCGCGCACGACGGCCAGCGCCTCCTCCAGGGTCTCCCCCGCGATGAAGCGCCGGGCGAAGCCTCCCGAGGGGCGCAAGCCGTAGCGCGACGCCAGGTGTTTCAGCGAGCGGCTCCGAGCGAGGGTGTGAAAGAAGGCCTTCGAGGCAGCATCCAGCATGCTCAGTGTGTCCAGGTCCGGGCGTCCGAGGCGGGCCGGCTCGGGCCGGCCAGCAGGTGTTCGATCGTGCGGGCGTAGTACCGCAGCACGAGGCGGTCGCGCACCCGGAAGCCGCGACCGCGCTCGACCACGAGCACCTGGCGCCGCACGAGCGCCTCGGTGCCATCGTCGACCGCCTGGCGGGCGCTCGTGACCCCGAGGTTGGCGCCCGCGGCCCGGAGGGCGGCGAGGAGCCCGTCGACCCGCTCCTCGAGCTCGGCGCGGGTGGCCGACGGCCGCATGGCCGAGGCCACGAGCGCCGTGGGCAGGACCTTGTAGAGCTTCCCGATGTGCGCCCGGATCTCGCGGGCGAGGGCGAGCACGTCGGGGCGCGAATCGGGGTCGTACGGATCGAGGGCGATCGGATCCCCGAAGGTCACGAACGCCCGCGACCGGTAGCCCACCGCATAGCGGACCATCTCGGCGACCTCGCGCGAAAACCGCCGGGGGCGCCGCGTCCCAGTATGGTGGGCGAGGATGTAGTCCTCGAGCACGAGGTCGTAGGCGATCGCCGTCGGCACGACCACGGGCCGGGGCGCGACGTCGCGGGCGAGCAGCACGGCGTGCAGCAGGCCCGTTTTCGGCGCTTCCAGCTTGCCGCTGTAACTCCGGCCGCCCTCGAAGAAGAACAACAGGTCGCGCCGCCGCAGCAGCTCCGCGATGTACGCCTTGAGCGTGGCCAGGTAGGCCGGGTCCTTCGTGTGGCGCCGGATCGGAATGGCCCCGGTCACGTGCCGGTGGATCAGCCCCAGCGGCCCGCCGAACAGGTTGATCCCCGCCGCGATGACCGGCGGGCGCACGCCGTGGTCGTCCAGGACGAGCGGTTCCACCAGGTAGTCGGTGTGACTCTTGTGGTTCGAGACGTAAACGACGCGGCCGCGCGCGGTCGCGTGGCGCACGCGGTCGATGTGTTCGTCGCGCCGCTCGATCTTGCGCAGGATCGGGTAGAGGGGGTGCTTGAGGGCGCGGTAGAAGGTGTAACGCTGCGTCGTCTGCAGTTCGTCGAGGTAGCCCCGAATCCGCGCCTCGACGTCGTCGCCGGCCCGCGGGCGGCGCAGGTAGCGAGCCACTTCCTCGCGTGCGAGGAGGGCTTCCGTGAGGTCGTCGCGCATGCGATCCCCGGTTGCGCCTCAGCTTCGGCGGCGCCTCGCCTCGACCCCGGCGGCGGTCGCCCCGAGGGCCGCGCCCGCGGCGAAGCGCGCGCCGCTCACTGGGACGCCAGGCGGGCCGCGAGGGCGGCGGCCACCCGCTCGACGAGCGCCCGATCCCCCGGCCCAAAGGCCGCCGGTTCGTCGCTGTCGATGTCGATCTCGCCCAGGACCCGTCGACCGGCCAGGATGGGCACGACGATCTCCGAGCGCGTCTCGAGGCTGCACGCCAGGTAGCGCGGGTCGGCGCTCACCTCGTCGACCACGATCGTCCGCTGCTCGCGCGCCGCGGCCCCGCACAATCCCCGGTCGAGCGGGATCCGCGTGTGGGGCGTCGGCCGGCCTAGAAACGGCCCGAGCACGAGCTCGTCGCCGTCGAGGAGGTAGATGCCGACCCAGGTATAGCGGGGGTGATACGCCTTGAGGCCCGCGACCGCGCGGACCATCGCCGATGGAGAGTCGGGCGCCTCCGCGACCTCGCGCGCGATCGCCTCGGCCGTCTCTCGCTCGCGCTCGGTCATCGCTCGACGTCGTCCTCGCCCGCACGCGCCGGCGCCGGCCCGGCGGCGGTCGGCCCCGAGCCTGCGGCCCTCCGGCGCGCGCGACCCGCCCATTATACTGAACCGCGTGCGGCCGCCCCGATGGCGCGCGCGCACCGTGGTAGACTGGCGCCATCGGCAGGCCGGACGCGCACGTCGCCGCCCCGGGGGGGACGAGGCGCGTCGAGGCGCCGCCGGATCGAGGAACGCGTTTGGCCGTGCCCACGACCAGCGTCAAGACGACGCTTCACAACATCGCCACCCGCCTCCGCATCGAATCCATCCGGGCCACGACCGCCGCAGGCAGCGGCCATCCGACGAGCTGCCTGTCGGCGGCCGAGATCCTCGCGACGCTGTTCTTCGGCGAGATGCGGTTCGACCCCGGCGACCCGAAGCATCCCGACGCCGACCGGTTCGTGCTCTCGAAGGGCCACGCCGCACCGCTCCTGTACGCCGCCTGGGCGGAAGCCGGCGCCCTCGACCGCGCGGCGCTGCTGACGCTGCGCCGGGTCGATTCCGACCTCGAGGGCCACCCGACGCCGCGGCTGCCGTTCGTCGACGTGGCCACGGGGTCGCTCGGGCAGGGCCTGGCGGCCGCCGTCGGCATGGCGCTCTACGCGCGGCGGATCGGCTCCGAGGCCCGCACCTACGTCCTGATGGGCGACGGCGAAACCGCCGAGGGCGCCGTCTGGGAGGCGGCGCAGGCCGCCGTGCACTACGCGCTGGATACGCTCTGCGCGATCACCGACGTCAACGGCCTGGGACAGAGCGGCCGCACCCAGTGGGGCCACGACCTCGAGGCGTTCGCGCGCCGCTGGCGCGCCTTCGGCTGGCACACCGTCGCCGTCGACGGCCACGACCTCGACGCCCTGCTCGCCGCCTACGCTGAGGCCCGCGCGACGCGCGGCCGGCCCACCATGATTCTGGCGCGGACCGTCAAGGGCAAGGGCGTCGCCGCCCTCGAAGGACGGGAGGGGTGGCACGGCCGGCCCCTCAAGCCGGGACCCGAGAGCGAGGCGGCCATCGCCGAGCTCGAGGCGCAACTGCTGCCCGACGAAGGCCCGCGCCCGCCCATCCCGCGCCCGCCGGCGCGCCCGCGGCCGGTGCTCGCCCCGGCGGACTACACACGTCTGCCGGCGCCACCCTACCGCATCGGCGACCAGGTGGCCACGCGGGAAGCGTGGGGCGAGGCCCTCGTGGCCCTCGCCGCCGTGGACCCGCGGGTCGTCGCCCTCGACGGGGACGTCAAGAACTCCACCTTCAGCGAGAAATTCGAACAGCGGTTCCCCGACCGCTTCTACCAGTCCTTCATCGCCGAGCAGGTCATGGTGGGCGCCGCCATGGGCCTGGCGAGCCGCGGCGCCATCGCCTTTCCTTCCACGTTCGCGTGCTTCCTGACGCGCGCCGCCGACTTCGTGCGGATGGCGGGGATCTCCAACCTCGACGTCAAGCTGGCCGGGTCGCACGCCGGCGTGTCGATCGGCGAAGACGGCCCGTCCCAGATGGGATTGGAGGACCTCGCCCTGATGCGCGCCGTGCCCACCTGCACGGTGGTCTACCCTTGCGACGCCGTGAGCACCGCGCGCCTGGTCGCCGAGGTCGCCGCCCGCCCGGGGCCGGCCTACATCCGGACCACGCGGCCGAAGACGCCGGTCATCTACGAGGCGGCGGAGCGGTTTCCCATCGGCGGGTCGAAGGTGCTGCGCGCGAGCGCGCGCGACGTCGCGACCGTCGTGGCGGCGGGCATCACGGTCTTCGAGGCGCTCAAAGCCTACGAGGCCCTCGCGCGCGAAGGCGTGGCGGTCCGCGTCATCGACGCGTACTCCATCCAGCCCATCGACCGGGCCGCGCTCGTGGCGGCCGGACGCGAGGCGGGCGGCGTCATCGTGACCGTCGAGGACCATTACGCGGCGGGAGGGCTCGGCGACGCCGTGGCCGAGGCGGTCGCCGCCGAGCGCTTCGCGCTCCATCGCCTGGCCGTGCGCGGGGTCCCGCGCAGCGGCAGGCCCGCCGAGCTGCTCGACCGCTACGGCCTCTCGGCCCGGCACATCGTCGACACGGTCCGGCGCGCGACCGGCCGGTGACACGCTCCGCGCGGGCCGGACCACCGCAGCAACCCCGTC
>CAYZKQ010000142.1:0-8671 GCA_964478975.1 uncultured Vicinamibacterales bacterium | reverse complement strand
CGCCGTGCCGCTCGCAGCGGCGCGGCTGACGCAGCGGCCGGGGCGCACGGGCGCCTGTCGGAGTTTCGGCAGCGCCGGCGGGCGCCGGGCGGGTGCGCCGCGTGCCCCCAGCCGCTGCGGGCGATAAGATCCGTGGTGGTGCCCGGTTACCCGTCGATCCCCGGGCGCCGTGTCGAGTCCGGGCCCGTGGCATCAGCCTTGCCACCAGCGGGAGAGGGGTCGTGTGTCCCACCGCCCGGCGCGGGAGACCTGTGAGCCATGATTCTGCGTGACGAGGATATTTTCGAGTACCACGAGAAACCCCGTCCGGGCAAGCTCGAGGTCGTGACCTCGAAACCCTGCTTGACCCAGCGGGACCTCTCGCTGGCCTACACGCCCGGGGTCGCGCGGCCCTGCCTGGCCATCCACGACGACCCCGATGCGGCCTACCGCTTCACGGGCAAGGGCAACCTCGTGGCGGTCGTGTCGAACGGGACGGCGGTGCTCGGTCTGGGCGACATCGGCGCGCTGGCGGGCAAGCCGGTCATGGAAGGCAAGGGGGTGCTCTTCAAGCGCTTCGCCGACGTCGACGTGTTCGACATCGAGATCGACACGAAAGATCCGGACGAAGTCGTGCGCATCGTCAAAGCGCTCGAGCCGACCTTCGGCGGGATCAACCTCGAGGACATCAAGGCGCCTGAGTGCTTCTACATCGAGGAGCGGCTCAAGGCGATCATGAACATTCCGGTCTTCCACGACGACCAGCACGGGACGGCGATCATCTCGGGCGCGGCGCTGCTCAACGCGCTGGAGCTGACGCGCAAGCGCATCGAGGACGTGCGGGTCGTCTTCTGCGGCGCCGGGGCAGCGGGGATCGCCTGCGCCGAGATGTACGTGCGGCTGGGGGTCCGGAAAGAGAACATCCTGCTGGTGGACACGGTCGGGGTCGTCTACGCGGGCCGCAAGGAGAAGATGAACCCGTACAAGGAACGCTTCGCCCAGGACACGCCCCTGCGGACGCTGGCCGAGGCGATGCGGGGGGCGGACGTCTTCGTGGGCGTCTCGGTGAAGGACCTGGTCACGCCCGAGATGCTCAAGACGATGGCGGCCGACCCGATCGTGTTCGCGATGGCGAATCCGGACCCCGAGATTCCCTACGAGGTGGCGGTCGCCACCCGCCCGGACGTCATCATGGCGACGGGGCGGTCCGATTATCCCAACCAGGTGAACAACGTTCTGGGCTTTCCGTTCATCTTCCGGGGCGCGCTGGACGTGCGGGCGCGGGCGATCAACGACGAGATGAAGGTGGCGGCGGCCCGGGCGCTGGCGGCGCTGGCCAAGGAAGACGTCCCGGAGTCGGTGCTGAAGGCCTATGGGGTGAAGTCGCTCCGGTTCGGGCGGGAGTACCTCATCCCGAAGCCCTTCGACCCGCGGGTGCTCCTCTGGGAGGCGCCGGCCGTCGCGGAGGCGGCCATGCGGAGCGGGGTGGCGCGCCGGCCGATCGCCGACCTGGACCGCTACCGCGAGTCGCTCGAGCGCATCCTGGGGCCGTCGCGGGAAGTCATGCATTTGGTGTTCCACAAGGCCCAGACGCGCCCGTCGTATCGGATCGTCATGCCGGAGGGCGAGGACGAAACCGTCGTGCGCGCCGCGCGCCAGATCCTCGAGCAGCGGCTGGCGCGTCCGGTGCTCGTGGGCCGGCCCGACGTCGTGGCGGCGCGGCTCGCCGAGTTCGGCGTCGACGCGCGGCAGGTGGAGGTGGTCTGGCCGGCGGACTCGCCGCGGCTCGGGGCGTACATCGAGGAGTTCTACCGGATGCGCCAGCGCAAGGGCGTGACGCCCGCGGTCGCGCGGGAGCTCATGCACGACCCGACGCACTTCGCCCTCATGATGGTGCACCTCGGCGACGCGGACGGCTTCGTCGGCGGGATGTACCGGCCGTATCCCGAGACGATCCGCCCGGCGATCCAGATCGTGGGCCTGCGCGACGGTGTCTCCCGGGTGTCGGCGCTCCACATGCTGGTCCTCAAGGACAAGGTGTTTCTCTGCGCCGACACGATGGTCAACATCGAGCCCACCTCCGAGGAGCTGGCCGAAATCGCCATCCTGGCGGCCGACACCGCGCGGTTCTTCGACATCGAGCCGCGGGTGGCGATGCTGGCCTTCTCGACGTTCGGGTCGGTGCGCCACCCGATCTCGGCGCGCGTCGCCCGCGCCGTCGAGATCGTGACCCGGCTGCGGCCGGACATCGTGATCGACGGGGAGATGCACCTGGACACGGCGGTCGTCGAGGAGATCGTGCGGGTGAACTACCCGCACTCGCGCATCAAGGGCGACGCGAACGTCCTGATCTTCCCCGACCTCACGTCGGGCAACATCGGCTACAAGCTGGTGCAGCGGCTGGGGCGCGCCGAGGCGGTGGGGCCGATCCTGATGGGCATGCGGCACCCCGTCAACGTGCTCGCCCACGGCACGACGGTGAGCGACATCGTCAACCTGACGGCCATCACGGCCGTGGCCATCGATATGCGCCTGCCCTCGGGTGAGGTCCCCCGGCGGAGGCCGGGGGCGGCCGTGCCGGCGGCGGGCGCGGGGTAGCGGAGGCGTTCGGAGTCGCGTTCAGGAGGCACCCATGGGCAAGGACACGCTGACCATCACGGACAACCGCACCGGGAAGCAGTACGAGATCCCCATCAAGGACGGCACGATCGCCGCGCCGGAACTGCGCAAGATCAAGGTGTCGGACGACGACTTCGGGCTGATGTCCTACGACCCGGCCTTCATGAACACGGCGAGCTGCCGCAGCGCCATCACGTTCATCGACGGCGACCGCGGCATCTTGCTGTACCGCGGGTACCCGATCGAGCAGCTCGCCGAGCACTGCCGCTTCCTCGAGGTCGCCTACCTGATTCTCTTCGGGGAGCTGCCGACCGAGGCGCAGTTGCGCGAGTGGACGCAGGAGATCACCTACCACACGATGGTGCACGAGAACATCAAGAAGTTCATGGATGGGTTCCAGCACGACGCCCATCCCATGGGCATGTTCCTCAGCACCGTCGGGGCGCTGTCGACCTTCTACCCGGACGCCAAGCAGATCCACGACCCGCAGGTGCGGCTGCTGCAGATCAAGCGGCTCATCGCCAAGGTGCCCACCATCGCCGCCTACGCCTACCGGCACAGCATGGGCTGGCCCTACGTGCAGCCCGACAACGAGCTGAGCTACAGCGGCAACTTCTTGAACATGATGTTCAAGATGGCGGAGCCGAAGTACAAAGTGAACCCGGTGCTCGAGCGCGCGCTCGACATCCTGTTCATCCTGCACGCCGACCACGAGCAGAACTGCAGCGCCAACACCATGCGGTGCATCGGGAGCTCCCACGCCGACCCGTACTCGGCCCTGGCCGGCGCGGCCGCGGCGCTCTACGGCCCGCTCCACGGCGGCGCCAACGAGCAGGTCCTCCGCATGCTCACCGAAATCGGCAGCAAGGAGCGGGTGCCCGAGTTCATGAAGGAGGTCAAGGCCGGCAAGGGCCGCCTGATGGGCTTCGGCCACCGCATCTACAAGTCCTACGACCCGCGCGCCAAGATCCTCAAGCAGATGGCCTACAAGGTCTTCGAGGTCACCGGCAAGGATCCGCTCATCGACATCGCCCTCGAGTGCGAGCGCATCGCCCTCGACGACGAGTACTTCGTGTCGCGGAAGCTCTATCCGAACGTCGACTTCTACTCCGGGCTCATCTACAAGGCGCTCAAGATCCCGACCGACATGTTCACGGTCATGTTCGCCATCCCCCGGACGACGGGCTGGCTGGCGCAGTGGCAGGAGCTCCTCAACGACCCGGAGCAGAAGATCTCGCGGCCGCGGCAGGTCTACATCGGCCCCAAGCGCCGCGACCTGCCGGCCGAGGTCCTGAGCCGGCAGCTCGTCGGCGTCTGAGCCCGGCGGCGGCCGCGGCGAGTCGGAACGGCGGCGCCGGTCCCCTCGGGGGACCGCGCCGCCGTGCTTGTCTCGGCCCCGTCGGGCCGGCCGACCGTCGCCTCCACGCCGCCCTTGGCGGGGTGGCCGCCGCCCGGGTAGACTAGGCGGCGCGAGGCCCGCGGCCGACCGGCCCGCTATGACGCCCGGCAGCCCCCAGTTTCCGCCAGCTCCGACCGCCCCCGGTGCACCCTCGCTGCCCGGCGGCACCGAGACGATCCTCCTTGTCGAGGACCAGGCCCCGGTGCGCGCGCTCATCCGCCGCGTGCTCGCGCCGCTCGGCTACCGCATCCTGGAAGCCGAGGACGGCGAGCGGGCCATGGCGCTGGCCGCCTCGCACGCCGGCCCCATCGACTTGCTGCTCACCGATGTGCACCTGGGTGAAATGAACGGGCCGGTCCTCGCCCAGCACCTGGTCCCCTCGCGGCCATCGATGCGCGTGCTGTTCATCTCCGGCTACATCGACCCCGCCGCGCTCCCCGGCGTGGTGAGCCCGAAGACGGCGTTTCTCGCCAAGCCCTTCACGCCCGAGTCGCTCGCGCGCAAGGTCCGGCAGGTGCTGGACGGCGCCGCGTGACGGGGGCGGGGTCGGCTGATGACGCCGGAATTCCAGGACATTGCCGGCCTGATCGTCGCGGCGCTCGGCGGGGCGGCGGTCGGCGTCGAACGCGAGTGGTCGGGCCACGCGAGCGGGCCGGCGGCGCGCTTCGCCGGCGTGCGCACCTTCACGCTGCTCGGCCTGATGAGCGGCGTCGCCGGCTGGCTGTGGCGCGCGGGCGCGGTCGCCCTGGCGACGGCCCTCGTGGCCGGCGCAGCCGCGCTGGTGGTCGCCGCCTACGTCGCCGCCAGCCGCAAGCAGGTGGACGGCACCACCGAGGTGGCGGCGCTCGTCGTGATCGCGGCGGGCACCCTCGCCGGCTCGGGGCGCCTCGCCGCGGCAAGCGCGATCGTGGCGGCCACGGCTTTCCTCCTCGTCGAAAAATCCCGCCTGCACGCCCTGGTCCAGCGGCTCGACGATGCGAGCCTGCGCGCCGGGTTCCGGTTCGCCGTCATGGCGGTCGTGATCCTCCCGCTGCTGCCCGAGGGCCCGTACGGCCCGCTCGGGGGCGTCCGGCCCCGGGACCTGTGGATGTGGGTCCTCTTTTTCTCCGGCCTCAGCTTCGTCGGGTACCTCGCGCGGCGCGCCTTCGGCGCCCGCGCCGGCTACGCCGTCACCGGCCTGGCCGGCGGCCTCGTGTCGTCCACCAACGTGACGTTCACGTTCGCGGGCGCCAGCCGGACCCAGCCGGCGCTCGGACCGGCCCTGGCCGCGGGCGTGCTGGCCGCCAACACGACTGTGTTCGTCCGCGTGCTCGTGGCCGTCGCGGCCCTCAACGCCTCTCTGCTGCCGCTCCTCGCCCCCCTGCTCGTGCCGCCGTTTCTCGTGGGTCTGGTCGGCAGCCTCGGCGGACTCTGGCGCCAGCGCGAAGGGGGCCCCGAGATCGGACCGGCGGAGAACCCCCTCCAGGTCAAGGCGGCGCTGCAGATGACCCTCGTGTTCCAGACGGTCCTCTTCGCCGTCCACATCGTCGATCGCGTGTGGGGCGACGTCGGGGTCGTCCTCTCGGGCGCCGTGCTGGGCTTCACCGACGTCGACGCCCTCACGATCTCGATGGCCCGGACGGCCGGTTCTGGCTTCGACCCGCAGCTCGCCGCCCGGGCCATCGCGGTCGGGATCGTGTCGAACGCGGTCCTGAAAACCCTCATCGCCCTCGGCCTGGGCCGCGGGCGCTTCCGCTGGATCGCGGCTGCGGGCCTCGGGGCCATCGTGGCCGCCGGCGCCGCCGCGCTCGTGGTGGCCTCCTGAACCCTCGCGCTGCGGCACGCGTCCGGGGGGCCGTGGTAGACTGACGCGCCATGATGCGGAGCTTCGAGCGCCTCCTCGTCCACGTGGACCCCGCCCCGCCGGCACAGCCCGCCCTCGAGCGCGCCCTCCGCCTTGCGGACGCCGTCGGCGCGACCATCACGATCGCCGCGGTGATCGAGGAGCCGCCGCGACGGTCGCGCGCCGTGCGCGAAGACGTCACGAGTCTGGTCCGCACCCATCTCCAGGCCCAGCTCGACGCGTTGGCCGCCCAGGCCGCGCGGGCCCATCCGGCCGTCGCGGTCGCGACCCGCGTTCTGGAGGGCAAGCCCGCGATCGAGATCGTTCGCGAAGTCCTCCGCGGGGGACACGACGCGGTCTTGCGCGCGCACGCGGCGCCCGCCGCCGGACGGTCACCCTTCGACGCCGTCGATATGCAACTGCTCCGGAAGTGTCCGTGCCCGGTCTGGCTGGTGGGCGCCTCGGCGGACCCCTACCGCCGTCTCGTGGCGGCGGTCGACCCGGCGCCGGACGATCCGGTCGAACAGCGTCTCAACCAGAAGATCCTCGAACTGGCGCTGTTCCTCGCCGAGACGGACGGGGCCGAACTCGTCGTGCTCCACGTCTGGGACGCGTTCGGCGAAGAACTGGTCGGCCTGCACGCTGGACCGGAGGAGGTGCGGGCGTATGTGGCCGCCGCGCGAGCGGCGGCGCAGGCCGATCTGGACGCCCTCCTCGAGCCCTATCGCGCGCGGCTCGGCCGCGCGCGCATCGCCCTCGAAAAGGGGGAGCCGGGCCGGACCATCCCGGCGTTCGTGCACGCCCAGGGAGCTGACCTGCTCGTCATGGGGACCGTCGCGCGCACGGGGCTCGCCGGGTTCGTCATGGGCAACACGGCCGAGCGCGTGCTCGCCTCGCTCGCTTGCTCGGTCCTCACGGTGAAGCCCGACGGGTTCGTCTCGCCGGTCAGCGCGGCCTGACGAGGCCCCGCCGCCGGCGGGGCCTCGCCGCGCGCACGGGCCGCCCGCTCGGGGGGTCGACCGGGTCGTCGCGGTCGCCCGCGTCCGGCGGCGTGGTCTGGCGATGCGGTGACGCGAGCGGCAGGGCGTTCTTCCCGCTCCAGGCCAGCAGGAGCGCGCGGGTCTTGCGCGCCTGCCGGACCCAGTGGTCCGGCAGGGCCGGCAGCAGGTCGCGGTTGCGCTCGTGTCGTTGCTCCCACCGCCGCGCTTCCGCGGCCAGCCACGTGGCGAATCCGGCGGTCCGGATCCGCGCCAGTTCGGTCAGCCCCTCGCGCACACTGTTCCGCGGCACGGACGCGCGGAGGTCGTCTGCGGCGCGCTGCAGATCGAGACGCGTGAGGACGAGGCCGCTGCGCGCGGGCGCGCTGAGGTAGGCCGCGAGCGCCTCGACGTCGCCCGGCGTCGGGTCGGGCAGTTCCCGGGCCCGCACGAGTGCCGGTGGGGTGGCGGCCACCGGCGCTGCCCGCCAGGCCTCGCGCGCCAGGACCTGCTCGACGAGCTGGGCCCAGCGGCGGTAGCTGCGCGGCCCGATCAGGTCGACTTTGGTGGTGTAGGCGGGCAGCCAGCTCAGAAGCTGCTCCCAGAGAAACGCCTTCCGCATCCGCCCGACGGCGTGCCGGCGCGCCTCGTCGCGCTCCTGGAGCTCCTGCTCGAGCAGGCCGGCATAGTAGACGAGCAGCTCCGCGACATGGTCCGGTTCGGCGGGCGGCGTCAGGCCCGCGGCGCGCCAGAACCCGACGATGCGATCGCGGGCCTCGCCGCCCGCGTCGCCCGAGGGGTTCAAGTAGATCGACGCCAGCGGCGGCAACTCCTTTTCGAAGAGAAACGTGTATTCCGCGGGCGTTGGGGCCGATGGCAGCTCGAGGATGGCCGCGACGCGGGCGACGGCAGGGTCTGGGGGTCGCATCACGGCGGCCAGCGTGCGGAGCAGCTCCATTTTCAGGCCTCCGGTCCACCGCGGGGGCGGACCCCGCGCTCACTGTGGAGTCAGCAACGGCCGTGCCGCGCCACGGCGCGGCGGCCGGGGCCTTCGAGTCGGCGAACGCCGCGTACGGGCGCTTCGGAAAACCGGTGCCCGCCGGGGTGTCGACCGGCGTGACGACTTCCCGGCACCGTGCGGCGGGTGCCCCGGAGGAGGGGGGCGAGGTCGGCGAGGGGTCGAGGACCAGCGCGGCGGTCCGCCGGCGGCGCACCTCGCTAGCGCGGCAGGCGGTGCACGAGCCCGGTCATGGCGCCGTAGAAGAACGGCTTGTAGTGCGGGCTCTCGCGATTGTGACAGCGCGTGCACGTCGGCTCGGGCGGCTTCGCGACGGTCCCGCCGGGCCTGGCGGCGCCGCCTCGCGCCGCGTCCACGTGCTGGCGCCCGGCGCCGTGACACGCTTCACACTGGACGCCGGGAAAGCTCGGGGTCGCCCCCTCCGCCGCGATCAGGTCTGGGGGACCCGTCACGTGGCAGCGGAGGCACTGGCCACCCTCTTTGTCGGCGGCGCCCAGCCGGCTGAAGGCCCTCGCATGCTTGGTGTCGGCCCAGGCGGCGAAATACGGTTCGTGGCAAGGCTTGCACGCTTCGGCGCCGACGTAGGCGCCCGTCTGGGCCGGGGGCGCCGGGGCCTGGGTGTTGGAGACACTGCCGAGCATCGCCACACCGCCCGCGAGTGTCCACAGCAGGGTTCGCAGCATGATGGTCCTCCTGCCTCTGGCTGGCGCGCGCGCCGCCTCACTCGCGCGGCGCGCGCGCGATGACAACCAGCAACTCGTGGTAGGCGTCTCGGAGCGCGACCGCGGCGCGTGCAGCGCCGGCGGCGTCTCGGGCTGCCACGGCCCGCTCGATGTCGCCGTGCAGGGCGCCGATGC
>CAYZKQ010000141.1:0-8671 GCA_964478975.1 uncultured Vicinamibacterales bacterium | reverse complement strand
GGCCGCCGGTCGGCCGCGCGGGCCCAGGGCGCCGGCGGGCGGACGTGGGCGGAGCGGTACGTAGGGCGGCCCTTTATGGGCCGCCACGGGGGTCCGGGGGACGCAGTCCCCCGGTGAGACGCGAGCGAGCGGCAGCGAGCGAGCCACGGGAGCGGAGCGGGGCGTAGGGGCCCCCGCGAGCGACCGTGTGCGAGGGTCCGGGGGACGCAGTCCCCCGGAGTGAAGAAGTTGACAGCCGCGCCCCCTTTCCCTATATTCCGCCTGGACGCGCCCTCGAGACTCGGGCGGGTCGCGGTTGGTCAGGCTGTCCGCCACCAGCGCCGCGCGCGTGCTGCTCGGCCCGCACGGACACGAGGAGTCACCCGACCCGAGGTCCCGAGGGCGGTCGCGTGTCCGGGCCCCGCGCGTCGTCTCCCCCGCCGATCACGATTTCTTGAGCTGGCCCACCAGGGTCGACAGGAGCTGGGCGTACCGGTCGTCGGCGTCGCCGAACCGCTTCATGTACTCTTCTTCGGTCAGATTCTTCTTCCTCCAGTTGCCGTCGAAGGTGAACGCCGTGCCGCCCGCCTCGAAGCTGTCGAACGGCTGACCCTCCTCGGGTCGCGCCCGCAACCCGTTCGCCTGCAGGTCCGAGACAAAGACCTTCGATTCGGGTACGGAGGCGCTGTTCAAGTCGATGTACACCTCCATGTACTCCTTCTTGTTCAGCTTCTCGTCGAGGTAAATCGGCACGGCGTAGCGGGCGCCGACGACCAGCAACTGGCTTCCCGGGAAGTACAGGGCCGCGACGTACTCGTCTTGCGTCCCCGGCACCTTTGCCGCGATGCTCGTCAGCTTCCGCTGGTCCAGCAACTGCACGAGTTCTTTGACGAGCGGCCCGGACTTGGCCTCTTGAGCCGCGGCCGGCCCTACGGCCGGACCGCTCGCGACCAAGCTGAGCACGACCCAGAACCACAGACGGTGGGAACGAGTGGGAGGAATGATCATGGGTGCCCTCGCGGGATGATGAACCGTCCGACCCGTCGGCAGTTTCTACCACCCGGCGCGATGCGGCGTCAATCGCCGCGCCGGCCGTCCCAGGCCACCCCGGCGCACGACCTCGGGCGTCACCCGATAAACAGCGCTTCTTCCTCGTCTGCGCGACCCGCCTCTCCGGGCCGCCGCCAGAACCCGCGCAGCGCCTCGATCACCGCCCGCACCGCCGCCGCGACCGCGACGAGCTCGCGCGCCGGCCGGACGATCGCGGTCTGCACGAGCGTCACCAGTTCCTCCAGGCGCGCGCCTACCTCCCCTAGCACGTCGTCGGCGCGCTCGACCTGACGGCCCACCAGGGCCGTGATGCGGGCGGCTTCTTCGGTGACCGCGGTCGCGCGCGCGAGCAGCGGCCGGACCTCCGCCTGGAGGTCCGCGACGGTCTGCTCGAGGCGCCGGACGGTGCGGACCCCGCGGATCACCGCCACGGCCGCCCCGACCGCCAGCGTCGCCGTCGAGAGGGCGATGACGCCGAGGAAGAGCGCCGACCAGCCTTCCGCCCCCATCCTACGCCTGCTCCTCGGGAGCCTGGCCCCGGCGTCCCTCCATGACTTCCGAGAGCGACCGCGCGGCCTCGGTCGCCCGGCGCCGGCCTTCGCGCGCCGTGTCCGCGAGCCGGCGCCGCGCCTCGGCGCCGCTCGTGGGGGCCCACAGCAACGCGACCGCCGCACCCGCCAGCGCGCCCAGTACAAATGCCACCACGTACCCGCCTCCGCCGCCCTCGTGTGTCCTCATCGGCTTGCCCTCCGTCGGCGCGCACCCGCGCAAGTGGGACCGCGGGTTCGGCCCCGACGCCCTCGATTTCATGTTCTCACAGAATCGACGGCTGCGCATCAGCCGCCTCCAGGTCCCGCCGGCGGCCACCCGCCGCGACCCCCAAGTCGAGGCGCAAAGCGAGTCCCCCTGGTCCTCCTCCTGTCGCCGGCGGTCCGGCCGACTTTCCAGCTGAAGACGCCGCCCGTCGGTTCACCGGCGACCTCGGGCGGCGGCGGTTTCGACCAACCCGAGGTCGCGGCTGCGCAACCGACGGAGGCGGTCCCGCAACTCGGCCGCCCGCTCGAAGTCCAGGTTGCGGGCGGCCTCCTTCATGGCGGCCTCCAGGCGGGCGATCGCCGCGCGCAGCTCGGCCTCGGAACGGTAGACCTCCGCTTCCTCCCGTGCAACCGGCACCGTCACGTAGTCGCGCTCGTAGACGCTGCCGAGCACGTCATCGATGGCCTTGACGATCGAGGCGGGGGTGATGCCGTGCGCGCGGTTGTACGCCTCCTGGATCGCCCGCCGCCGTTCGGTCTCCGCGATGGCCTGCCGCATCGACTCGGTGATGGTGTCCGCGTAGAGAATCGCCCGGCCGTTGACGTTCCGCGCGGCGCGGCCCACCGTCTGGATGAGGGACCCGGCCGACCGCAGAAACCCTTCCTTATCCGCGTCCAGCACGGCGACCAGCGACACCTCGGGGAGATCCAGGCCTTCGCGGAGGAGATTGATCCCGATCAGGACGTCGAACACGCCGCGCCGCAGATCGCGCAGGATCTCGACGCGCTCCAGTGTCTCGATGTCCGAGTGGAGGTAGCGCACGCGCACGCCCAGCTCGTGGTAGTACTGCGTCAGGTCCTCCGCCATCCGCTTGGTGAGCGTCGTGACGAGCACGCGCTCGTTGCGCGCCGCGCGGGCGCGGATTTCCTGCAGCAGGTCGTCGACCTGGCCCTTGACCGGCCGCACCTCGATGACCGGGTCGAGCAGGCCCGTCGGCCGGATGATCTGTTCCACGACCACGCCCCCGGTCTTCTCCAGCTCGTAGGGCCCCGGCGTCGCCGACACGAACACGACCTGGGGCACACGGGCTTCCCACTCTTCGAAGTTGAGCGGGCGGTTGTCGAGGGCGGACGGCAAGCGGAACCCGTACTCGACGAGCACCTCCTTGCGCGACCGATCCCCGTGGTACATGCCGCGGATCTGCGGCACCGTCTGGTGGCTCTCGTCGACGATGACCAGGGCGTCCGGGGGCAGGTAGTCCAGCAGCGTCGGCGGCGGCTCGCCCGGCGCCCGGCCCGAGAGGTGCCGCGCGTAGTTCTCGATGCCGTGGCAGTAACCGATCTCCTTGATCATCTCGAGGTCGAACATCGTCCGCTGGTACAGGCGCTGCGCCTCGAGGAGTTTGCCCGCCGCCTCGAGCTCCTTGCGGTACCAGGCCAGCTCGGCCTTGATCGACGCGATGGCCGCCTCGGTGCGTTCGCGGGGGGTGACGAAGTGGGACTTGGGATAGATCGCGATCTTGTCGTGCCGCCGGAGCGGCCGGCCCCTCAGGGCGTCGATGCTCACCAGCTCGTCGATCTCGTCCCCAAACAGCTCGATACGCACCGCATGGTCTTCGTACGCCGGAAACACCTCGACGATGTCCCCCCGGACGCGGAAGGTGCCGCGGGTGAACTCGTAATCGTTGCGCTCGTACTGGATCTCGACGAGCTTCCGCAGAATCTGGTCGCGATCGATGCGCTGCCCGCGTTCGAGCGCCAGCAGCATCCCGTAATACGCTTCGGGCGACCCCAGCCCGTAGATGCACGAGACGCTCGCCACGATGATGACGTCCCGGCGCTCGAACAGCGAGCGGGTCGCCGACAGCCGCATGCGGTCGATCTCGTCGTTGATCGTCGCCTCCTTCTCGATGTAGGTGTCGGTCGCCGGCACGTAGGCCTCGGGCTGGTAGTAGTCGTAGTAGCTGACGAAGTATTCGACCGCGTTCTCCGGAAAGAAGCGCCGGAACTCCTGGTAGAGCTGGGCTGCCAGCGTTTTGTTGTGCGCCATCACGAGCGTCGGGCGGTTGACGCGCGCGATGACATGCGCCATCGTGAACGTCTTGCCCGAGCCGGTCACCCCGAGCAGCACCTGCCACCGGTCGCCCCGCTCGATGCCCGCCACGAGCTGCTCGATGGCCGCCGGCTGGTCACCGCGCAGATCGAAGTCGGAGACGAGGTGGAACCGGTCGTATCGGGTCGGCATGGGACGCCCCGGCGCGCCGGGCGGCGCGCGGCGCAACTTTCCATCCTACCACAGCCGACTCGCGACGACGGGGCGCGGCGCCTTCCCCGGCACCGGCTCCGGAAGGAACGCCCCGGGGCCGTCACGGGCGCGGCGGCGGCTTGACCGGTCCGTAGTACCCCTCGCGGACCCGCACCCGCGCCTGTCGCAACTCGGGCCGGGTCAGACGGACCTCGAGGCGGCGCCAGGCGCCGTCCGTGCGGGTGTTGGTCGACACGTAGCCGAGGCTGTAGCGGGCCGCCAGCTCATCCAGAATCTTGCCGTAGACCTTGTCCAGATCCTCGGCCGCGAGCGGAAAGTACGCCTCGCCGCCCGTGGTCGCGGCCATCTGCCGGAGTTGCAATTCCTGGGCGGTGCGCACGCTGGCCGGCTGGTGCTGCAGAAACCCGATGGCGTAGAGCGTCACATCGGACAGCCGGAGGAGCCCCAGGCACTCGCTGAAGCTCATGGCGCTCGTGGTGTCGCCGCCGTCGGTGTACACGACGAGCACCTTTTCGCCGTCCTGTTCCGCCGCGCCGTCGAGATAGACCCCGATGGCGTCGTACAGCGCGGTATACCCCTCCGGCCGTCGCCCGCGGATCCGTTCGATCAGCCGCGGGAAGTCCCGCGGCCCGTATCGGGCGACGCGCACCTCGGTGGCGAAGTCGACCAGCGTCACGTCTACCGCGCGGGTGACCGCGTTGAGGAACTTGATGGCCGCCGTCCGCGACAGCGTCACGTCCTCCGACATGCTCCCGCTCGAGTCGAAGAGCAATCCGAGATGCAGCGGCGGCGGCTCGCGGTCCTCGCCCGTCGCGAAGTAGCGGATCTGCTGCCGGACGCCGTCCTCGTACACGGCGAAGTCCTCGGCGGTCAGGCCCTTGACGGGAACGCCCCGCCGGTCGAGCACCGTGACGGCGACGTGCACCAGGTCGATGCCGCTGCGGAAGACCTGTGCCCCGCCGGGCGAGCCCGACAACATCACCAGGAGCGCCCCGAGCGCGGCTCGCGTCATGCGCGGATCCGGGGACCTCGCCCCGCCAGCCGACAGGATACCCGAGGGGACTCGGCGGATCCAGCGGCGGCCGTGCGCCGCGGCCGGGCCGCGGCGTATAATTCGAAGCTGGGCACCATGCCAAGCGGTCGAGCGAACGGGGCCCTCCGCACATGAGGGCGCTCGCGGTTTGTCAGGACGAGCTGGTCATCCGGACGCTCGCGGGCGTCCTCGCTTCCAGCTACGACGTCGAGTTTCTCGTCGAGAGCCGCCCTCTCGCGCGCCGGCTGGCCGACGCCGGTCTACCGGTGACGGCCGGGGACCCGCGGCGCATCGAGACCTATCTCAAGCTCGACCTGACGCCCACCACGCCGGTCCTCATCGAGGACAACGGGCGCCGCAGCATCAAGCGCACGGTGCAGGCCGTCAGCGACGCGGGCGGTACGCTCATCTACGTCCTCCGGGTCGGCGGCCGGCGGCCGGATCGGGCGGGCGACGCGCGCGGTGCGTCCCCTGAAGTGACCGAGCTGGACCTGGCGGAGCTGGTGGGCCCGGCCCTCGAGACCGAGCTGGGCCGCGCCCTCACCCGCGCCCGCGTGCAGCAGTATCAACGCTACTTCGCAGACGCCGACCGCATCCTGATCCTGCTCCACAACGACCCCGACCCGGACGCGCTGGCCAGCGGCCTGGCGCTCCGCGCGCTACTGCGGCGAACCAAGACGACGGCCATCATCGGGGCGCTGGAAGGCATGACGCGCCCGGAGAACATCCGGATGGCCAACCTGCTGGACATCCAGGTGGAGATCCTGACGCCCGCCAGCTTCGCCTCGTTCGACCGCATCGCCACCGTCGACGTCCAGCCGCACTACTTCGCCGAGTACTTCGACCGCGTCGACCTGGTGATCGACCACCACCCGGAGCAGCCCGGCTACAGCGCGGCGTTCAAGGACATCCGCCCCGACTACGGGTCGACCTGCACGATCCTGACGGAGCACCTCCGGGCGGTCGACTGCAACATTTCCGAGCGGACCGCCACGGCGATGCTCTACGCGATCAAGTCGGACACGCTCTTCTTCGCCCGCCACACGAACCGCGTGGACCTCGACGCCTTCACCTTCCTCTACCCGCTCGCCGACCCCGCGCTCATCCGCAAGATGGAAGGGGCCGAGGTCACGATGGAGCGCCTCGAGTACATTCTGCGCGCGACCCGGACCGGGCGCCTGGAGCACCAGGTCTTCTGCGGCGCCCTCGGCGAGGTGCCGCGGGAAGACCTCATCACGTACGCGGCCGATTTCTTCCTGCAGCTCGAGGACGTCAAGTGGGCGATCGTCGCCGGCATCGTGCAGGCGACCCTGATCGTGTGCGTGCGGAACCTCGGCTACACGCGGAACGCCGGCGAATTCGTCCGGCGCTACTTCGGCGAGCTCGGCAGCGCCGGCGGTCACCGGTCGATGGCGAAGGCGGTCGTGCCGCTCGCCCGCTTCCAGGCGCGGTTCGGCGTCCAGGACGAGGCCGGCCTCGTCGCGACGCTCCGGGAGATGGTCGACGACTTTCTCCGCGAGGCCGCGCCGGAACGCAAGAAGGAAGCGCTGGCGCGCTGACCCTTTCGCCTCATCCCAGCGCCTGGTCCAGATCCGCGATGAGGTCGTCCGGGTCTTCGAGCCCGACCGAGAGGCGCAGCATCCCCGGCGTCACCCCCGCCCGCCGGAGTTGCTCCTCCGAATACCCCCAGTGCGAGGTGAGCACCGGCAGGCTGCACACGCTCTCGACACCCCCCAGGCTCGCCGCGCGCTTGAAGACCTGCAGGCGGTCGAAGCACCGGACCGCGCGGTCGTAGTCGGCGAGCTCGAGACACACCATGCCGCCGAAGCCCCGCATCTGTCGGGCCGCGATGGCGTGGTCGGGGTGCGACGCCAGCCCCGGGTAGTACACCCGGACCACGCGCGGGTCACGCTCGAAGCGCTGAGCCAGGGCGAACGCGCTCGCGTTGTGCCGCGCCATCCGCACCTCGAGCGTCTTCAAGCCCCGCCCGAGGGCGTAGGCCGCGTGAGGGTCGAGCACCGTGCCGAGCAAGCGGCGCGCGCCCGCGATGCGCCCGACGAGCGCCGCCGGCCCCGCCACCACCCCGGCCGTCACGTCGCTGTGGCCGTTGAGATACTTCGTCGCGCTGTGCATGACCAGGTCCACCCCGAGGCCGAGGGGCGTCTGGTTCACCGGCGTCGCGAAGGTGTTGTCGAGGATGGACCGCACGCCCCGGGCGCGGCAGGCCGCGGCCACCGCCGCGATGTCCAGGCACCGGAGCGTGGGGTTGATCGGCGACTCGAACCAGAGCACCCGCGTCCGCGGCCCGATCACCGCGGCCGGATCCCGGAGTTCCTCGATCGTGGCGAAGCGGACCGCCACGCCCAGGCGCGGAAACAGGTCGCTCAACAAGTGCAGCGTGCCGCCGTAGATCGCCGCGCTGCACACGACCTCGTCCCCCGACTGCACCAACGCGAGCAGCGCCGTGGACACCGCCGCCATCCCCGAACTCAGGACCAGTGCCGCTTCGGCACCCTCGAGCACCGCGAGCTTGGCCTCCACCGCCTGCACCGTCGGGTTGCCGTAGCGCGAATAGAGGAACTTGTCCGACCGCCCTTCGTTGAACGCACGCACCTCCGCCGCCGACGCGAACACGAACGTCGTGGTCTCGTAGACGGGGGTGACCAAGGGGTCGGCCGTGGGACACTGGCCCTCGCCGCGGTGGATGACTTCGGTCGATGTACGCCTCATGGCAAACCTCGTCCCGCGGGCGCCGACGCGGCGAGCTGCTCGCCGCTCGCGCCGACGACCGGGTCGATGAATTGACGATAGGCGTCCTCGTACCCGCGGGCGGCGAGGTCGCCCAGCGTCGACCGGCGCGCCGACGCCTCGTCCTGCACGCCCGCGAAGTCGAAAGGCCCGAGCGGATTGTGCAGCGGCTGGATCACATGCAGCCCGGCGAACCGCGGCCGCATCGCCGCCAGGGCCCCCTCGAGCCCCGCGGTCTCCTCCGCCCGCACGACCTCGCCGAGGCGGCCGCGCCAGTCCAGGCGAGCGGCACCCAGCCGGTGCGGGCCAACCGGCGGCGGCGCGTCGCTCACGACGATGACCTGCTCGGCGCCGGCCGCCGCCACTTCCAGGAGCACCCGCAGTGTGGCACCCGGCCGGTCACACAGCCGGTGCGTCTCCCCTCGCCAGTAGCCCTCGCTCGCGAAGGTCACAAGCCAGGGCGGCGCCGCCACGGGCAGGGCGAGCGACCCGCACACCGCGTCGACCGCCAGATCGCGCTCCGCGCCCGCCAGGTCGAACGCCTCGGCCCCGCGAGGCGCCCCGTCGGCGGCCCGTCCGGCGAAGAACCGGCTGCGGTACGGCTCCCGCAACAACGCGAACACCAGATCCCGCCGGGCGTCCAGGTCGTGCACGACGAAGAGGACTTCGCGAAAGCCGGGCTGCCCGAGATTCTCCGCGAGCAACTCGGCGTAGCGCCGGGCCAGCTCGTGCCGGTCCGGCGGCCTCGTGGGGGCGGCGCCACGGACCAGGTGCCACACGCTGCGCGTCACCCGCCGGACGAGCGGCCGCACCGTCAGGGGGGCGTCGGCCATCCGCCAC
>CAYZKQ010000140.1:0-8687 GCA_964478975.1 uncultured Vicinamibacterales bacterium | reverse complement strand
ACGAGGGCGCCCATGGCGATGAAGGGGTTCATGAAGCCCGACAGGGCGAGACCGCGAAGGGAAGGATGAGCGGCTCGATGATGGCCGGGCCTACCGCGGCAACGCCGCCAGCCTCGCGTCGAGAGCCTGCCGGTCCATCCACCGGCCGCCGAGCATGACGCCGGCGATGCGCGAGGTGTGCGCGATGTCGGCGAGGGGGTTGGCGTCGAGGAGCACGAGGTCGGCCCGCTTGCCGCGCGCCACGGTGCCGGCCTCGTCCAGCAGGCCGAAAAACGCCGCCACCTGACGCGTGCCGGTCACCAGGGCCTCGTAGGGCGTCAGGCCCGAGGCGACCAGCAGGCGCAACTCGCGGTGGACGGAGAAGCCGGGCACATTCCATTGCTGCGGCGCGTCGGAGCCGAGCAGCAGGGGGACGCCGCCGTCGTGGAGCGCCTTGATGAGCTTCCGCCGCAACGCGATGAAGCGCGCGCGCTCGGCGGACGAGACCTGCGCCATCCGCTTCTTCTTGGCCTCCACCCACTGCGCCACCTGCCTGGGGTCGGCATACCGCATCTCGGGCCAGGCCGCCATGCGCTCCGGGTCCTCGTCACTGGTGGTGTGTTCGAGAAGCGTCTCGGTGGGGACGACCCACGTGCCCGCCGCCCTGGTCGCCGCCACGAGCTGCGGAATGCGCGACTCGTCCACGTAGGGCATCAGATTCATCCCGAACCACTCCGAGGCGGGCGCCCCCTCGCGGGCGAGCGCTTCCACGTAGCCGTCCAGGTGGTCGATCGTCCGCTGTTTCAGCTCCAGCGCGTGCCACAGCCCCACGTCGGCAGGCACGTGCCCCGCGAAAAACAACCCCAGCCGGCCGGCCGCCGCCGCGATGGCGTCCATCACATCGCGCCTGACACCGGGATGGATCTTCAGAAAGTCGTACCCGGCCGCCTTCTGCGCCTCGACCATCTTGACGGCGACGTCCACCGCGGGCGCACTGGTCCCGTTGAACGACGGGCCTGAGGTGTAGAGCCGCGGCGCCCACAGCTCGCCGCGCGCGATCCGGTCGCGGAGCGCGAGGTGCCGCGGGTGGCCGAGCATCCCCCGGATCGTCCCGATCCCGTTGGCCGCGTACAGGAACAGCACGTTCTCGACCTGGGCGTCCGGGCTGTTCCCCCCGGGTACGTGCGCGTGCATCTCGGCGAGCGCGGGCATCAAGAATCGCCCCCGCCCGTCGATGCGCGTCGCCCCCTCAGGCACGCGGACCCGACCGGCCGGCCCGACTTCGACGATGCGGTCCCCCTGAACCAGGACGGTCTGGTCGGCCAGCACCGCCTCGCGGTCCATCGGGACGACGCTGACGCCAACGAACGCCACGGCGGAAGCGTCCGGTTGCTCGGGCGCTCCGCCTGATCCCACCGCGGCCGCAAGGACCGCGAGGAGTGCAGCGAGCCCCTTCGTGACCGACCTCGTCGCCATGAACCCCTCCTCCTGCTGAAGACTCCACATTCTAACGGGTGGAACCGTCAGGCCTGCCCGACGAACTCCCGGAACGCCGGGTGCGCCGCGAGGAGCTCCTCGTAGCGTCCGACGGCCGCCACCCGTCCCTGGTCCAGAAAGACCAGCCGGTCGCACCCGCGCACCGTGGACAGGCGGTGCGCGATCACGACGAGCGTGACCGCACCATGCAGGCCTTCGATCGCCCGGACCAGCTCGCGCTCGGTCTGCACGTCGAGCGCCGACGTCGCTTCGTCCAGCACGAGCACCGCGGGGTCGCGGTAGAGCGCGCGAGCGATCACGACGCGCTGGCGCTCGCCGCCCGACAGCCGGATTCCCCGCTCGCCCACGACCGTGTCGAGGCCGTCGGGCAGCCGCGCCACCACGTCCTCGAGCTGCGCCGCGCGCACCGCCCGCGCCACGCGCTCCGCGTCGATGGCCTCGTCGGCCACCCCGAACGCGATGTTCCGGCGCAAGGTGTCGTCGACCAGGTAGAACACCTGGGGGACGTAGCCGACCTGGCGCTGCCACCACCGGAGGTGCGCCCGCAGGTCGCGGCCGTCGACCGTGATGCGCCCGGTCGTGGGTTCGAGCAACCCGAGCAGCAGGTCCACCAGGGTGCTCTTGCCGGCGCCCGTCTGACCCACGATCCCGACCGACTCGCCCTTGCGGATCGTCAGGGTCACGCCTTCGAGGACGGGCCCGCCGCCGGTGTCGTACCGGTACGACACGTCCTCGAACCGGATCGCCTGGGAGAACCGGGTGCCATCCGCCGGTGCCTCCACGACCTCGGGGCCCGGGGTGGCTCGGGCGATCGCGGCGAAGTCCTCCACGACGTCCTGGAGGTAGGGCCGACCGACCGTGATCTGGCCCGCGAAGCGGCTGATCCGATTGGCCGACGGCACCAGCCGGAAGCCGGCGTACGCGTAGAGGCCGAGCAGCGCGACGATGTCGTGACCCGCGCGCCCGCGAAGGGTGAGGAGCACGACGACGAGGAGCATCGCGCAGACAAAGACCGTCTCGACGACGAGGCGCGTGACATCCTGGAGCGTCTCGCGGCGGGCCTGGGCCCGCGACAGCGCGCGCCGGGCGGCCGCGAACCGGTCGACGAAGTAGCGCTCGCGCCCGGCGACCTTGACCTCCTTCAGGGCGCCCAGGCCGTGCTGGAGCCACGCGAGGACGTCCTCGTCGTGCCGCTGCTCGGTGCGTCCGAGGCGCTCGAAGGTCCGGCTCGTCAGACGTACCGGCACCAGAATGAGCCCTGCGGTCACGCCGGCCGCGACGAGCGTCACGACCGGCGCCGCCGCCGCGAGCACCATGACGATGGCCGCGGCGATGACCGCTTCGGTCAGCAGGTGGACCGCGGCCGAGAGCACCAGGGTGAAGGCGACCTCGACTGACTGGCTCACCCGCTGGATGAGCGAGGCCGAAGACCGCTGGAAGTGGAAGGCGTACGGTACCGAGAAGTACCCGCGCAGCAGCCGGCTCGACACCTCGGTGACCGACCCGCGCACGACCCGCTCCTGGACCCAGACGGCGGCGGCGAGCAGGGCGTTGCGGAAGAGATAGAAGAGGATGAGAAGCGACGCGAGGACCGGGACGATCGACCGGCCGTCGGGCCCCGTCCCGACACGGAAGGCGACGGCCGAGGCCAGCGGCAGGGTGGCGGCGTGCCGAGGGTCCAGGAGGATCGTGAGAAGGCCGAAGACCGCGGCGGCGCCGAAGGCTTCGGCCGCCGCCGCCGCTAGGGCGAGGGGCACCAGCGCAGCCCACCGCCAGCGGTCGGCTGGCCTGAGCAGGGCGAGGCACGCGGACACGGCCCGGTACATGGGGGGTCGAGCGAGTATAGCCCCGGCCCATGACGGCCGTCATACCGAGCCGAAGAAACCGGCGTAGGATCGGCGGCGGTCTGAGCGGTCAGGAGGGTGCCATGAACACTCATGCGGTTCGCGCACTCATGCTCGTGTTCCCGCTGGCGGCGGCCCTTTCGCTCGGCTGGCCGGTGGGCGCCGCGGCCCAACCCAAGGACATCGTCGACACCGCTCTCGCCGCCGGGACGTTCAAGACCCTGGCGGCCGCCCTCGAGGCGGCGGGCCTCGTGCAGCAGCTCAAAGGCCCCGGGCCGTACACGGTGTTCGCGCCGACGGACGAAGCGTTTGCGAAGATTCCGAAGGCGAACCTGGACGCCCTGATGAAGGACAAGGCCAAGCTGGCGAACGTCCTGGCGCACCATGTCTTCGTCGGCAACGCCATGGCGGCGGACCTTGCGCAGCTCAAGGATCTGTCGGTCGCCGACGGCGGGCGTCTATCGATCGAGGCGGGCAAGGGGGTCCTCAAAGTGGGAGGTGCGACGGTCGTCAAGGCGGACGTCGTGGCCGCGAACGGGGTCATCCACGTGATCGATACAGTGCTCCTCCCGAAGTGAGGACCGGGCGGGCGCCCCGGCCCGCGCGCAGACCTCCAGACCGGCCGCGCACGTGTGCTTGACCCGCGCGCGCGGGCGCGTCAGAATGCGCCGTTCCCCTCGCGCGCGATCGCGGCGGTTCTGGTGCTGCGTACGGTGAGTGCGGCGATCGGCGGTCCCTGGGTGCACCGCATCGACCCGATCATCGCGTCGGTCGATGGGGTGCACCTGTGGTGGTACGGGCTCAGCTACGCCGCCGGCTTCCTGAGCGCGCACATCTTCTTGCGCCGGAACCGGCGGCGCCTGGGCCTGTCGCTGCGCGACGCCTACGACCTCACGCTCTGGCTCGCCGCCGGCGTGATCGTGGGTGGGCGTGCCCTGGTGGTGTTCGTCAACGAGTGGCCGTTCTATCGCGAACACCCCGCGCTCGTTCCGGCCATCTGGCTGGGCGGGCTGGCGACACACGGGCTGATCCTCGGCGGGGCCGCCGGGGTCTTCGCCTTCTGCCTGCTGCGCCGCGTGCCGTTCCGGCCGGTGTTCGACGTTCTGGCGGTCGCGGCGGCGCTCATCCTCGGGTGCGGTCGCATCGGCAACTTCATCGACGGCCAGATCGTCGGCCGCGTCACGGCGGTGCCGTGGGCGGTCAAGTTCCCCGAGGCCGACGGCTTTCGCCACCCGGTCGTCTTGTACGACGGCCTGAAGAATTTCCTGCTCGTCCCCGTCCTGGTCTGGGTCCGGCGACGCGGCGCTCCGCCCGGGCGGGTCGCGGCGCTGTTCGTGTTGCTGTATGCGGCGCTCCGGATCCCCATCGACCTGTTGCGCGAGTATCCCATCTCGGTGTGGGGGCTGCCCGCCGGCCAGACCTATAACCTCCTGATGGCGGCGGCCGGAGCCCTTCTGCTGATCCGCAACTGGCTGCGCCGTCCGGAGTCCGCGGCCGCGGGCGGCGCGGCGCCGGTGGACGCGGGCGCGCCCGCCGGCCGATCGGGGGGACTCTGGTGGCGGCGCCTGGCCTTCGCCGCCATCCTGCTGCTCGTCCTGACGATTCCGAGCGACGCGACCCGCGACGTGCCCGTCCGCTACGGCCGCCGGCACCCGGGTCTGGCGCACTCGGCGTGGTATCCCCCGCTCTGATCGGGCGCGCCGGATGCCGGCGGCAGGGGCCGCCGCGCGCGGGTCACAGCGCGAGTTCGTACGCGATCCGGACGAGCCGGCCGCGCCAGTAAGGCCTGCGGCCGTCGGGGAGGTGCCACGCGACCTCCCCCTCAGTGGGGATGCGCATGCCGCCGTGCAGCTCGTAGTGTGCCCACCGGCCTTCCCACGGGGTGGGGAAGATGCGGGTCCCGACGGTGCGGCCGCGGATGCCGCGAACGGACGCGATCGTCCCGTCGTCCGCGAAGTGGAACGTCAAGGTCACGCGCACGTCTCCGTCGGCCAGCGTCGCGGCGGCCGACCGCTCGTCGACCGGCTCCCATCGGACGCCCTGGCTGGGGAGAAGCGCGGTCGGGTACCAGGCGGCTTCGGCCAGGAAGCGCATGAGCTCGCCCTCGGCGAGCTCGGGGGTGCCGCGGAGCCGGGCAAGCGGGACCAGTCCGAACAGCGACGCGTGCAGGAGGCCTTCGCCCGCGACGTACGCGTCGTGGACCCGCACGGGCACGCCCGGCAGCAGCGCGATGCGGGCGTCCCAGTCGAATCCCGGGCGGCGCGTCACGACGCGCTGGGTGGCGGTGAAGCGCCGCCAGCGTTCGGCGGGCCTGCCCAGGTCGAAGACCCCTTGCTGGACCATCGTGGCGGCCGTGACGATCGGCTGGCCCTCGCGCAGGACCGCATGGAAGTAGCGAGCCACCGGGGGCGGCAGTCCGTCCAGTTCCTCTCGGTGATAGCGGCTCGGCCGACTTGCGGCCACCCGTGCAGCGTCGAGCGCCGCACGGAGCGCGCGTGTGGAGGAGCGCCACCGGAGGGCGCCGCAGGCGGCCGCCAGGCCGGCGGCGGCAAGGATGGCGAGAGCGACGATGAGGGCGAGTTTCAACGGCATCGCCCGGCGGCCGGCGCACGGGCACGGCCATGATGGCAGGGGTGGCGACGCCCGTCAAATGGGGCCGGCGGCTCGCCCGCCCGGGGCTGGCGGAGACGAGCGCCGTGCGGGGTTGACGGGCTCGGGCCGCTCGGGGAGACTCTCATGCGGGCCCGGCTGGTCGTGCCGGGCGCGCCGTGCGCGCGTGTGAGGGCGCGCGGTCAGAACAGGGAGGTCGGCAGATGCGAGCGAAAGCAACCCGGCGGGTCGCGGAGGTGGTGGGTCTGGCGCTGGCGGGCGTGCTGGCGGTGGGGCCGGCCGCGGCGCACGGCCAGGTGCCTTCGGCGCCGGCGCCGGTCGCGGAGAAGGTCGACGCGATTTTCGCGCGCTGGGATTCGACGTCCACGCCCGGCTGCGCCGTGGCGGTGTCGGTCGGCGGGCGCGAAGTGCTGAGCAAGGGGTACGGCATGGCGGACCTCGAGCACGGCGCCGTCATCACGCCCGACACGATCTTCGAGGCCGGTTCGGTGTCGAAGCAGTTCACGGCGGCCGCGGTCCTGCTGCTCGCCCGCGACGGCAAGTTGTCCCTCGAGGACCCGGTGCGGAAGTACGTGCCGGAGGTCCCGGACTACGGGCAGCCGGTCACGATCCGGCACCTCCTGACGCACACCTCCGGGCTGCGCGACTGGGGCAACATCGCGGGGCTCGCCGGGTGGCCGCGGACGACGCGCGCCTACACGCACGCGCACGTGCTCGACATCGTGAGCCGGCAGTCGGCGCTCAATTTCGCGCCCGGCACCGAGTGGTCGTACTCGAACTCGGGCTACAACCTGGCGGCGATTCTCGTCTCCCGGGTGGCCGGCGAGCCGTTCGCCGAGTTCACCCGCAAGCGGCTCTTCGAGCCGCTGGGCATGTCGCGGACCTCGTGGCGGGACGACTTCACGCGGATCGTGCCGGGCCGGGCGATGGCGTACAGCGCGCGCGGCGGCGGGTTCCAGACGCTCATGCCTTTCGAGAACGTGCACGGCAACGGCGGCCTGCTCACCACCGTCCGGGACCTGCTCGTGTGGAACGCGCACCTCGACGCACCGAAGGTCTTCGACGCCGCGTTCGTGGCGGAGATGGAGCGGTCCGCCCGGCTGGCGAACGGGCGGGAGACCCGCTACGGGCTGGGCTTGTTCCTCGGGACCTACAAGGGCGTCCGCGAGGTGTACCACAGCGGGTCGACGGCGGGCTATCGGGCGTTCCTCACGCGGTTCCCCGACCAGCGCGTGTCGGTCGCCACACTCTGCAACGTGACGGCCGCGGCCGCCGAGACCTACGCGCACCAGGTCGCCGAGCTGTTTCTCGGCGGGGCGATCAAGGCAGACGAAGCGCCCCGCCCGGCCGTGACGCTGTCGGCCCAGGAGCTCGAGACGTTCGCCGGGCTCTATCGGAGCCGCAAGCGCGGCGTCGCGGCGAGGGTGGCGGTGATGCAGGGCGCCCTCCGCCTGGCGCCCGGCGGCGCGCTCGTGGCCCAGACGGGCACGACGTTCCGGACGCCCGCCGGCGCCGAGGTCGCCTTCACGGCGGGCCCCGGCGGGGCCATGACGATGCGCGTCGTGGGCGCCAACGGGACGGAGGAAGTGTGGGAGCGGGTGCCCCCGGCCAGGCCGACGGCGGCCGAGCTCGCGGAGCTGGCCGGCACCTACTACAGCGCGGATGTCGAAGCGACCCTGACCGTGGTCGCCGACGGCGAGACGCTCCGCGTGAAGATGCGCCCGGACCGGGTGGAGACGCTGGCGCCCCTCTACGCGGACGCCTTCGACGCGCCGCTGGGCACCGTCATTTTCCGGCGCGACGCCCGCGGGCGCGTGACGGCGCTCAGTGTCGTGCAGGAGCGCGCGTGGGACGTGCGGTTCGAGCGCGTGGCGGACACGAAAGGGCGGTAGGGGCGGCCGGGTCCGCCCCCTAGCCTGGGGAGCGGACCCGGCGCGGCCGGCGTCACGCGCCGGCGCGCTTCTCGAATTCCGCCTTGATGGCGTTCAGCTCCTTCATGCAGTCGTTGTACCGGTCCCAGGCGTCCTTGCCGGGCTTCTGGTCGGCCTGGCCGATCATCCGCGCGATGTTGGCGAACTGGTCGATGAGCATCGGCTGCGGGTAAGGGCCGCCCGCCGTCACGAGGCGCGCCCAGAGCGCCTGGAGCGGATGGGCGTACCGCACGCGCGTGGGGCTCTCGCCCGGTCCCGGCGCGGGCGGCGGCGTGACGCCCGCCTTCGCCATCGCCGCGGCGATCTTCTGCTGCAGGTTCCGCGCCTCCGTGATGGCGTCGCGAATCTTCAGGCTGAGGTCGAGCTGTTCCTGCAGGTCCGCCTGGGTGACGCCGTCCTGCGCGACGCGCGGGTCGATCTTCACCGTCAGGGACCGGGTGGCGCTCCAGGTGCCCGAGGTCAGCTTGACGGTGTAGGTGCCGGGGACGACCAGCGGGCCGGCGCCGCCGCCGGTGGGACCGGGGTAGCGCAGGTCCCACACGAAGCGGTTGTGGCCCGCGCGCTTCGGCAGGCGGGTCATGCCGCCGCCGAAGCGGCCGCCGCCCATCTGGGGGGCCGCCGGCCCGGCGCCCTCGCCGCGGCCCGCGCTCGAGAACTCGCGCACCAGCGTGCCGGCCGCGTCCCGGATCTCGAGGGTGATGTCGCCGGCCGGCGCGCTGGCGAAGACGTAATCGATCGCGGCGCCCGGCGGCGGATACTCCGGCTCGTCCGAGCGGCCGCCACTCGGCGCGTAGCGCAGGCGGTAGGTGTCGCGCGGGGCGAACAG
>CAYZKQ010000139.1:0-8751 GCA_964478975.1 uncultured Vicinamibacterales bacterium | reverse complement strand
CGCCGCCGCGCCGGTCTGGCCGAGGCGCGCGAGGAACGCGCGCCGCTTCACGGCGCGCCTCCCCGCTTCGGTCCCGCCCGGAGCGCGTCGTCGACGCGGCGGGCCAGGGCCGCGGCGGCGCTGGCGCGCAGCATCAGGCGCAACTTCGAATCGGCCATCGCCCGCGCGAGCAGAGGGATGGCGCGCCATCAGGACGCGGAACAGGCTCTCGTCCATGTGGCACGCGTAGCAGCGGCTGCCCGGACTGTCCGGCAGGTGGAACGTGTGCTGGGTGAGCTTCGTCCCGCCGTACTTGTCCTCGTGGCAGTTGAGGCAGAGCACGTTGCTCTGCTCCCGCGGCACCTGCAGGAGCGATTCGTTCGGCGAGCTGTGCCCTTCGTGGCAGGAGATGCACGTGGCCTTGCCCTCCAGGTAGCACCGGCTGCCCATGAACTCGATGAAGTGATTGAACCGCGTCGGCCGGCCGTCCGGATAGAATTCGCCCTGCCGGTCGGCGCTCGTGAAGGTCATGAGCGCCGGCAGGAAGTAGTCGTAGCCCTCGTCTCCCGGCCAGTAGCCGAGGAAGTAGTTGACCTTGACCCCGTGGCAGCTCGCGCAGAGCTCCGTGGACCGCACGTAGTCGAAGTAGCGCTGGTTGCTGATGTAGGTGTCGTTGAACTCGGTGCGCACGTAGTCGCGGAGCGTCTTCTTCTCGAAGAACTCGTTGTGCTTGCTCCCGGGGTTGTGGCACGCCTCGCACCCGATCGCCAGCTCCACGTACTGCGTCGAGTACTGGCCCGAGGCCGGGTCAAAGCCGAACCGCAGGTCGGTCGCGTGGCACGCGAGACAGTTCGTGTTCCAGTACTGCTTGACCCCGACCCCTTCCTCGGTGTGCGGCGTGATGAGCGACGAGTCGAACCAGCTCCGCGTCACGATGTGGTAGTACGCCGGCAACAGGTACAGGCGCCCGTCCGGGAGCCTCGACATGTACCCCTGGATGCGGCGCGAGCCGAGCACGAAGTCGATGGGGTAGGTCGTCGCCGGACCGCGCGGCGGCTCGACGGTCATGAAGTACTTGCCGTCTTTGACGAACATCCGGTACGTGTAGCCTTTCCAGCGGAGCACGTTGTCGCGGGTGAAATCGCCGACGACCGACTGCGGACTCGGCAGGCGCACCATCTGGCTGTGCGCCGAATCCTCCCACCGCTGGTAGTGCTCCGGGTGGCACTTCTCGCAGCTCTTCGAGCCGGCCGGCTTCGCGTCGGCCGCCCACGCGCGGTGCTCCTGGGCCGCGTCCGGCCGGTACTGGCCCGCCCGGAGGGCGACCGCGGCGGCGAGGGCCAGCGCGAGTCCCCCGATGGCGCTCGAGACGGTCGGTCGCCCGGACACGCTGCCCATCGCACAGCCCCCCTTCATCCCTCGACCGTCAAGGTGAGATGGGTGATCGCCTCCGGCTCGCCCACGCCGAGGCCGAGCGTCGCCGCCGTCCTGAGGTACTTCGGGGGCGAGCTGGTCTTCCAGAGCGAGGGCAGCCCCCGCTCGCGGCGCACCGCTTCGAGGATCGTCAGGCCCACGGTATCGAGCGCCACCATGTCGGTGGCCACCAGGAGCGAGCTCCGGGCGAGCAGGTACTGCGGATCGACCATCGGTCCGCCCTCGTAGAGGATCGACAGGCAATCGGCGATGGTCAGGACGTTCTTGGCCCTCACCATCGGGTGCGCGCACACCTCGGCGATCATGGGGTCGCAGTTGATCGGTGTCGGGTGGAAGCGTTCCGTGTTGCTGCAGATCCCGAACGCCACGTTCTTGAGCGCGAGGGTCAGATCGCTGATGTTGTGGTCCTTGAGGACCGGCAGGTTGATCTGCTTCGTGATGTGCCGGGTGAAGATCGTGCTGAAGTGCGAGTTGTTGTAGCTCGCCGCGAAGCCGCGGGCGGGGTCTTTGCGGAGCGACTCGGGAAGCCACTCGAGAACGTCGGCCTGATAGTAGACCTCCATGTCGCTGCCGACGCCGGGCGAATCGGTCGCGTAGCAGCGGAGGCCCCCCGGACGCTGGACGACCGCATACCGCGCTCGCCGCAGGTGACTCTCGAAACGGTCCCAGACGACGATGTTCGCCGGCGGCACACCGGCGCGCTCGAGCCTCTGAACGACCGCCTGGACCACCTCGCGCCGCGTCGAGCACCCGGGGCCGGAGAGGGTGTTGACCTTCAGCCCCACGACGTCTTCCGGCCCGACGAAGCGCCGCCACGCCGCCGCCAGGTCCGCGGCCCCCGTGAGCTCGAGGAGGGCGCGCTCGAGCATGCGATCCACTACGGCCTGGCGGACGACCCCGCCCTCCAGGACGCCCGGACCGAACACCTCCACCACGCGGCCGGGATAGCTGGGCGGTTCCGCCGCATCACTCGCGCCCGGCCCGCCGAGCTCGACAAGCCGCAGGCCGCCGCCGGGGTCCACCCCTGGGACCACGCTCCAGGCCACCGCCCCGAGCCCGACGCGCTGCAGAAACCGCCGTCGCGTCACCTCACTCACGATCCGCCTCCCCGACAGGGCACCGCGAGGGCGTACACCGACCCGTCGCCGCTCCCCACATAGAGGACACCCTCTCCCAGGGCCGGTGAGGACACGACGGGGCCGCTCGTGTCGAACGCGCCCGCGACGGCCCCCGAGGCCGCGTCGACCGCCAGCACGCGTCCCGCCCAGGTGCCCGTGTAGACGAGGCCGTCACAGACCACCAGCGACGCGTAGATGGCCCCTCCGGTCGCCACCTGCCACTGCAGGCGTCCGGTCGTCCCCTCGACTGCGTACAGCGTCCGGTCCCAGCTCCCGAAGATGACGGCGCCGCGGGAGAGCACCGGGCGCGCCGTGATGTGCCCGGCGCCGGACGCGAGTTCGCGCACGCGGCCCTCGGGGAGATCGACGGCCAGCGAACGGCCCTCCGCGGTGCCGAGATACAACGTCGAGCCCTCGACCCGCGGGGCGAGGGCGTAGGTGCTGCCGTCGGTCCGCAGCTTCCACCGGACCGTGCGGCGTTCGAGGTCGACCGCGTAGAAATGGTCGAAGAGTCCGAAGAACAGCACGAGCCCGTGCGCGACCGCCGGCGAGGCCGTGACGGGGCCGTACGCCGCTATCCGCCAGCGCTGGCGTCCGGAGGCCTCGTCCACGGCGTACAGGAACTCGTCGTCGCTGCCGACGAAGACCGTGCCTTCCACCACCGCGGGTGACGAGGTTATGGGTCCGCCCGCCTGGAAGCGCCAGACGAGCGCGCCGGTCCGCGCGTGCGAAACCGCCAGACCAGCGCGCCGTCCGACGCATCCAGCGCATACACGTACCCGTCGTCGCTGCCGACGTAGACTTTTCCGAAGGCGACGGCCGGAGATGAGAAGACGCTGCCCCCGGTCGGAAAGCGGAGGGCGGAGGGCGAACCGATCGAGGCTCCCCGTGCCCTCCTTGACGCCCAAGGCGATCGAGGCGCCGGCCGCCGCCGCGAGGAGCACCCTCGGTGCGAACCAAGCCGGCCCGAAGCCGCGCCTCTGCGACATGGCCTCAGGTGGCGATCCGGATCGTGCCATTCACGCTCGTCACGCGGACGATCGGGTCTTCGACACCGCTCGTTTCGTGTGCGACGTGCGGTCCGTACACCTTCTGTATGGACACCGGCACGCTCGACTCGATCGTGCCGTTGAAGGTCCGCAACGCATAGTGGGCGCGGGCGGCGCGGGGGAGGCGGAGCCGGATGTCGCCGTTGTACGTGTCGAGCACGACGGCGTCGCCCGGGTCCAACCGGGTGAGCCGGACGTCGATCTCCCCGTTGAGGGTCGCGACGTTCACGACGCCGGCGACGCGCTGCAACCGCACCGAGCCGGCGATCGTCTGGACGACGATCCGGCCCGTGACGCCTGTGACGGAGACGTCGCCCTTGTCGGTCTTGATCGACTTGAGGTCGACCTGGGCGGGTACGCGCACGCGGTAGTCCACCCGTGCCCGGACATCGGGCGTCCACACCGGCGCCCGCGACACGACCACGATCTCGTCCTCGGTCGACTGGACCTCGACGACGAGGGCGGCCGCGTCGTCAGGGGAATCCGCGGTCTTCTCGGCCCTCAGCTCGACGGCGGCCCGCGGCCAGGCTTCGATCGTGACGTGTCCGCGGTGCGTGTCGATCCTGACGCGCCCCCCGGGGGCGAACGGGAACTGCCTGGAGAGGACCTCGTGAACCTCGGGCGGGCGAGCCGGCCGCGCGAAGGCGGCCGACACCATCAGGAGCAGAACCGCCACCAGGCGAGGCCGCGGACGCGCGACCACCAGAGCCGCCCCTTCCGGCCGCCGCTCGCGCCGGCGGCCGGGACCCGATTCTTCCTCGTGATCGCCAGGGTCGCGCCGGACTTGTCGTCAGCGGGCGGGCAAAACACGACCGAGCCAGTCCGCGATCACGCGCGCCAGCTCGGGCAGGAGCTCGGGGTCGGCGGACGGTCGGGGCGCGGAGCCCTGCTCGCCGGCGACCCGCTGGAAGACGTGCGTCGCGCCGGCGACCGTCACGGCGTCGGTGACGCGGGCTTTCTTGCGGGCGCGGCCGAGCGCCGCCAGGCGCTCGGCGTGCGCGGCGGGCACCTCCTCGTCACGCTCCGCCTGCACGATAAGGAGAGGCTGTTCGACGCGCGGCAAGACCTTCGCAGGGTCGAACGCGAGAAAGCTCCGGAACCAGGGCGAGTCGGCCTGCGCCTTCATCGCGGGCGGAATGTCCTCCCAGCCGGTGCCTTTGAGCACCGCCTCGATGAGGCGTTGCTGCAGCTCGACCCGCGTCCGGCGGTCGGCCTCGGGGAGGTCGAGGCGGTCGAGTAGACGCGCCTGGCGCTCGAGCGTGTACTCCGCGCCGGTCGTGCCGACGCCCGCCACCAGGACGACGGCGCGGATGTCCTCGTCGTGGGCGGCGGTGTCGAGGGCGACGAAGCTCCCGTCGCCGTACGCCACGACGGCGATCCGGCGCCGGTCGACGTCCTTGCGCCGGCGCAGGAACCGTACGACCGCCTGGACGTCGAGGGCGTAGTCGGCGACCGTCGCCGCTTCGATCCGCCCCCCGCTCTGGCCCACGCCGCGCTTGTCGTAGCGGACCACGAGATACCCGGCGTCGGCGAGCGCGCCGGCGAGGTGCGCGAAGACCGGGACGCGCGAGGTGACCTCGTCGCGGTCCTGAGGGCCGGAGGCCCCGACGAGCACGACCGCCGGCAGCCGCGGGGCATTCGTGGCTGGCACGGTCATGGTCGCCGCCAGCGTGAAGCCCTCGGCGGGAATCGTGACGTCGCGATCCCCCGGGTGGCGCACCCCCACGGCGCGCGCCATGACGGTGGCGACGTCCTGGCGCGACACGGTGAGCGAGGCGCTCGGCACGTCCAGGCGCACCAGCCGGTGCCGCGCGTCCACCCAGACGTCGAGGTCGAGCGACCCGTCGGGCCGCTCGAGCGTGACGGCGAAGCGCCGGACCGCGACGCGCCCCGTGGGCGTCTCGATGTCCTGAGCCGTGACGTCGCGGACCCGCACGGCCGCCTCGGCCTGAGCCACGAGGTAGACGCGGAGCGGGGCTCCGGCCGGCGCCGTCCCGAGGCGGACCGCCAGCGCCTCGTACGCCGCGAAGAAGTTGCTGGGAATCACGACGGCGCGGGCCGAGATCTCGTCGGTCCTGGCCGCGGTCTGGCCGCCTTGCTGGATTTCGGTGACTGCCGTGGTCAAGCCGAACGACGCCGCGAGCGTGACAGGCCGGCCTTTCGTCACGGCGTGGACGAGCAAGTCGATGGGCTGCCAGTCCGAGGAATAGCGCACCTCGAACCGCCGCGTGGCGAGGTCGATCGGCGGCGACAGCCGCCCGTCGCCCGTGAACCGCCAGCCATCCGGCGAGCGGCTCAACTCGATGCGCTCCGAACCGACCTGCACGCCGCGGACGAAGACGATGAATGTCGCCTCGCCCGGATCAGGGCCCGGCTGGGCCGCCGCTCGAACGGCGGCGAGGCAGACACCCAGGAACACCGGCAGCGCAGCGAGGTTGACCACAGCACGCTTCGGGCGGCCCATGGGGGAAGCATAGCGTAGACCGGGCCCGCAGTCGTACGGGGGGCGGCCCTTTCAGGGCCGCCGGATCGCCGTTTATGATCGTCGCGAGCAGTCGCGCGGGGGGAGCCGGAGGGCCATGGTGGCTCGAGAGTACCGAGCGGTCCGCGAACAGGCCGCCGTGGTGCGCCGGGACGACCGGGGATACCTCTGGCTGGCGGGGCGCGACCGGGCGTCGTTTCTCCACGGCCTGGTGACCAACGACATCAAGAATCTGACCCCCGGCTCCGGCTGCTACGCCGCGTTCCTCACGCCGCAAGGCCGCCTGATCGCCGACGCCCGGGTCTACGAGGCTGGCGACGGCTTGCTTCTCGTGGTGCCGTCGCAGGTGGCGGCCGCGCTCCGAGAACGCCTGGAGAACCTGATTTTCAGCGAAGACGTCCAGGTGACCGACCTCGGCGGCTCGTGGCGCCTGCTGAGCGTGTACGGACCGGCGGCCGACCAGGTCGTGGGGCGCGTCTTCGGTCCCGATCTCGATACGGCGGGCTGGCCGCCGTTCCGCAACGCCCGGGTCCGAGCCGGCGCGCAGGCGATCGCGATCGCCGTCAGCGACGAGTTCGGGGTGCGCGGCGTCGACTGCTTCGTGCCGCGGGACGAAGCCCCGGCGTGGCTCGAGGCGGCGCGCGCGGCCGGCGCCGTCGAGGTCGGCCGAGCGGTCATGGACGTCGTGCGCGTCGAATCGGGGGTGCCCGAGTTCGGCGTGGACATGGACGAGACGACGATCCCCCTCGAAGCGGGTCTCGACACGCGCGCCATCAGCTTCACCAAGGGCTGCTACGTCGGCCAGGAAGTCATCGTCCGGATCCGCGACCGGGGCCACGGTCGGGTCGCCCGGCGGCTCGTCGGGGTGACCTTCGATCGCGACATGGAACCGGCGCCCGGCCAGCCCCTCCGCGCCGCCGGCCGGGACGTCGGGCGCCTCACGAGCGTGGTGCAGTCGCCTGCGCTCGGGCGCGCCATCGCCCTCGCCATGGTCCACCGCGACGCTGCCGAACCGGGCACCGCCGTCACGGTCCCGCACGGCGGCGGGGAACTCACCGGAACGATCGCCCGCCTCCCGTTCGTCCCCGCCGCGTGATCGAGCCTCGGTTGCGCTCGTCGGCGCGCCACCGGCGGCCCCCCAGGGCCCTCCAGCGTTTGGCGGACGCCGGGGTTGCGGCGGATGGTCTCCGGACGTGCGGATTCGCACCGAGAGTGATTCCCGCCGGCGCCCGCGGTCACTGGGCCCGGCACATTCCGGATTACACTGGGAGGTCGCTCGGACCATCCGGAGGTCATGGCATGACAGCCACTGATGTCTCGCGTTCGCACCTACTGTTCAGCGGTCTGTTCGCGCTCCTCGTCGCTGGAGCCCTGGGCGGCGCGCAGCTCGCCGGCGGCCAGGAGCCGGTGGCGGCGCCAGGTGAGCTCGAGCAATTCGGCCAGCCGGGGCAGCCGCCCCAGACCGAGAGCGTCGAGCCCCTTCGGTTCCGCTACATGGGACCCGCCAGCTCGGGACGCATCGCGGCGGTCGTGGGCATCCCGGGCAACACGAACGTTTACTACGCGGGCGCCGCCTCCGGCGGCATCTGGAAGACGACGGACGGCGGCAAGACGTTCGAACCGATCTTCGACGACCAGCCGGTGCAGGCCATCGGCGCCCTCGCCGTTGCGCCGTCGAACCCGAACGTCGTGTGGGCCGGGACGGGCGAGGCGTGGGTGATCCGGCCGAGCGACGTGATGGGCGACGGCGTTTACAAGTCGACCGACGCGGGCAAGACCTGGAAGAACATGGGACTCGTCGAAACCGGCCGCATCGGCCGCATCATCGTCCACCCGAGGAACCCCGACATCGTGTTCGTGTGCGCCCTCGGCCGGACGACGGGCCCCCAGGAAGAGCGCGGCGTCTACCGGACGACCGACGGCGGGGCGACGTGGCAGCGCGTCCTGTTCGTGGACCGCGACACGGGGTGCTCGGGGCTCGCGATGGACGCGACGAACCCGGACGTCCTGCTCGCCGGGACCTGGCAGGTCGTGATGCACACGTGGGCCATGTTCAGCGGCGGGCCCGGCAGCGGCGTCTACCTCTCGCGCGACGGCGGCACGACCTGGACCAAGCTCGAGAAGGGGCTGCCCAGGCCGCCGGTCGGCAAGATCGACGTGGCCATCGCGCCGTCGAACCCCAAGCGCATGTACGCCCTGATCCAGACGGCGAACCAGGGGTCGCTCTGGCGGTCGGACGACGGCGGCGCGTCCTGGAAGGTCGTGAGCTGGGACCGGACGCTCATCGGGCGCGCCGGCTACTACATCCGCCTCGGTGTCTCGCCGAAGGACGAGAACGAGGTCTTCGTCATGAGCAGCAGCCCGCACCGCTCGACCGACGGCGGCCTCACCTTCACGGTGGGACCGGGCGGCTGCGGCGACTGCCACGACATGTGGATCGACCCGACCAACCCGGATCACTTCGTGGTGACCGGCGACGGCGGCATGGGGATCACGACGACGCACGGCAAGAGCTTCACGAGCGTCGTCCTGCCCATCGGCCAGATGTATCACGTGGCCGTCGACAACCGCACGCCCTACTGGATCTACAGCAACCGCCAGGATGACGGGACGATGCGCGGGCGGAGCGACTCGCCGGTGCTCGTGCCGAACGTGCCGTCCTACGGCCTGATGCCGCCGGAACCCGGGG
>CAYZKQ010000138.1:0-8774 GCA_964478975.1 uncultured Vicinamibacterales bacterium | reverse complement strand
AGGGCGATCAGGTCGGTCGTCGCGGCGAGCGCCGCGGCGTCCGCGTCGGTGAGCGGTTCACCGGCCGCGAGCCGCGCCTGGATCCGCTCGAGCGCCGGCGTCATGCCCGTCCCCCCGGGGCCGGCGGCCGGCCGGCTTGCACCAGCCGCTCCCAGATTTCCGCGGCCCGCCGCGCGGCCGCGTCGGTCGTGCGGATCCGCCGGGGCCACTCCCGGCGGAACCCTTCCGACGCCCACTTGCGCGTCGCGTCGATGCCGAGCTTGCCGCCGTAGGCGGGCAGATCCGAGGCGTTTTCGAGGTCGTCCATCGGCCCCCGCGTCACGAGGATGTCGCGGGCCGGGTCGATGTGCGTCCCCACGATCCAGGCGACTTCGGCCTCGTTGTGCACATCCACGTCCTTGTCGACGACCACGACGACCTTCGAGAACATGAGCTGGCCGAGCCCCCACAGCGCGTGCATCACCTTGTAGGCGTGGCCCGGGTAGCGCTTGTCGATCGACACGATCACGAGGTTGTGGAAAATGCCGGCCGCCGGGAAGTGCATGTCGACGATCTCCGGCAGGGTTTTCCGGATGAGGGGCAGGAAGAGGCGTTCGCTGGCCTTGCCGAGGTAGTAGTCCTCCATCGGGGGCACCCCGACCACGGTGGTCAGGTAGATGGGCCGCCGGCGCCGCGTGAGGCACGTCAGGTGGAACACGGGGAAGTCGTCCGGCAGCGAGTAGAAGCCGGTGTGGTCGCCGAAGGGACCTTCCCGCCGGCGCTCGCCGGGCTCCACGTAGCCTTCGAGCACGATGTGGGCGCTCGCGGGGACTTCGAGGTCGACCGTCACGCCCTTGACCAGCTCGACGCGGTCGCGCCGCAGAAACCCGGCGAGCAGCAGCTCGTCGAGCCCCTCCGGCATGGGCGCCGTGGCGGCGTACGCCAGGACGGGGTCGGGGCTCAGGGCGACGGCGACTTCCAGGCGGCGGCCCAGCCGCTCGGCCACACGGTAGTGCTGCGCGCCGCCCTTGTGTTGCTGCCAGTGCATCCCGGTCGTGCGGCCGTCGTACACCTGCATGCGGTAGGTGCCCACGTTGCGCGTGCCCGTCTCGGGGTCCTTCGTGATGACCAGGGGGAACGTGATGTAGCGCCCGCCGTCCTCCGGCCAGCACCGGAGGATCGGGAGCTCGTCGAGGGTGGCCGACTCGCTCACGACCTCCTGGCACGGCGCGTCCTTGACGAGGCGCGGCATCAGGTCCTTCAGCCGGCCGAGCATCGGGAGCATCTTGACGGCGTCGAGCAGGCCGCTCGGCGCCTTCGGGGTCAGGAACTCGTCCAGCTCGCGGGCGAGGGCGTCGAGGGACTCGACGCCCAGCGCGAAGCACATGCGGGAGAGCGACCCGAAGACGTTGGTGGCGACGGGGATGTCGAAGCCGGTCGGGTGCTCGAAGAGCAGGGCCGGGCCGCCGCCGGGCGCCTTCGAGGCCCGGTCGGTCACCGCGCAGATCTCGAGTTCCGGACTGACCGGCTCGCCGATCCGGGCGAGTTCGTGCCGCGCGTCGAGGGCCGAGAGGAACTCGTCGAGGTCCTTGAACATGGCACCTGTCGCTCCGCCGCGCGCCGCCCTACGGCCGGGCGGCGTCGGCCATTTCCGAGGCGATCCGCTCGGCCAGCGCGAGGGCGCGCCGGCCGTCGGCGCCGCTCACGAGCGGGGCGCGGTGGGCGCGCACGGCCGCCACGAAATCGGCGAGCTCGAGCGCGAGCGGCTCGGCGCGCTCGACGGGCACCCGCCCCCCCTCGATGCGCGGCCGCGGCCCGCCGTCCCGCACGAGCCGCCACGCGTCCACCACCTGCGCCGCGTAGTCGACCGAGAGGTACGAGTCGGGCTGGAACAGGCGGATCTTGCGCATCCGGTCGCGGCTGATCCGGCTCGCGGTCACGTTGGCGATGCACCCCGACGCGAAGCGCAGTCGCGCGTTCGCGATGTCGAAGCGGTTGGTCAGGACCGGCACGCCGACCGCCTCGACGCCCACCAGGTCCGACCCGACCAGCGAGAGGATCACGTCGAGGTCGTGGATCATGACGTCGAAGACCACGTCGACGTCCAGGCTGCGCTCCGGAAAGCCGCTGAGCCGGTGGACCTCGATGAACCGCGGGGCCGTGACGAGCGGCGCGACGGCCCGGACCGCTGGGTTGAACCGTTCGGTGTGTCCGACCCCCAGAACGGCCCCCGAGGCGGCGGCGGCGCGGAGCAAAGCGTCGGCCTCCGCCACCGAGGCGGCCATGGGCTTTTCGACGAGCACCGCGACGCCGCGCTCCAGAAACGGGGCGGCGACCTCGGCGTGCGTCGACGTCGGCACCGCCACGGTCACGGCCTCGACGTCGTCCAGCACCTCGCGGGCGTCGGTCGCCGGGCGCGCGCCGGTCGCCCGCGCCGCGGCCTCGGCCCGTTCCCGGATGAGGTCCACGACCGCCACGAGGCGGACGCCGTCGAGCCGGCCGAGGATGCGGGCGTGGTGGCGCCCGACGTGCCCCACGCCGATGACGGCCACGCGCAGGGGGTCCGGAGGAGCCATGGTGCTAGTCGGCCCGGCCGGCGGGGCGGGGCTGATCAGCGAGCTGGCGGCCCACGACCGCGATGCCGGCGGCATCCGCCGCCCGGACGAAGTCCTCGCCGTCGAGGATGAGGGTGCGGCGTGCGTCGATCGAGAGGGCGGTCGCGCCCGCGCGACGCATCGCCTCGATCGTCTGGACGCCCACGACGGGGACGTCGAAGCGCATGTCCTGGCCGGGCTTGGCCACTTTGACCACGCGGGTCCCCGGACCCGCCAGCCGGCCGGCCCGCTCGATCACCGCGTCGGTGCCTTCCATCGCCTCGACCGCCACGACGGCCCGGTCCTTGACCACGACGGTCTGCCCGATGTCGAGGCCCGCGACGGCGTCGGCCATGCGGTAGCCGAACGCGAAGTCGGCCGTCTCGTCTGCGCTGGGCGCCCGCCGGCCCAGCGGGCCGGCGGGCGCCAGCAGCGGCTCGAGCAGCGCCGTCGAGTCGAGCAGGCGGATGCCGTGCCGCCCGAGCACGTCCGCCACGGCCGCGATCAAGGCGTCGGTGTTTTTCGACCGCAGGCGGGCGAGCGCGGACCACAGGGTCGGGTCGGGCACGATGTCGGCGAACAGCTTGGTGTGCTTGACCTGTCCCGCCATGATCGCGTCGGTCGCGCCGGCGCGCTGCAGCAGGTCGATACAGCGCCCGAGCTGGCCGAGGGAGACCCAGTGGAGGGTCGCGCCCCGCGCGCGGGCGGCAGCCTCCAGCTCCGGGTCGGCTTCCTCCCGGACCGCCACGACCGTGACCTCGTGCCCCAGGCGCCGGGCCGCGTCGAGCACGAGGAAGGGGAACCGGCCGTTGCCGGCGATGAGGCCGAGGCGCGCCATCCTACTCGTCCGCCACCAGCTCCTCGACCCGCCGCGACGGGCGGCGCAAGATGACGCCGCGGGTCGAGGTCCGGATGAACTCCACCAGGTAGTCGACCTCCGGGCAGCGAACATCCGGGTCGTGGGCGATGCGCTCGAGGGCCCGCGTGGTGTTCAGTTGCAGCAGGTAGCGGAACGCCTGCTTGAGCCGGGCGATCGTGTCCGGGGCGAACCCGCGCCGCACGAGCCCGATGGTGTTGACCCCGAAGATGCGCGCCCGATTCCCGACGGTCTTGGCGAACGGGAGCGCGTCTTTCGTGACGACCGAGTAGCCGCCGATGAAGGCGTGGCGGCCGACCCGGCAGAACTGATGGACCCCGGAGAACGCCCCGATCGTCGCGAAATCGTCCACGAGCACGTGGCCGGCCAGCGTTGCCCCGTTGGCGAAGATCGTGTCGTTGCCGATCGTGCAATCGTGGGCCACGTGGGCGTAGGCCATGAAAAAGTTGCGGTCGCCGATGCGCGTCACGCCGCCGCCGCCGCGGGTGCCCCGGTGGATCGTGACGAACTCCCGGAACACGTTGCGGCGCCCGATCACGAGGCGGGTCTCCTCGCCCTTGAATTTCAGGTCCTGCGGGATGAGCCCGAAGGACCCGAACGGGAAGATCTCCGTCTCGTCGCCGATCTCGGTCCACCCGTCCACGACCGTCGACGCGCCCACGCGGCAGCGCGCGCCGATCTTCACGTGCTCGCCGATGACCACGTGCGGCCCCACCACCGTCCCCTCGCCGAGTTCGGCGCGCGGGTGCACCCGGGCGGTCGGGTCGATCACCACCCGGTCGCCCAGAACGGCCAGCAACAGGTCCGCTTCGGCCACGACGCCGCCGTTCACCTCGGCCATGCAGTGCACCCGGTGCAGGGCGCCGTGGCGCCGGCCCAGCGTGACCTCGAGGCGCAGCCGGTCCCCGGGCACGACCTGGCGGCGGAACTTGGCCTGGTCTACCCCCCGCAAACAGGTACGGCCCACCAGGTGCGGCCCCTCGCGCTCGACCAGCAGGAGCGTCGCCGCCTGCGCCAGCGCCTCGATCATGAGGACGCCGGGCATGAGGGGCGCGCCCGGAAAATGCCCCTGGAAGAATTCCTCGTTCACCGTGACGTTCTTCACGGCGACGAGGCGGCGGCCGGGCTCGTGCTCCGTCACCGCGTCGACGAGCAGCGACGGATAGCGGTAGGCGAGGCGCTCGAGGGCCTCCGGGATGGTCGGCACGGTTCGCCCACTCAGGTCGTCAGGCGCTACGGCTTCGGCCGCTGGCCCTTCCCCTTCGCGGCGGCCGCCGTCGCCGCGTCGAACTCCTTGATGATCTCCTCGGTCAGGTCCAGCCCCGTGTCGGCCCAGACGAGCCCGGAGTCGGCCACGCTGAACAGCATGTGCAGGCCCCGGGCGGCCGCCACCTTCGCGAGAATCGGCTCGAGCAGTTTCTGGAACTCCTGCTGCAGCTCCTGCTGGAGCTCCTGCACCTCGGCGTTGGCGTCTTGCGTGAGGAACTGCAGCTCGCGCGTCATGCGGTCGATGTCCTTCTCGAGCTGGGACCGCGCGGCGTCGGCCAGCACCGAGGCCTGGGTCTGCAGCTTCTGCTGGGCGGCCTGCAGCGCCTTCTGCTTCTCCGCCAGCTCCGCGTTCTTCTTGTCCTGCAGCTCCTTGATCCGCGCGCTGAAGGCCTTGCCCTGCGCCGAGTTGCTCGCCACCGCCTGGATGTTGACGTAGGCCACCTTGGCCCCTTCGGGAAACGGCCGCCGCGCCGGCTGCGCCGCGGGCGCCTGGGGCGTCTGCGGGGGAGGCGTCTGGGCCGGAGGGGTCTGGGCCCGCGCCGCCCCGACGGCGAGCAGAGCGATCAACGCTGTCACTAGACTCGGTCGTCTCATACTGGTCTGCACCTTTCGAGAAAACATCCAGAGCTCCCCACCTGGCCCCGCCTCACGACACCGCGGCGGCGGCTGGACTAGACTAGGAGGAGGAGACGGCATGGCACGAACCTCTCATCTTATCCTAGGCTCCGCCCTCCTCGCCTGGGCTCTCTGGGCGTGCGGCGACTCGACGTCGCCGACCACCCCCACCAGCCCCAGCCCCACGACGCCGGCGACCACCACGGAGACCTTCGAGGGCACCCTGACGCCCAACGGCGCGCGCACGTTCACCTTCACCGCCGGGACCGCCGGCACGGTCACGGCCACCCTCACGACGCTCGCACCCGACCCGGCGACCCCGGTCGGGCTGGCGCTGGGCACGTGGAGCGGCACGACGTGTCAGATCGTACTGGCGAACGACAACGCGGTTCAAGGGACGGTCGTGACCGGCGCCGTGTCCGGCGCCGGCAACCTCTGCGTCCGCCTCTACGACGCCGCGGGCACCCTGCCCGGCAGCGTCACGTTCACCATCACGGTGGTCCATCCGTAACCTCGCCCCTCGACGCCAAACCCGCGCCTTCCGGCGCGTCACGAACGGCCCGCGGCAGCGTGGGATCCCCGCGCGCCGGCCCCCGGGGACGATTCGCCGGACGGAGGAGCGCCGGGGGCTCAGAAGGTCGTGCCCACCGCGAAGCGGAAGGTGAACTTCTTCTGCGGCTGCCCGTTGTTGTCGAAGATTCCGGCCCGTTGCGGGTTGTACGCGAAGATCAGCCGGAACGGCACGTTCAGGACGGGCATGAAAAACCGGACCTCGAGCCCGGTCGATGTCTTGAAGGCGCTCCGGTAGCCGACCACCACCGTCTGCGGTTCGAGGATCGGGGCCGCCGGGTCCCGCAGCGTCACGAAGGCGAAGGGGTCGTAGAGCAGCGGCCCGCCCGCCGGCGGCACGAGCTCGCGGATCGGCTCCTTGAACCCGAACCGCTCGCCGAAGTCGCGCACCTGTCCGGCGTCGTAGAAGGCCACCAGGCGGACCGGCCCGCCGATGTTGAACATGTACTCCGCGTTGAACAACAGGCTCTTGTTGCCCCCGATCACGAACCCGGAGGCGGGGTCCCGGGGGCCGATCGTCCGGATGTCGAACCCGCGGATCGAGTACTCGCCGCCGAGCCAGAGGCGCTCGAAGATCGGCACGCTCGAGCCGCCGTAAGGCCGCAGGTACTCGACGAGCCCGCGCAGGCCGAGCGACAACCGCGGGGTCTGCTGGAGGTACCAGACGGCCTCGAACCGCGGCTTCAGGAACTTCGTGTTGCCGCCGACGCCCGCCACGTCCACGGCGGCGGTGAACCGCCGGCCGGTCGACGGGAAGATCGGCTGGTCGACGGTATTGAAGACGTAGCTCGGCGTGACCTTGCTCACCGTGCGCCGCCCGCCTTGCCCGATGAGCAGCGCGTCGTACAGGAAGGGATTGACGAGCCCTGGCTGGAGGTACTGCTGGTAGAGCGGGTCGATGTCCTTGACCCGGGCCTCTTCGTAGCTGTAGGTCGTGAACAGCCGCCCGAAATCGGACACCGGGAACCCGAACATGAGGTTGCCCCCCTTCGAGGCCTCGGTGAACTGCCCGAAATAGCGCAGCTCGCGGTTGTACACGTCGATCCCGCCCGTGATGTTGCGGTCGAAGAGGAACGGTTCCGTGAAGGCGAGCTGGTAGTTCTTGGCCCGCGCGCCGGCCTGCAGCACGATCGAGAACGTCTCGCCGCGGCCCAGGAAATTGGCGGTCTGGAAGGAGAGCTGTCCGAAGAAGCCCTCCCACTGGGAGACGCCCGCGCCGAAGGTGATCTGGTTGCGGTTCTGCTCTTCGACCTTCAGGGTGACGTCGACCTTGTTCTCCTGATTGGGCGTCTTGTCCACCTTGATGGCGTCGCCCTCGAGCTGCTTGAAGTAGCCGAGCTGGTTGATGCGGCGGATGCTGTACTTGAGCGCTTCCGTGTTGAACACGCCGCCCTCGTAGAGGCGCATCTCGCGGCGGATCACGGTGTCGTGGGTCGTGGTGTTGCCGACGAACGTGATGCGGTTGACGAAATACTGCTTGCCCTCCTGCATCCGCAGCGTGACGTCCACGACCGGCGCGCCGCGCAGCACCGCCGGCCGGTCCGCCGTGGCGGCGGCCGGGTCGCGCGGCGCGAGGTCCGGATAGCCGGTGAACTCGAAAAAGCCGGCGGCGCCGTAGACCTCCCGGGCCTTCTCGAACCCCTTGCGCACCCGCTTCTCGTTATAGAACTCGCCGGGCTTCAGCTTGAACAACCCCCGCAGCGCCTCGGTCTTCACCACCTCGTTGCCCGCGACCGACACCTCGCCGACGCGATAGCGCGCCCCCTCGTGCACCGGAATCCTCAACTCCACGCGCCGCGTCTTGCCGTCGGCCGAATCCTCGAGAACCCGCAGCTCGGGATTCCCGACCTGCGCCTGGATGTATCCCTTGTTCCGGTAGTACTCGACGACCTTCTCCGCATCCTCGGCGAACTTGGCTTCCTGATACGTCCCGCGCCCCGTGATGAACGACAGCAGCCACTCCCCCTTGTTCGCCTCCATCTGCCGGCGCAAGGCGCGGTCGCTCACCGCCCGGTTCCCCTCGAACTCGACCCGCCGCACCTTGACCTTGGGCCCCTCGTCGATCAGGAAAGTCAAGTGGACGAGCTTCGGCCCGCCGGCGACCTCCCGGACCTGGGGCCGGACCTGCGCGTACTGATAGCCCTTCTCCGCGTACAGCTCGCGGACGATGCCCGCCACGCGCCGGATGAGCCCGGGGTCGATGAACGAATCCAGGCGGATGACGGCGTTCTTCTCCCGCAGCTTTTCCTCGATCTTCGACACCTCGACCTGCTTCGAGCCGACGTAGTCGACGATCTTGACCCGCTGGCGCTCCTCCATGTTGTAGGCCACGAGCTTGCCGACCACGCCGTTGGGGAACCGGTAATCCGTCACCTCGACCCAGAGGTTGTCGAGGAAATTCGTGTTCCACAGGCGCCGGAAGTCCTCGAGAATCGTCTCTTCCGTCTTCTCGTCGTACGGCACCCACACGCCCTGCGAGGGCCGGCTCGGCCGCAGGTGGATGTAGTAGAGGTAGGTCTGCGGGTCGATGACCGAGGCGCCTCCCTGGGTCGGAAAGCAGGCGCCCATCAAGTACACGACGGGCCCCGAGCCGGGCGGCGGCAGTTGGGCGGGCAGCGGCACCTGCTGCCCGCACAGCACGGCGGGCGGGTGCGACGCTTGCGGCTCCTGCGGCGGCTGGGCCCAGGCGCCACCCGCCCCGGCGAGCCCCGCCCCCAGAACGCCCGCGGCCAGGGCGCGCGCCCGCACGCGCCGCCCTCGGGTGGTCTCCCGCACGCTCGCCTCCCTCACCGGCCCCCGGGGACGGCCGCCGCACGGGGGCTGCACACCTTGGTTAGACGGTTCACGCCAGCACGCGGCCGGCCTCGTCG
>CAYZKQ010000137.1:0-8896 GCA_964478975.1 uncultured Vicinamibacterales bacterium | reverse complement strand
CGCGGGGGCCGGCCACCTGTCCGGCATCGAACCCGCGCTCCGCCGCTTGCGGCACATACATCGTCGCGACGGTGCCTTGGCCCGGCGTGCTCTCGAGCTGGATCGTGCCGCCGTAGTGGCTCGCGATGAGCAGGGCGCTCGTCAGACCGAGCCCGGCACGGCCCGGGCCGGGCCGCGTGGTGAAGAAGGGCTCGAAGGCGCGTGCGCGCGTCTGCTCGCTCATGCCGCTGCCGCTATCCCGGACGCTCAAGACCGCGTAGGGCCCTGGGGCCAGTCCCAGCGCGGAGGCCGCGCGCGGCGTCAGGTCCATGTCGAACGTTTCGATCGCGAGCGTGCCCCCGCCGGGCATCGCCTCGCACGCGTTCGCCACCAGGGCCAGCAGGGCCCGCTGGAGCTGGACGCCGTCGGCGCGGACAATGTCGCGCGTCGCGCCGAGCCGCGTCGTGACCGTCACGGTGTCGCCGGCGAGCGCCGCGACGAGCCGATCCGCCCCGCGCACGACGTCGGAGAGCCGGACAGGCCGCGGATCGTCGAACTTGGTCCGGAGGAGCTCGACGAGCTGCGCGGCCGCGCTCGCCATCCGCCGCGTGGCGTGGCGAATGGCCTCGATGTCCCGCCGGGCCGGGCTGGCCGCGGGGAGCTCGGCGAGCAACGGGTCGCAGCGCCCGCCGATCACCTGGAGCAGGTTGCTGAACTCGTGGGCGAGCCCCTCGCCGAGCTTCGCGATCAAATGGAGCCGGTCGGCGCGGCGCAACTGCGCCTCGAGCTCGCGCCGGCGCGCCCGGAGCTCGCCGCGGTCGCCTTCGAGCCGCCAGTAGGCCGCGACGGCGAGCGCGCCGAGCCCCACGACCGCGCCGAGCACGATCCACTCGCGGACGTCATGGGCGACCGGGTCCAGCAGCCCGGCGCCCGACAGCGCGAAGTGGACCACCGGGGCGCTCAGGGCACACAGCACGAGAAAGCTGCCGGTGTGCGCCGGCGTGTCCTCGTGGACCTCCAGCCAGGGCACGGCCGCCGGCGCCGAGACCGGCAGGACCCGCAGCCGCGCCGCGAGCGCGAACCCGACGAGCGGGAGCGTCCAGAGCAGGTCGGTCGGCCGACCGTCTTCGAGCACGACCGCCCCCGCCCACCCGAGATACTCCAGGATGTCCGTGCCGAGCATGAGGCCCGCCGCCGCCGCGAGCGCACCGTACAGGAGGCGCCACCGGGCCGACCGGCACCGCACGGCGAGCGCCGCCAGGCGGAGCAGGACGAACGCGTCGAGGGTGACATAGAGCAACAGCGAGGGCGTCCACGTGAAGTAGGCGCGGGAATCGAGCGCGACGGGCACCAGCACGAAGTACACGAGGCCCGCAAAGGCGAGCAGCACGGCCCCCGCGGACTTCAACCACCGCTCGACGTCGGCCGCCCGACTGGTCGTGGCCAGATGCGGGCGCAGGTCGACGGCGAGCAGCAGGCAGGAACAAAAGATGAGATACAGCAGCTCGGCGGCCAGGTTGAAGCGCAGACTCCGCGGCGGGACGTTCATGAAGTAGTACGGCCCGTACGAGGCGAGCCAGGCGCCGAAGCCCACGGCGATGAAGGCCCAGAACCGGCGTTCCTGCCAGGAGTCGAGGCGCCGGAGACCCGCCAGAAGCGCCGCCAGGACCAGCCCCAGGAGCGCCGGATACAACACGTAGAGTTGATACCGCGCCAACCAGGCCTGACCCAGGGGCGCGGCGTAGGGGAGGCACAGGAGGGCCCACCCCAGGAGCGTGGCCTGCACCACCCGGTCGCGCGCCCACAACGCGGCCAGCCGGCCGACGTCCGTCCTCATGCCGCCTTCATTGTAACGGTCCGCTCAGGAGACGGTGAGGACAATCTTGCCGATGTGGGCGCTCGATTCCATCAGGCGGTGGGCGTCGGCGGCGCGCTCGAGGGGGAAGGTGGTGTGCACCACCGGCCTGGCGACCCCGCGTTCGAGCAGCGGCCAGACACGTTCGAGGAGGGCCCGCCCGATGGCCGCCTTTTCCGCCACGCTCCGCGGCCGCAAGGTGGAGCCGGTGATCGTCAGGCGCCGCTGGAGGAGAGGGACCAGGTCGATGGTGCTGCGCCTTCCGCCCAGCAGGCCGATGACGACCAGGCGCCCGTCGGGGGCCAGGGCGTCCAGATTGCGGGGCGTGTAGTCGCCCCCGACGATGTCAAGGATGACGTCGGCGCCGCGCCCGGCGGTCGCGGCCCGCACGGCGGCGACGAAATCCTCGCGCCGGTAGTCGATCGCGCGCTCGGCCCCCAGGCGCTCGCACGCTGCACACTTGTCGGCCGACCCCGCGGTCGCGACGACGCGCGCCCCGAGCGCCCGCGCGAGCTGGATGGCCGTCGTCCCGATCCCGCTCGTGCCGCCGTGGACGAGCAGCCATTCGTCCGGCGCAAGGCGCCCCCGTTCGAAAACGTTGGTCCAGACCGTGAAGTACGTTTCCGGGAGGGCGGCGGATGAGACCAGGTCGAGGCCGCGGGGTACGGGCAGGCACTGCGGCCCGGGCGCCGCGCAGTACTCGGCGTACCCGCCGCCCGTCACGAGCGCGCACACCTGATCGCCGGGCGCCAGCGGGCGCCCGTCGCACCGAACCGCACCCTCGCCGATCGCCACCACCGTGCCGGCGACCTCGAGGCCCGGGATGTCCGACGCGCCCGCGGGGGGCGGATACCGCCCCTGGCGCTGGAGCACGTCGGGCCGGTTCACTCCGGCCGCGGCGACCTTGAGCAAGACCTCGCCCGGCCCGGGCGCCGGGGTCGGGCGCTCGACCAGGCGGAGCACCTCGGGGCCGCCGGGCCCCGCGATTTCGATCGCGCGCATCCGCGAGGGCGGCGTCGGAAAGGACATGGCCATCCAGTCTACCTGCGAGGCGCCGTGTCCGTTCGGTCCGCGCGCCTGGGGCGACGAGCCGAAGTCGTCCGGTCCCGAGGGGTGCCGGAAAGCCGACGGCCGGACGAGGTCGGTACTGCGAGCGCCGAGCCGCGAACCGCGAAAACCCGACGGTTTTTCGCCAGACGGGCGGTTCTGGCATTCTGGTTGCTCGGAGGCGCGAGCGGGCTCCGGGCGGCCGGCCACCAGGTATACTGCGCGGAACTCGTCGGGTCGGCCGCGAGGGCTGCGCGCGGCGGGGGGGGCGGCCGTTCGCTCAGGGCCCGACGCGTCAGGCACAGTGGACGGGGGCTAATACCGACATGACGTCGCGCGACCAGGCGCCGGGAGGGGCGGCCCTCAAACGACGCAGCTTCCTCGACATCGTCTTGGGATTCGGCTTTGTGTCGACCGCGCTCGCGGTGCTCTACCCGCTCTGGCGGTATCTGAATCCGCCCGCGAGCGGGGAGCCGGCCACCACGACCGCGACGGTGGGCAAAGCCGCGGACATCCCCCCGAACTCCGGGGTGGTGTTCAAGTTCGGGACCAAGCCCGCGATTCTCGTGCGCACGCCCGAGGGCGAGTTCCGAGCGTTCACGGCGGTCTGCACGCACCTCGACTGCACGGTGCAGTACAAGGCGGACAGCTCGCAGATTTGGTGCGCGTGCCACAACGGCATCTATGACCTGGGCGGCAATGTCGTCTCCGGGCCGCCGCCGCGGCCGCTGGAGCGGTTCACGGTGAATCTGCGGGGCGAGCCGGGGCAGGAAGAGGTGGTGGTGACGCGGGCGTGAGGGCCGGAGGGCGTCGAGGAGGAGCGTACTCTCGGGCGGCCGTGGAGCGGCAGCGACCTGGCTAGCGGGTGACGGGCTATGCAGCGTGTCATTGCCTGGCTGGACGAGCGTCTCGACCTGACGGGGCTGCGCCACTTCGTCGCGGAGAAGACCGTCCCGTTGCACGCCCACAAGGTCTGGTACTACATGGGGGGCATGGCGCTGTTCCTCGTGGGCGTCCAGGTCGCCACGGGCATCCTGTTGCTGCTCTACTACCGGCCGAGCGCCGAGGAGGCCTACGAGAGCGTCAAGTTCATCGTGTCGGAGGTGCAGTTCGGCTGGTTGATCCGGAACATCCATAGCTGGTCGGCCAACCTCCTGATTGCGGTCGCGTTCGCGCACATGTTCAGCACGTTTTTCCTCAAGGCGTACCGCAAGCCGCGCGAGCTCACGTGGGTGACGGGGGCCTTGTTGTTGTTCCTGATGCTGGGGTTCGGCTTCAGCGGGTATCTGCTCCCGTGGAACGAGCTGGCGTTTTTCGCGACGAAAGTCGGAACGGGCATCGCGGGGTCGGTCCCGCTGGTGGGGGACTTTCTCGTCCGGTTCCTGCGCGGCGGCGACGAGGTGACCGGGGCGACGCTCACGCGCTTCTATGGATTCCACGTGGCGGTGTTGCCCGCCGTCATGACGGCGCTGCTCGCCGTGCATCTGTTGCTCGTGCAGCGGCAGGGGATGAGCGTACCGATCAGCGTCGAGCAGGCCATCCGGCGGGGCGAGCCGGTGCGGCAGATGCCGTTCTTCCCGAACTACGTCCTGCGCGATGTGCTGGCGTGGTACGTGGCGCTCGCCATTCTGGCGGCGCTGGCGCTCTTCTATCCGTGGGAGCTGGGGCGCAAGGCGGACGCCTTCGCGCCGGTGCCGCCGGGCATCCGGCCCGAGTGGTATTTTCTGGCCATGTTCCAGACCCTGAAGCTCCTGCCGAGCCACATGTTCGGGCTCGAGGGCGAGATGGTGGGCGTCGTGGGCTTCGGGCTGGCGGCCCTCGTCCTGCTGCTGGTGCCGTTTCTGGACCGCCGCGCGGCGCGGGGCGAGTACGACCCGGTGTTCACGGTGGGCGGGGTGGTGGCGCTCGTCTACTTCGTCGTGTTCACCGTGTATGGCTATGTCGCGTCGCTCTGAGGCGGGCGGCGGCGGGAGGGCTCGGGAGGCGAGAGGGTCGACCATGCGGACGAGGCGGGCGCTGGGGCTGGCGGGTCTGGTCGGAGCGGTCGTGCTCGGCGCGGGCTCGGGGCGTGCGGCGGCGCAGCCGGCCGCGGCCGCCATCGGGTGCGTGACGTGCCACCAGGGGTTGGCCGACGCGCGCCTCGCGGCTCCGGTGCGGCTGTTTGCCGAGGACGTGCACCGCGGCCGTGGGTTCACGTGCGTGGACTGCCACGGCGGCGACCCCTCGGCGGCGGACCAGGCGCGGGCGAAGGATCGCGCCCGCGGCTACCGGGGCAAGCCCGCCGGGCTGCAGGTGATCGAGGTCTGCGCCCGGTGCCACAGCGACGCGGAGTTCATGCGCCGCTACGCGCCGCGGCAGCGCGTCGACCAGGCGAGCGAGTACGCCACGAGCGTGCACGGCCAGCAGCTCGCCAGGGGCGACACCAAGGTGGCGACGTGCGTGAGTTGCCACGGGGCGCACGGCATCCGGATGGTGAGCGACGCCAAGTCGCCGGTCTTCCCCCTCAACGTCGCCTCGACCTGCGCGAAGTGTCACGCCGACGCGGCCTACATGAAGGGCTACACCCTCGCCGACGGGTCGCCGCTCCCGACCGACCAGCTCGTTCGCTACCAGAAGAGCGTGCACTACGCCGCCCTGACGAAGAAGAACGACCTGTCGGCGCCGACCTGCAACGACTGCCACGGCAACCACGGCGCGGCGCCGCCCGGGGTCGGGGCCGTGGTGCACGTCTGCGGCACGTGCCACGCGGTGTTCGAAACGAAGTTCGCGCTGAGCACCCACGCCCAGATCTTCGACCGGGGCTGCGTCCAGTGTCACGGCAACCACGACGTCGAGCCGCCGTCCGACGCGCTGCTGGGGACCGACGACGGGTCGCTCTGCGTGGCGTGCCACGCCGACGGGGACAACGGCTTTGCCGCCGCCCGGGCGATGCGGGCGGAGATCGAACGGCTGAAGCAGGCTATCGACGCGTCGGCGGCGCTGCTGGCGCGGGCCGAGAACGCCGGCATGGAGATGAGCGACGAAGAGCTCACGCTGCGGGAGGCGCGGAACCGCCTGACGCTGGCGCGCACGGAGGTCCACACCTTCGACCCGAAGGCCGTCCACGCGGTCCTCGAGGAAGGGCTGAACCTGGTGGGTCAGGTGGACCAGGCGGGTCAGGCCGCCCTGGCCGAGCTCAAGTTCCGGCGAGTCGGCCTGGCCGTTTCGCTCGTGGCGATCCTGATCGTGGTGGTGACGCTCGCCGTGAAGATCCGCGAGGTCGACCGGGCCCGCGGGATCCGGCCCTGAGGGCGCCCGGCGCTCACCGGGCTTCCGGCGCCTCCTCCAACCAGGGCGGCATCACCTTGACGAACACGTACAGGATCACGAGCGGCAGGACGAGCAGCGCCATCGTCATGAAGACGCCCTCGAGGCCGAGCGCCTGGACTTTGTAGACGGTCAGGCCGCGCAGGCTCTTCGAGAAGAGCTGCCCGCCGATCACGACGTTCCAGCGCGTGCTGAAGATGCCGATCTGGATCAGGATGGCCGCGCCGAAATAGATCATGCGGCGGAGCTCGTCGGAGGCCGGCAGGACCGCGCGCCGGGCGAAGGCGGGGCTCACCAGCGCCAGCAGGACCATGGGGACCATCGTCCCCAGCATCACCTGCAACACCACGAGACTGAGGAAGAGGCGGCTCGAGACGAGCTCGCCGAGAATCTTGATGGATTCTTCCGCTTCGTAGAGCCGGTGGATGAAGTCGAGGAGCTCCAGCGAGAAGTCCAGGATGATGGCGTAGAGGAGGAACGACGCGAGCGTGTCGAGGCAGACCATGTCGACCGGCTTCGACCGGACGAGCGAGGCGAACACGTAGAGGATGAGCACCAGCGCGATGCCCGAGACGATCGCCGAGAACAGGAAGACGATCGGCATCAGGACGCTGCTCCACCACGGGTTCGCCTTGACGGAGCCGAAGATGAAGCCGACGTAGCCGTGGAGGAGGAACGCCGACGGGATGCCGATCAGGGTGATGAAGCGGCCGGCGCGGTCGTCGAACTGCAGCGCCCGCGGCGACACGTCCGTCGCGCCCAGCGTCAGGATGTAGTAGAAGACTTTTTTCAGGCCGCGGGATTCGTGTGCCCACCGCACGAAGTCCCGCCGGTAGTCGAACCAGATCTCGAGCTGGAGCACGACCGCCAGGTACCACGCGTAGACGAAGCCGAAGGTCGCCATCGCCGAGCGCAGGTTCGGCGTGAGGAAGATCTCGAAGCCGCGCTCGGGGCGCCCCAGGTGGGCGAGCAGCGGCAGCGGCGCCACGAGGAGAAAGGCCATCGCGGTCAGGAGGGCGAGGCGATAGGTGGGCTGGACCGCGCGGACGTTGAAGACGCGCTCGAGCGAGGCCAGGATGAAGGCGCCGGCGACGAGGCCCGTCAAGTACGGGTACACGACGATGAGGAGGCCCCACTGGAGCTCGAGCTCGTTGGGGTAGATGTAGCCCGTCACGGCTAGCTGACCTCCCGGTCGAGGTTCGCGTAATAGACCTTCGGTTCCGTGTTCAGGTGGCCCTTGAGCACCTGGATCTCGTTGAAGCGCATGAAGCGCGCGAGCGGGCTATTGCGCGCCCGCAGGTCGCCGAAGATGCGGGCGCCGCTCGGGCAGACCTCGACGCACGCCGGCAACAGGCCCCGCACGAGGCGGTGGTAGCAGAAGGTGCATTTCTCGGCCGTGTGGGTTTCCGGGTGCAGGAAGCGCGCGCCGTACGGGCAGGCCTGGATGCAGTAGCGGCAGCCGATGCAGTACTCGCGGTCGACCAGCACGACGCCGTCGGGCGTCGTGAAGGTGGCGCCCACCGGACAGACCTGCACGCACGGCGGGTTCGCGCAGTGGTTGCACAGCTTGGGGACGAAAAACGTCCGGAGCACGCCGCGCTCGCTGAAGAGATTGGGACCCGCCGGCTCGCCGCCGGGCGCGATGGCCTGCACGGTTGTCTCGCCGTCTTCGCGGATGACGTAGCGCTCGACCCAGGTGCGGACGAAATGCGGCTCGGGCGGCACGTCGTTCTCCGTCTTGCACGCCTCCAAGCACCGGCCGCAGCCGATGCACCGCGACGGGTCGATGCCCATGCCGTAGTAGTGCGCCGAGGCGTCGTACGGCGCGGCCGTGTCCGGGCCCTCCCCGGCGCCCTGCAACCGCACGACGCCCAGGAGGGCGACGCCGGCCGCGCAGCAGCGCTCGAGAAACTCGCGGCGGGATTCCTCCATCAACCCACCTCCGGGTAGTGGGGGTAGTGGCACTGCCAGCAAAGGTACCGGCTGCCGTGGGTCGCCAGGTCGACGCGCGGAATCGTCTTGGGGCTCAAGGCGTCCTTCGCGTGGCACGTTCCGCAGAACTCGCGCGCCCGCGGTTTCTCGGCCCCGACCAGCCGCGGCGTGTCCCGGTGCGCGTCCGGGGTCTTGTGACACTGGGTGCACTCGAGCGTGGCGTGGTGGGAGACGGCCTTGAGCCGCGCGATCTCGCCGTGGCACGCCGCACACGAGCTCGGCAGCGTCGGCGGCTCCGGCGCGTGGGGCTGATGGCACTCGACACACGGCTTGAGCGGGTTGTGGAGTACCGGGTCGATCTGCGGGAACCCCGTCGGCCGCGACGGATCGTAGCCGTGGCACCGGGGACAGAACTGGCGCTCGCGCGGGACGATGGGCGCGTGCGTGCTCGGGTCGCCGGCGTGCGCGGCCGCCGGGCCGTGGCAGGTCTCGCACGCGACGGTCTGGTGCCGGGCGCGGCCGTGCAGCTCCGCGATGTCGGGGTGGCAGTCGGCGCACGCCTCGCGGCCCGCATAGCGGATCGGCTGCGCCACGATCTCGTCGACCGCCGCCGCGCGGTAGTGCCCCCGCTCGCCGAACGTCGGGGGCACGAAGACGGCGCGCGCGACGAGCAGGGCGGCCGCGGCGAGGCCGAACGGGATCGCGAGGTGGGTCAGTTGCTGCGGAATGCGCCGGCGCGGCGGATCCGCCGCGGACCCGCGCACCGGCCGCCTGCGG
>CAYZKQ010000136.1:0-8945 GCA_964478975.1 uncultured Vicinamibacterales bacterium | reverse complement strand
CCGGCGTCTGGCCGCGCGCGGCCGCGCCCCCCAGGACCACGAGGGCCAGCGCCGCCACGGCGCGAGCCGCCCGGCGAGTCATCCACACCTTCCCGACCTCCGCCAGGAAGGTATCACAACCTCGGGGAGGAGTCGGCCCGAACCGCCACGCGCCTGGGCGGCACCAGCCAGTACGACACGGCGAGCCAGGCCGCCGGCAGGAGCACCAGCAGGTAGCTCAGGTACTTGCCGTAGACGCCGTCGGGCCCGTACGGCTCGGTCGCCCAGTGAAGCGCCTCGCTGTACGGGAAGAGGTTCGCCTCGGTCAACTCGTGGAACCCGTAGATGAGCAGCTGGACGACGAACACCAGCAGAAAGACCGCGGTCACCTGGAAAAAGCGCGACAGGTTCACCCGGTGCCCGTACCGGGACCACAACCAGGCCACGAAAGCCGCCACCAGCGTGCCGCCGACGGCGCCCGCGAGGATCTGCACCGACCGGACCTGGAAGAGCAGCGCGTTCATCAAGAGCGCCGTCTCCATGCCCTCGCGCGTGATCATGAGGAGCGTGAAGGCGAACACGCCGGCGAACGCCGCCCGCCCGGGGCGGATGGCCGACGCCTCGAGACGCCCTTCGATCTGGCGCTTGATGACCCGGGCCGCCCGCCACATGTGCACCGTCAGGCTGGCGACCAGGACCGCCGCGACGACGGCCAGGATCCCCTCCCAGAACGCCTGGTTGCGCGCCCGCTGCAGCAGGAGGCCGGCCGCGACGCTCAGCACCACCGACGCCGCGATCCCCCAGTGGACGGCCGGGACCAGCGCGTGCCGGCCGGTCTTTCGAAGGTACGCGAGGCTGATGGCCACGATGAGAAACGCTTCGAGCCCTTCCCGGAGCGTGATGACGAACGCCTGGAGCATATCCGCGACCCGATAGTGAGAGTTGTTCTCAAAAACGACCTAGGCGCAGCATACCCCTTGAAGTCCGACCAGTCAAGTCGGGATTGCCGCCACGCCTCATCCCGCGGCGACGCCAGCGCGCCCGGTCGACGCCGCGCTCCTGGCCGCGCTGGAGTTCCGGAACATCGGCCCGGCGAACATGAGCGGACGCGTGGTCGACCTGGCCGTCGTGGAATCCGACCCCTACACGTTCTACGTCGCGACGGCCACCGGCGGTCTCTGGAAGACCACCGACAACGGCGTGACGTTCACACCGGTCTTCGAGCGCGAGCCGGTCCACTCGATCGGCGCGATCGCTGTCGCCCGGTCGAACCCGAACATCGTCTGGGTCGGCACCGGCGAGCGGGCCAACCGCCAGAGCAGTTCCTGGGGCGACGGCGTGTACAAGTCCACGGACGGCGGGAAGACGTGGGCGAACATGGGCCTCCGCGACTCGCATCACATCGGCCGGATCGTGATTCACCCGACCGACCCCGACATCGTCTACGTGGCCGCGATGGGGCATCTGTGGGGGCCCAACAAGGAGCGGGGTTTTTACAAGACGACCGACGGGGGCAAGAACTGGACGGCCGTCTTGCAGGTGGACGAGGTGACGGGGGTCGTGGATGTGGCGATGGACCCGTCCAATCCGAATCTGCTCTACGCCGCCTCGTACCAGCGGCAGCGGCGCGCCTACGGGTTTCACGGCGGGGGGCCCGGCAGCGCCCTGTGGAAGACCACCGACGCGGGCAAGACGTGGAAAAAGCTGACGGCGGGGCTGCCGGCCGGCGATTGGGGTCGGGTCGGCATCTCAATCTATCGCAAGGACCCGCGCATCGTGTACGTGTGCATCGAGCAAGGCGAGCGCTACAACGCCTCGACGGCGTACTTGCAGCGCAAGGCCGGCATCTACCGCTCCGAGGACCGCGGGGAAACGTGGGCGCACATGAGCGACTGGAACCCGCGGCCCATGTACGCCAGTCAGATCCTGGTCGACCCGAACGACGACAAGCGCGTCTACATGATGAACACCTTCAGCTACTCGGACGACGGGGGCAAGACCTTCACGACGCCCCGGCAGTCGCTCCATGGCGATGACCGGATCCTGTGGGTGAATCCCCGCGACTCGAAGCACCTCATCAAGGGCGACGACGGCGGCGTGGGGATCTCGTACGACCGCGGCCAGAAGTGGCTCTACGTCACGTCGCTTCCGGTGAGCTAGTTCTATCGTCTCGGGGTGGACATGCGGAAGCCCTTCTGGATCTGCGGGGGCTTGCAGGACAACGGGGGCTGGTGCGGTCCGAGCGCGACGTACTCGTCGCAGGGGATCCTGAACGAGGACTGGGTGCGCGTCGGCGGCGGCGACGGATTCTTCCACCTGATCGACCCGACGGACTGGCGGATCGTCTACAGCGCGTCGCAGTATCTCGGCCTCACGCGGGTCAACCTCGAGACGCGCGAGGTCGTCGACATCCGGCCGGGCGACCCGAAGGGGCACATCGCGGATCGGCGCAACTGGAGGACCTGGGGCCGCCCCGGCGCCAGAGAACCGCTCCTGGGGAACGCCATGGAGCCGGCCAACTGGGACGCGCCGGTCATCCTCTCGCCCCACGACCCGGGCACGATCTACGCGGGCACGCGGCGGCTCTGGAAGAGTACGGACCGCGGTCAGACCTGGGTGGACCTCGGGGACCTGACGACCGGCGTCGACCGGAGCACGCTCACGATCATGGGCCAGCGGCCGGGCCCCACGACGCTCTCGCTCGACGACGGCGTGCCCTACTACCCCACCATCACGGCGATCGCCGAGTCGCCGCGGGTGCGCGGCTTGCTCTGGGTGGGCACCGACGACGGCAACCTGCAGGTTTCGCGCGACGGCGGAAAGACCTGGACCAATGTGGCCGGCAACATCCCCGGGCTCCCGCGACATTCCTGGGTGTCGGGGATCGAAGCGTCCCGCTACGCGGACGGCACGGTGTATGTCGCCTTCGACAACCACGCGAGCGACGACTACGCGAATTACCTGTACACGTCGGTCGATTTCGGCGCGTCCTGGTCGTCGGTCGCGGGCCACTTGCCGTCCGAGCGCGTCGTGAAAGCGGTACACGAGGACCCGCGGAACCCCGACCTGCTGTATGTGGGCACGGAGTTCGGGTTCTTCCTGTCGTTCGACGGCGGCCAGCACTGGGTTCCGCTCCGGAACAATCTGCCGACGGTCCCGGTCAACGATTTCGTCGTGCACCCGCGGGACAACGACCTGGTGCTGGCGACCCACGGGCGCGGTCTCTGGATTCTCGACAACGTCGCGGCGCTCCAGGAGCTGACGCCGGAGGTGCTGGCGTCGGAGGCCCACCTCTTCAGCATCGAGGCGGCGCAGATGATCCGCTACTCGAACCCCAAGGCGCACCAGGGCGACATGGTCTTTCGCGGGCAGAATCCGCCCGCCGGGGCCATCATCGACTACTATCTCCGGTCGGACGCGCTCGAGCCGGCCGTGACGGTGCACGACGCCGCGGGGCGACTCGTGCGGCGGCTGGCGGCGACCGCGCGCCGCGGCGTCAACCGCGTGGTCTGGGATCTGCGGCACGAGCCGTTCACCGTCGGTCCGGAAGGCCAGTGGGGCCGGCCGGGTCCGGCGCTCGAGGGGCCCTTCGTGGTGCCCGGCGAGTACCGCGTTCGGCTCGTGGTGGGCGGGCGCTCGATGGAGCGGGTCCTGCAGGTGGAGGAGGACCCGCGGATCGTGGCGGCGCCGTCGGTGCGGCAGTCGTGGACGGCGACCTTGTTGTCGCTCGGGCGCCTCTATCAAGAGAGCGACGCCCTCGCCGCGCGGGTGCGGGCCGCGGTCGAGCCGATCGTCAAGCGCGGCGCCGCCCCGGCGGAACGGCGCGCCGAGGCCGAGGAACTGCTCGACGCGGCGGTGGAGTTGCGCAGCCGCGTGGCGACGCTGTACCGCGAGGTCAGCGGGGCGGTGGCGCCGCTCACGGCTGACCAGCAGTCGCAGGTGGAGTACTATCCGGCGGTGCTGCGCCTTCTGACCGAGCGCCTCGCCGCGCTGGCCCGCTGAGGGGCGGCGGCCGGGGCTCGGCGGAGAATTGGAGGGAAAGAAACGTGCGACCGATCCGTTTCATCGTGGTGGCGGGAGTGATCGGCGGGAGCCTGCTGGCGGCGTCCGGCGCCCGCCCCGCGGATTCCGGTAACCAGGCCGGCGACCTGCTGGCGCGCGCGCGGCGCCTGCACCGCGCCGTGCCGCTCGTCGACGGCCACAACGACTATCCGTGGGTCCTCCGCGAACGCGCGGCGCGGGACCTCGACCGCCTGGACATCTCCAGGCCGCAACCGGCGATCATGACCGACATCGCGCGACTGAAGGCGGGCGGGGTCGGCGCGCAGTTCTGGTCGGTCTACGTCCCGTCGGAGCTGGCCGGCCGGGGCGCCGTGACGGCGACCCTCGAGCAGATCGACATCGTGCACCGCATGGTCCGCCGCTGGCCGGAGGCGTTCGAGCTGGCGCTCACCGCCGACGACGTCGAGCGCATCTTCCGGAAGGGCAAGATCGCCTCGCTCATCGGCATGGAGGGGGGCCACTCGATCGATTCGTCGCTCGGCGCCCTGCGCATGTTCTACCGCCTCGGCGCGCGCTACCTGACGCTCACCCACAGCCGGAACACGCCGTGGGCCGATTCGGCGACCGACACCCCGGAGCACGGCGGCCTCACGCCGTTCGGCGAAGCGGTCGTCCGCGAGATGAACTGGCTCGGCATGCTCGTCGACTTGAGCCACGTCTCGCCGGAGACGATGGCCGACGCCCTCGAGGTGAGCGAGGCGCCGGTCATCTTCTCGCACTCCTCGGCGCGCGCGCTGGTCGACGTGCCGCGCAACGTGCCGGACGAGATTCTGCGGCGGCTGCCCGAGAACGGCGGCGTCGTGATGGTCGACTTCGTGCCCGGCTTCATCTCGGCGGAGGTCGCGGCCTACGGCCGCCGCGCCCAGGAGGAGCGCGCCCGGCTGCGGGCGCTCTATCCGACCGACGAGGCCGCCGTCGAGCGCGGGATGGAGGCGTGGCGCCGGGCCAACCCGGAGCCGAAGGCCACGATCGCCCAGGTCGCCGACCACATCGACCACATCCGCCGCGTCGCGGGCATCGACCACATCGGTCTCGGCAGCGACTTCGACGGCATCAGTTCCACGATCGAGGGGCTCGAGGACGTGTCGACGTACCCGCGGTTGACAGCCGAGCTGCTCCGCCGGGGCTACGCCGAGACGGACATCAAGAAGATCCTCGGGTTGAACGTGCTCCGGGTCATGCGGGAGGTCGAGCGCGTGGCCGCCCGGCTGCAGAAGGCCCGCGGCCCGTCGCCGGCGCTCATCGAGCAGCTCGACCGCCGATAGCGGCGCGCCGCCCGGCGCCGTCGGGGACTATAATCCGGGCGTGGTCGGTCACCACCTTCCCGGGCAGGACCTCATCGAGGCCGGCCGGCGCGATCTGCTGGAAGGCCGGGACTCGATCGCGGCGCTGCTCGTCTCGGTCGGCGCCCCGCGACTGACCCAGCTCGGCCTCGCCGTCCCCTCGCCCCTGCCCGACGCCGAACACCGTCTCTACCAGCGCCTCGCGGCGGAGTACGGCGACGGGGCGCACAGCCGCTACAACGCCCTCATCCGGCGCCTGGTCAGCTTCGAGCGGGCCCTCGCATGCGTCTCCTCGCCGACGCCGAGCGCATCCGGCGCGTGATGCAGGCGCTCGGCCGGGCCGCCGACGCCGAGACCCGGGTCTACTTCGCCGGCGGGGCGACGGCGGTCCTCATGGGCTGGCGATCCGCGACCGTCGACGTCGACCTCCGGCTGGTGCCCGAGCGCGACGCGCTCTTCCGGGCGATCGCCCGCCTGAAGGACGAGCTGCAAGTCAACATCGAACTCGCGTCGCCCCTGGACTTCATCCCGGTGCCGCCGGGTTGGGAAGATCGGAGTCCGTTCATCGCCCGCGAGGGGCGGGTCGCATTTCACCATTTCGACCTGGTCGCGCAGGCACTGGCCAAGGTGGAGCGGGGGCACGCGCAGGATCTGGCCGATGTCCAGGAGATGCTCGCGCGGGGTCTCGTGACGGCACAAGCCGCGCGCGAAGCCTTCGAGGCCATCGCGCCGAACCTGTACCGCTATCCCGCGATCGACGCGGCGACGTTCCGCCGAGCGGTCGAGCGCACCTTCGGGCGCTGAGGTCGCGCGCCTGGTTTAATATCTTGAAGGCGCCGGCGCGCCGGCCGGCGCGTTCGGTCTCGCACACTCTTTTCCACCGAGGTCCTGGCCATGAGCAGACTGTCACCGTCGCATCATCGACATGTGGGCCTCCTGCTGCTGGCGGCGCTCGCGTTCGCCAGCGGGGCGCTGGTGGCGCAGCAGCCGTCCGCGCCCCAGTCACCGCCGCGGGCGGTGCACCCATCGGACGACCCTGTGCTGCGGGAGTTCGTCTGGCGCTCGATCGGGCCCGCCAGCATGGGCGGCCGGGTCGACGACATCGAGGCCGTCCCGTCGGACCCGAGCATCATCTACGTGGGTTACGCGACGGGCGGGGTCTGGAAGACGACCAACATGGGGACGACCTGGACGCCCATCTTCGACGAGTATCCGGTGAGCTCGATCGGCGACCTGGCGACCGCGCTGAGCAACCCGGACATCATCTACGTGGGCACGGGCGAATCCAACAACCGGCAGAGTACGACCTCGGGCAACGGGGTCTACAAGTCGGTCGACGGCGGCAAGACGTTCACGCACGTCGGCCTCGAGGACACCCACCACATCTCCCGCATCGTCGTGGACCCGAAGGACCCCAACGTCGTGTACGTGGCGGCCATGGGCCATCTCTTCGGGCCGAACAAGGAGCGGGGGCTGTTCAAGACGACCGACGGCGGCAAGACGTGGACGAACACGAAGTTCATCGACGAGTACACCGGATTTACCGACGTCGTGATGGACCCGCGCGACAACCGCGTGCTCTACGCGGCGTCGTACCAGCGGCTGCGCACGCCCTGGGGGTTCAACGGCGGCGGGCCCGGCAGCGGGATCTGGAAGACGACCGACGCCGGCAAGACGTGGACGCGCCTGGCCGGCAACGGCCTGCCGGACGCGCCGGTCATGGGCCGGATCGGCCTGGCCGTCGCGCCGTCGAACCCGCGCATCGTCTACGCGCAGATCGAGCTCATCCCGCCGCCGGCGCCGCCCGGGCGCGGGCGGGGCGCCGGGGGCGGCCCGCAGGCGCAGGCCCCGCAGCCGCCCGACCCGAAGCGGAGCGGCCTGTGGCGCTCGGACGATGCGGGCAAGACGTGGCGGATCGTCAGCAACAACAACGACCGGCCCATGTACTACAGCCAGGTGCGCGTGGACCCGGCGAATCCCGACATCGTGTACACGATGGGCGCGCAACTCTACAAATCGACCGATGGCGGGAAAACCTTCCGGACGCTCAGCGGCTTCGGCCATGGCGACCACCACGCGATGTGGATCAACCCGCGCAACGGGCGCCACATCATCCTCGGCAACGACGGCGGCCTGAACATCTCGTGGGACGAGGGCGCCACCTGGGACTACATCAACACCATGCCGGTGGGTCAGTTCTACGCGATCGGCGTCGACATGCGGAAGCCGTACTACGTGTGCGGCGGCCTGCAGGACAACGGAAGTTTCTGCGGGCCGAGTCGGACCCGCAGCCCGGCGGGCATCACCAACGCCGACTGGTATCGCGTCGGCGGCGGCGACGGGTTCTACAACCTGATCGACCCGACGGACCCGAACATCGTCTATACCGAGTCGCAGAACGGGAACATGTCGCGGCTCGATTTGCGCACGGGCGAGCGGGTGAACATCCGGCCGCGGCCGCGGACGGCGGGCCGCGGGCGGGGCGCCGGGGGCGGCCCGCAGGAACCGCAACCGAGCAACGTCGTACCGGAGCCGCCGCCGGGCGAGCAGTACCGGTTCAACTGGAACGCGCCGATCGCCATCTCGCCCCACGACCCGGCCACCATCTACACGGGCGCGAACCGCTTCTTCAAGTCGACCGACCGGGGCGAGAGCTGGACGGCGAGTCCGGACCTCACGAAGGCGGTCGATCGCAACACGCTGCCTATCATGGGCGTGCCCGGCGACCAGCCGATGGCCTCGAAGCACGACGGCACGGCCAGCTTCGGCACCATCACGACCCTCGCCGAGTCGCCGAGCCGGCGCGGCGTCATCTGGGTGGGGACCGACGACGGCAACGTGCAGGTGAGCCTCGACGGCGGCGCGACGTGGACCAACGTCGCCGCGAACCTCCCCGGCCCGAAAGGCTACTACCAGGTCTCGCGGGTCGAGCCGTCACACTTCGACCCGGCGACCTGCTACGTCAGCATCGACAACCACCGCAACGACGACTGGAATCCGTACGTCTTCGTCACGCACGATTACGGGAAGACCTGGCGGTCGATCGCGGCCAACCTGCCCCGCGGGAACGTCAACGTGATCCGGGAAGATCCGAAGAACCCGAACCTGCTCTACGTCGGCACGGAGTTCGGGCTGTTCATCTCCCTCGACGGCGGGCGCGAGTGGAAGCGCTTCATGACGGGGCTGCCGACGGTCCGCGTCGACGACATCCTCGTGCACCCGCGCGAGAACGACCTGATCGTGGGCACGCACGGCCGCAGCATCTACATCGTGGACGACATCACGCCGCTGCAGCAGTTCGGGCCGGACGTGGCGGGCGCCGACGTCCATCTGTTCGACATCCGGCCCGCGACCCTCTGGCGGACCGACACGACGCTCGGCCGCGTCAACACCGGCTCGAAGCGCTTCGCGGCGCCGAACCCGCCGCCGGGGACCGCCATCAGCTACTACCTGCGCGCCGCGGTCCCGGGCGAGGTGAAGATCACGATCACGGACCTCGGCGGCAAGACCGTCCGAACCCTGACCGGGCTCGGGCGGGCCGGGCTCAATCGGGTCCAGTGGAACCTGCGCGCCGACGCGCCGCCGCCGCCGCCCGGGGCCCCGCCGCCGCAGCCCGGGGCC
>CAYZKQ010000135.1:0-9038 GCA_964478975.1 uncultured Vicinamibacterales bacterium | reverse complement strand
TGCGCGCGGCGCAGCGGCCGTACTGGCCTGGACTATAATTTTTTCCACCGTGCCGTACGAACCGCAGGTCATCGAGCAGAAGTGGCAGGCACACTGGCGCCGCGCGCGCACCTTCGAGGTCGAGGTCGACCGGACGAAGCCGAAGTTCTACTGCCTGGAGATGTTCGCCTATCCCTCCGGGCACGCCCACGTCGGCCACGTCCGCAACTACATGATCGGCGACGTCGTGGCCCGGCTCAAGCGCCTCCAGGGGTATAACGTCCTGCACCCGTTCGGCTGGGACGCGTTCGGCCTGCCCGCGGAAAACGCGGCCATCAAGCACGGCGTGCACCCCGAGATGTGGACGCTCGAGAACATCGCGCACATGAAGGGCCAGCTCCAGCGGCTGGGCATCAGCTACGCGTGGGAGCGCGAGTTCGCCACCTGCCAGCCGGACTACTACCGGTGGAATCAGTGGCTCTTCCTCCGGATGTTCGAGCGCGGCCTGGCGTATCGCCGCCGGTCGGCGGTCAACTGGTGTCCGAGCTGTCAGACCGTGCTCGCCAACGAGCAGGTCGTCGACGGGGGCTGCTGGCGGTGCGCCACGCCCGTGACCGCCCGCGAGCTCGAGCAGTGGTTCTTCCGCATCACCGCCTACGCCGACGAGCTGCTGGACGGGATCGAGCGGCTCCCCGAGTGGCCGGAGAAAGTCCTGACGATGCAGCGGAACTGGATCGGGCGGTCGGAGGGCGCGCGGGTGCGGTTCCCCGTGATCCCCCCGGGCAGGCCCCTGGAGGCGGCCCGCACCGACGACGCAATCGAAGTGTTCACGACGCGCCTCGACACGATTTACGGTGCCACGTTCGTGTTGCTCGCGCCCGAGCACCCGATGGTCGGCCGCTTCGCGGACGAAGCCGCCGACCCGGCGGCGCTGCGGGCGCGCGTCGAGCGCTTCCGATCGCAGGACCGCTTGGCGCGCCTGACCGGCGAGATCGAGAAAGAAGGCTTCGAGACCGGCCGGCAGGTCCTCAACCCGTTCACGGGTCGGGCCGTGCCCGTCTGGGTGGCCAATTTCGTCCTGCCGGAATACGGCACCGGGGCCGTCATGGGCGTCCCCGCCCACGACCAGCGCGACTTCGAGTTCGCCCGCAAGTACGGCCTGCCGATCAAAGTCGTGGTGCAGCCGCCGGACCGCCGGCTCGACGAGGCCACGCTCGACGCGGCGTACGTCGGCGAAGGGCGTCTGGTGGACTCGGGCGAGTTCACCGGGCTCACCTCGGCCGAGGCCCTCGTGCGGATGGCCGAGGCCGCCCGCGCCCGCGGCCTCGGCGAGCGGGCCGTGCAGTACCGGCTGAAGGACTGGGGCATTTCCCGCCAGCGCTACTGGGGCACGCCGATTCCGATCGTCTACTGCGACCGATGCGGCATCGTCCCGGTGCCGGACGAGGCGCTGCCCGTCCGGCTGCCCAGGGTCGCCGAGTTCACCGGGCGGGGGGATTCCCCGCTCGCGGGCGTGCCCGCGTTCGTCCGCACCTCGTGTCCGGCGTGCCGCGCGCCGGCGCGGCGCGAAACCGACACGATGGACACCTTCGTCGATTCCTCGTGGTACTTCTACCGGTTCTGCGACCCGCACAACGACCAGCGGCCGTTCAACCCCGAGGTCGTCCGCTACTGGACGCCCGTGGACTTCTACAGCGGCGGCGTCGAGCACGCCATCCTGCACTTGATCTACTCCCGGTTCTTCTGCCGCGTGTTCCGCGACCTCGGGTTGGTCGACCACGACGAGCCCTTCACGCGCCTCCTGACCCAGGGCATGGTGCTCAAGGACGGCGCCGTCATGTCGAAATCGAAGGGCAACGTCGTGGATCCCGACGACATGATCCGGAAGTACGGGGCGGACGCCCTGAGGGTCTACGTGCTCTTCGTGGCGCCGCCCGAAAAAGAAATCGAGTGGACCGACGCCGGCCTGGAAGGCAGCTTCCGGTTCCTGGGACGCGTCTGGCGCCTGGTCGAGCAGCTTGTCGAACCTCTCGGCCGCGCCGACGTGCCGTCCTCGCCCGCCGGCCTGGACCTGACCGACGCCGAACGCGCGCTGCGCCGCCGGACGCACGAGACGATCCGGCGCGTGACGGCCGATCTGTACCCGCGGGTCCACTTGAACACGGCGATCTCCGCCCTGATGGAGCTCGTCAACGAGCTCTACCTCTTCGCCGACCGCGCCGGCTGCCTGCCGGGCGACCGGCGCGACCGGGGTGCACCTCGGCCGGAGCCACGGCGCGAAACCCTCGCGGTCCTGAAGGAAGCGGTCGAGGCGCTCGTCCTGATGCTGTCGCCCTTCGCGCCGCACATGGCCGAGGAACTGTGGGAGCGCCTGGGACACCGGAACGGGCTGGCCGCGGCGGCTTGGCCCGCGTACGACCCCGAGGTCGCGCGCGCCGAGACGATCGTGGTCCCCGTGCAGGTCAACGGGCGGGTGCGCGCCCGCCTGACAGTCCCGGCCGACATCGTCGAGGACGAGTTGCGCGCACGGGCGCTGGCGGACCCGGCCGTCGTGACCCACACGCGGGGCGGGCGGATCGTCAACGTCGTGGTGGCGCGGGGCAAGCTGGTCAATGTCGTGGTCGCTCGCTAGCCGGACCCGGCGCCTCGCGTGTGTGCTGCTCGCTGCGGCCGCCGCGGGCGCGTGCGGCTACTCCCTCGCCGGTCGCGGGTCGTTTCTCCCCGAGTACATCCAGACGATCGGGGTGCCGGTCTTTCAGAACGACACGCGCGTGTTCGAGGTCGAGCAGCGCCTGACCGAAGCCGTGCGCCGCGAGCTCATCGGCCGTGGCAAGTACCGCGTGCTGCCGGATGCGGCCGGCGCCGACGCGGTCCTGACGGGTGAGATTCGGTCCATCACCCTGACGCCGACCAGCTTCGACGACCAGCAGCGCGCGACGCGCTACGCCGCGACCGTCGTGATCAAGGTGGTGCTGCGCGACCTGAAGGCGGACAAGGTGCTCTGGGAAAACGCCTCCCTCGAGTTCCGCGAGGAGTACGACCTGGCGACGGCCGCAGGCGGCGCCGCCGACCCCATCGCGTTTTTCGGCCAGGCGTCCAACGCCCTCGACCGCCTGACCGCGAATTTCGCCCGCACGGTCGTGACCGCCATCCTGGAAGCGTTCTGAGACCGGGAGCGCCGGTGCCCGTCCTGTCAGCCGACGCCGTCCGCCAGCACCTCGCCGCGGGGCGGCCGGCGCCCGTCTACCTGCTCGTGGGCGACGACGAGCGGGCGATCGACGAGCTGGTCGAGGCGTTCACGGTCCTCGTGGAGGAGGACCTCCGCGCCTTCAATGTGGAGCGCTTCCACGCGGGGGAACGCCCGGAGGAGGCCGAGCGCGCCGCCGTCACCGCGGCCCGGACACTCCCCATGCTCGGCGGCCGCCGCCTCGTCGTGCTCCGCCGCGCGGAGCGACTTCTGTCGACCAGGAGCCGGCGGGGCGCCGGCGCCGCGGAAGACGCCGACGCCGAGCCGGCCCGCGGCGGCGGCGCGCTGCTCGCGTACCTGGATGCCCCGGCGCCCCACACCACGCTCGTGCTCGTGGCCGCGGAGGTCAACAAGACGCTGCGCCTGGCCAAGGCGCTGTACGCGCGGGCGGCGGTCGTCGAATGCTGGGGTCTGAAGGACGGGCGCGAGGTGAAGAGCTGGGCCCTCGAGGGGCTCGCGCGTCGGGCCGAGCGGTGGGCCCGCGACGCGCTCGCCGCGGCAGGCAAGCGCCTCGAGCCGGACGCGTTGGCCCTCCTGGCCAGCCGGGCCGGTGCGGACCTCGGGCGCCTGCGGGCGGACGTCGAACGCCTGATCCTGTTCGCCGGCGACCGCTCCCGCCTCTCCCGCGCAGACGTCGAAGCCGTCCTCGGCCCGGAGACCTCGCAGGATCCGTGGGCGGTCACGACGGCGCTCGAACAGCACCGGACCGGCGAGGCCCTGAAAGCCCTGGCCCTGGTGCTCGACGCGGGGGCGTCGCCGTTTCTGGTCCTCGGGCAACTCGCCTGGGTCGTCCGCGAGCGGCTCATCCCGGCGGCGCCCGGCCGCGCCCGCGCGATGCTCGAGGCCCTGCTCAGGACGGACCTGGACCTGAAGAGCTCGGCGGGCGACCCGCGCGTGCTCCTGGAACGCCTCGTCGTCGAATTGGCGGGGCCGACCCCGCCCGCGCCGCCGTCCCGGTCTTTACGGGCGCGCTGACTTGCCGGCCAGCCGGCGGACCAACCTCGACTTGTAGCGGGCGGCGGTGTTGCGGTGGATGATCCCCTTGCTGGCGAGCCGGTCGATGAGCGACACGGTCTGGCGGAGCGCCGCCGCCGCGCGCTCCCGCTGGCCCGCTTCGATGGCCGTGCGGACGGCTTTCAACGCGTGACGCAGGCGCGTGCGGTACCGGCGGTTCCGCTCGCGCCGCTTGAGTGCTTGACGGTGCGCCTTGAGCGCCGAGCGATGGGTAGCCAAGACCTCTTCTGTGCCTCCCGTTCCGAAACCCTCAGTTTAGCACACCGCCGCGCTCACAGCTTGCCGCGCAGCCGCCGCAGCGCCCGCCGCTCGCGTTTGTCCGGGGCCGACGCGGGGCGGCCCGTCGACCCCGCCAACCGCGCCAGCCGGCGGAGCTCGATCTCCTCAGGCGACGGGGGCGGCGTGAGGTCCTCGTAGAGGGCGCGCGCCTCGGCCTTCGGCAGGTGCCGATCCGCCAGCGCCCGCACCACCACCCGCTGGCGCCGCCCGAAGGGCCGCGTGATCACGATCTCGTCGCCCGGCCTGATTTCCCGGTGGGGCTTGGCGGCCTGGCCGTTGACGTCGACCTTCCCGCCTTTGCACGCACGCTGGGCTTCGGAGCGCGTGCGAAACAGGCACGCCACGTCCAGCCAGACATCGAGGCGCACGCGCTCGAGCGGAGGGCGCTCGTCGGTCATGCCCGCCTGGGCCCCGGCCTCACCGGCGCCGTGCAGCCACGAGTTCGTCGGCGCCGGGGACCGCGCGGTTCGTATAGACCACGCGCTCCCGGCCGTCCACGGTGGTGACCAGGCGGTAAATCCGGGTGCCGCCGCCCGTGGCGACCAGTGCGGTGGCGCGCCGGATGCGGGCCACGTAGGCCTGGGTTTCCGGATAGGGCGGCACGCGCCCGCCGTACTGGTCGACGGTGGTCGGTCCGGCGTTGTAGGCCGCCAGCGCGAGGGTCTCGTCGCCGTCGTAGCGGTCGAGCAGATCCCGCAGGTACCGGACGCCGGCCCGGATGTTTTCCGCGGGATCGTACGGGTCTCGGACCCCGTATCGGGCCGCCGTGGCCGGCATGAGTTGCATCAGGCCCATCGCGCCCTTCGGCGACTGCGCCCGCGGGTCGAACCCCGATTCGGTCTGGATGACGGCGCGGACGAGGTCAGGCCGGACGGCGTTCAGGCGCGCGTGGTGCTCGATGAGCGCGTTCGTCCCCTCGTCCAGGCCGGCGCCGGTGGGCGCCGTCGAGCGGACCTGGCCGCCGCCGGGCACCGGATAAGTCACCACCGGGACGCCGGTCGGGCGGCGGTCCGACAGCACGAGGTTACCCCTCGCGTCGTGCCAGGCGTAGATCTGTCCTGCGGCCGCCGCCGGAAGTCCGAGCCCCGCGGCGACCGCCAGGACGATCGACCACCCGAGGGGGATCCGGACCGCGCTCATGGGCGCCAGTGTACCCGAAGGCCGCCGGTCGACCAAGGCAATCGCGGTGCCCGCCGGGCGTCGACCGGACGGCTGTGTCTCGCGCTTGACAAGGCTCGATCCGACCGGGGGTTGGCCCCGCGCGACCGACCGGGGCGCCGGGACCGGGGGGGCGGCGCCGTGTCCCGCTTCGGCATTGCGATTTCAATTCGGTCAGGCATAATGTCGGCGGGGTTGGAACTCATGGCACACGCAAACACATCGAAGCCCGCCCCGCTCCAGGCGTGGCAGCGGGCCAACATCGTGGCCGCGGTCAACTACCTCGGAGAGATTATCGGCCGCTCGCCGTCCGACGTGCGGGCTCGGGCGGTTTACGACGGTCTGCTCGAGGTGCTCGACCCGGCGCGTCGCGCGGCCCGTGCCCAGCGCGAGATGGCCGACGCCGCGCGCACGGCGGCCTACGCGGGGGTCGAGCGCCGGCGCGGCGAGCGGCGCAAAGGGGAGCGGCGGCAGCAGAACCTGGGTCCTCCGGGCGGCGTCGAGCGGCGCTCGGGCCGGGATCGCCGCTCCGGCGTGGACCGCCGCAAGGGTCAGGCGTAGCCTGAGCCCAGGGTCATTCCCCCAGCATCGCGCGCAGGATCTCGGGGCTCCTGGCGACGAGCTCGTCGATGCCGCCGGGGTTGCGGCCGCCGGCTTCGGCGAAGTCCGCGCGCCCGCCGCCGCCGCCCCCGACCAGCGGCGCGATCGCCTTCACGATGCGGCCGGCGTGTAGGCGGTCGGTCAGGTCCTTCGACACGGAGACGACCAGGGCGACCTTGCCGTCGTGGTCGGAGGCCAGGATGACGACGCCGCTCTTGAGGCGCTCGCGGAGCGAATCGGCGAGGTGGCGGAGCGGGGCGGGCTCGAGGCCGGCGACGCGCCGCACCAGCAGGCGGACGCCGGCGACCTCGCGCGGCGTGTCGCCCTCGGCGGCGCCCGCCGCGGCGCCGGCGCCCAGGGCGAGCTTCAGCTTGAGCTGCTCCGCCTCGCGGGCGAGCCGCTTGACCTCGCTCTGGAGGCGCTCCAGGGCTTCGACGGCCTGCTCGTCAGGGGCGCCGATCGTCTCGAGCAGGCGTTCCAGCCGGCGTCGGCGGTCCTGGAGCCAGGCGACTGCGCCGGTGCCGGTGACGGCCTCGATGCGCCGGACGCCGGCGGCGACCCCGGACTCGGCGGTCACGACGAAGCAGCCGATGTCGCCGGTCGCGCGGCAGTGGGTTCCGCCGCACAGCTCCATGCTGAAGCCCGGGACGGACACGACGCGGACCCGCTCGCCGTACTTCTCGCCGAAGAGCGCCATGGCGCCGGCGGCGATGGCCTCCTCGGTCGTCTTGATCTCGGTCACGACGGGGGTGTTGCGGACGATCTGCACGTTGACCAGGCGCTCGACCGCTTCGATCTCCGCGCGGGTCAGGGGTGCGAAGTGGACGAAGTCGAAGCGCAGCCGGTCCGGCGCCACGAGCGACCCCGCCTGCTTGACGTGCGTCCCGAGGACCCGGCGGAGGGCGGCGTGCAGCAGGTGGGTCGCGGTGTGGTTGCGGCGCGTGGCGTCGCGCCGCTCGGCGTCGACCGCGGCGGTCACGAGGTCGCCGCGCCGCAGCGCGCCCGAGCGCACGTGCACCGCGTGCAACCGCGGCCATCCGCCGGCGCGCACCATCCCGCGGACGTCGGCCGACCCGCGGGCGCCGTGGATCTCGCCGGTATCCGACACCTGGCCGCCCGCCTCGACATAGAACGGCGTGCGGTCCAGCGCGACGTATCCGTCTTCGCCCGCCGCCAGCGCCTCGACCTCCCCGCCCCCAGCGTCGAACAGGACCAGGAGCACGGCGCCGGTCACCTCCGTCCGCTCGTATCCGTCGAAGACGTCGCCGTGGGCGTCGAGCGTCCGCCGGCTCGCCTCGCTCGGGCGCCACGCGATCCGGTCGGCGTCGCCCTTGAAGGCGCTCGCGGCCCGCGCCCGGGCGCGCTGGGCCTCCATCGCGCGCTCGAACCCTTCGCGGTCGACGCGGAGGCGGCGCTGCTCGGCGAGGTCCTCGATGAAATCCGTCGGCACGCCGTAGGAATCGTAGAGCCGGAAGACCGCCTCGCCGGGCACGACGCCGCCGGAGGCGGCCGCCTGCTCGAGCACCTCTTCGAGGCGCGGCAGCCCCGTGGTGAGGACGCTCTCGAAGCGTTCCTCCTCGCTGCGCACGATGCGGACGATGGCGTCCCGGTGGCGCACCAGCTCCGGATAGGTGTCGCCCAGCTCGGCAACCAGCACGTCGACCAGATCGCAGAGGAACGGCTCGTCGACCCCCAGCTTGCGGCCGTGGCGCATGGCGCGCCGCATGATCTTGCGGAGCACGTAGCCGCGCCACTCGTTCGACGGCACCACGCCGTCGGCGACGAGGAAGGTCGTGGCGCGCAGGTGATCCGCCACGACGCGCATCGAAACGTCCGTCTCCGGGGTCGAGCCGTAGCGCGCGCCGGTCCGCGCCTCGATCGCCCGCAGGATCGGGACGAACAGGTCCGTGTCGTAGTTGGACAACTTGTGCTGGATGACCGCCGTGACGCGCTCGAGCCCCATGCCCGTGTCGACCGACAGGGCCGGGAGCGGTACGAGCGTGCCGTCGGCCTGGCGGTCGAATTCCATGAATACGTTGTTCCACACCTCCACAAACCGGTCGCACTCGCAGGCGATGCCGCGGCACACCGGTTCGGGACACGGCACGTCGTCGCCCCGGTAGTAGTGGATTTCCGAGCAGCGCCCGCACGGGCCCGTGTCGCCCATGGCCCAGAAGTTGTCGTGCATGCCGAATTCGGCGATGCGGTCCGCCGGCACGAACCGCCGCCACACCTGGTAGGCCTCGTCGTCGCGGGGCACGCCGGCCTCGCCGCCGAAAATCGTGGGATACAGCCGGTCGGCCGGCAGGCCCCACACCGTCGTGAGCAGTTCCCAGGCATATGCGATGGCTTCGGCCTTGAAGTAGTCGCCGAAGGAGAAGTTCCCCAGCATCTCGAAAAACGTGTGGTGCCGCAGCGACGGCCCGACCGTGTCGAGGTCGTTGTGCTTCCCGCTCACCCGCATGCACTTCTGCACCGAGGCGGCCCGCGTGTAGTCGCGGCGCTCGCGGCCGAGGAACACCTCCTTGAACTGATTCATGCCGGCGTTGGTGAACAGCAGCGTCGGGTCGTCCTGGGGGACGAGCGGCGCGCTCGGGACGATACGGTGCCCCTGGCGCGCAAAGTAGTCCAGGAAGCCCCGCCGGATCTCGCGCGAGTGCATGGCTTCATTCTATGCCGGGCGGCGCCGGACGTGCGCGGCGGCGTCAGGAGTCCTCCCCGGCGCCGCGCCGCGTGCGGCGCCGGAGGGCGGCCGCGACCG
>CAYZKQ010000134.1:0-9146 GCA_964478975.1 uncultured Vicinamibacterales bacterium | reverse complement strand
ACGACGAACCACACACCGTCGAGGTCGCGGGCCCGGAACGCGCGGCGCACGATCCGCACCCCGGCGCGCGCCAGCCGGGGGTCGACGCGCGGCGCCACGACGGTGACCCGGGCTCCGGCGGCGCGAAGCGCGCCCACCTTGGCGGCGGCCACCGCGCCGCCGCCCACCACGAGCACGCGCCGCCCGCGGAGCTTCAGAAAAACCGGAAACACCGCCGCCCCGGAAAACAAAAAGGCCCGGGAAGCTTCGGAGCCTCCCGGGCCTCGGGTCCTAATCGGTTCTGTCCGGCGTCAACCGGAGACGCCCGCGAACGCAAAAAGGCCGGCCGCTGGGAGGTCCATGTGGACCCCGCAACAGACGCAACAGCAGCACGCCCCCTGGTGCGCGGGAATCACGAGACGTATCTTACCCAAGCCGCCGCGCGCCGGTCAATCCTCCCTGGGGTCGCTCACGGTATCAGCACGATCTTGCCCCGCGCCCCCGGCGCGAGCACGAGCTCGTGCGCCCGAGCCGCCTCGGCGAGCGGGAGTTCGCGGCCGACCACCGGCCAGAGCGCGCGCGCCGCGAGCAGTTCCCCGAGGGCGTGGTCGATGGCTTCCCGTTCGCCGGCCGGCACGTTCCACAGCACCAGGCCGATCACGCTGGCATCCCGGCTCATGGCCTTCCGCGGGTCGATCTCGATGCGCCCGCGGTTGCCGATGACCACGATCCGACCGTACGGCGCGACGATGTCGAGGTCGCGGTCGAGATTCACGTTGGCGAGCATCTCGAGAACGACGTCGGGGCCGCGCCCCCCGGTGAGCTCGCGGACCTCGTCGAGGTAGCCCGGGCGGCGGTGGTCGAGGGCGTGTGCGGCCCCCTGGTCGCGCACGAGCGCGAGACCTTCCTCCGAGCCGGCGGTCCCGATGACGCGCAAGCCCGCGTGGCGGGCGAGCTGCACCGCCGCCAGCCCCACGCCGCCGCTCGCCCCGTGCACGAGCACGGTCTCCCCGAGCCGGGCGCGGGCTTTGTCAAAGAGCGCCCGATACGCGGTCGCGTACGGGACGCCGATGGCGGCCCCCTGGGCGAAGGAAAGATGCTCCGGCAGCGGGTGGACCTGCCACGGGTGGCACACGGCGAGCGCCGCATACGCACCCTGAGCGCGCCCGAGCACGGTCCCGGTGATGTAGACGCGGTCGCCCGGCTTCACGCCCGCCACATGCCGGCCGACCGCCTGGACGATGCCCGCGGCGTCCTGGCCGGGGATGTAAGGGAGCGCCGGCTTGATGGCGTAAGTCCCGCTGCGCACGTACGTTTCCACCGGGTTGACGCCGACGGCGTGGAGGCGGACGAGGATCTCGGCGGATCCGGGCGAGGGGTCGTCGAGGTCGGCCAGTTCGAGGACCTCGGGACCGCCGAAGCGACGCACGATGATGGCCTGCATAACCGCCCCACCGTACGCCGGATTCGCCCTGGAATTCAAGGGCGCCGCCGGGTAGAATGCCCAGGTCACATTCCCCCCCTGCCAGGTGAGCGGGTCGCGGCGGCGGCGTGTGTCCGGGCCGGGCCGAGTCCCGGTGAGGAGGCGCTATGGCGGAGACGATCGCGCTCGAATCGGCGGTTCACGAGATTCTCACGCAGATGTTCGTCGCGTTCGGCCAGGGAGCGGGGACGCTGCCGGTTTCCCGCGAGGTGATCCGGGCCGGCACACGCGAGTACGCGGCGCTCGTACGCGCCAACCTGGACCGGTGGCCCACCATCGAGCACCAGACCCTCGAGTACGCGCGCGGGCTGGGACGGGTGGCGGCCCACCTGGCGCTCCACGACGCCGCGCACAGCGTCGGCGAGGAGCACTACCGCGACGCGGTCGAGCGCTTCGCGGCGACGGCCTCCGCCGTCGAGTACGAGTGCCCGTTCTGCCTGGCCGCCGCCCGCAAGTCCTGAGGGCGCGCCCGGCGGCCGGCGAGGGAGCCGGGAGCGCGCGCTCGGGCGGTGCCGAGCGGGGATGTCGCGGGGCCGTGGGGATCCGGATCCTGCTCGCGGTGGCCGCGGCCAAGCTGGCGTGCGGCGTGGCCGGCCTGGGGCGCGGCGGGGCGGAGGCCGAGGGGTTCGCCTTCCCGCTGTGGGTCCACCTGGCGCCGATGCTCGCCTTCGGGAGCGCCGGCGCTCTGCTGATCGCCGGGGGCGGCCGCGACCCCCGGGCGCGGGCCCTCGGGGCTTACTTTCTGCTCTTCGCGACGGTTTTCAGCGACCGCCTGATCGCGCGCCTGGTCCCGGGGCTCGCTCCCGCGGCGGCCGGTCCGCTGCTCCTCCTGCGCGCGGCGCGCCCCGACGCGTTCGCCCCGGGGCTACTCTGGTTCTTCGCCCGCGACTTTCCCCGCGGCGCGGCGTTCGGTCCCGCCACGCGGATTCCCGCGGTCGCCATCCCCCTCGCCCTCGCGGCGGGCGCCGCACTCTTCGCCGCGAGCCTGGCAGCCTGGGTGGCAGGCGCGGCGGGCGTCAGGCTCCCAGACCCCGTGTCGATGCTCGACCGCTTCGGGGCGCCGAGCGTGTACTGGGAGCCCCTGACCCTCCTCACGCTGTCGGCGCTGCTCTTCGTGGTCTGGAAGGCGGGGCGCGCGCCCGTCGGCGAGCGGCGGCGCGTGGGGCTGTTCGAGGCGGGCCTGGTCGTCGGCTCGGCGCCGCTGCTCCTCGATGTGCTGCTCGAAGTGCTCGTGCCCCCGTTCGGCCGCTGGATGAGCGAACCGGGACGCCGCCTCGCGAGCGGCGTCGTCGTGTACCCCTTTCTCGTCTCGGTTCCTTTCACCACGGCCTACGCAGTCCTGGTCGACCAGGCGCTCGACGTGCGTCTTGTCGTCCGGAAGGCGCTGCAGTATGCCCTCGTCCGCTACGCGGCGCTGGCGATGTTCGCCGGACCCTTCGCCGGGGCTGCCCTGTACCTGTACTGGCACCGGGCCGCGACGATTGCGGCCCTCCTTGGGGGTCGGGGGCTGGTGGTGCTCGGCGGCACGGCCGCGGCGGCCTGGGCCGGCGTGCGCTACGCGCCGAGGGTCTTCGACCGGATCGACCGCCGGTTCTTCCGCGAGCAGTACGACGCCCGGTGGATCCTGTCGGCCATCGTGGCGCGCAGCGGGGAGGTGGGGTCGGTCGAGGAACTGGCGGCGCTCGTGACGCGGGAAGTGGATCATGCTCTGCACCTCGAGTCCGTTGCGCTACTCGTGACCGATCCGGCGCGGCGCGCCCTGGTGGCGCCCGATGGCGCCGTGCGGCCGCTGCCGGCGGAGGCCGCGCTCGCCGTGCTCGCCGGCGGGCGGCCCGAGCCACTCACGGTCGACTTGGAGACGGGCGCGTTGGGCCGGCTTCCGGAGTCCGAGCGCGAGTGGTTGGCCGACGGCGCGTTCCGCCTGCTGGTGCCCTTACGGGGGTCCGGCGGGCGCCTGGTCGGGCTGCTGGCGCTCGGTGAAAAGCAGAGCGAGCTGCCGTTCTCGTTGGAGGACCAGCGACTGCTCGTGGAGGTAGCGGCGTCGGCGGCGCTTGCGCTCGAGAGCCTGCGCGGGCGGGCGGCGCCGGAACCGCCTGCCAGGGTTGCCCGCGCGGCCGGTCGCCGGGCGAAGGTCGAGGATGGGGAGCGGGCGGCCGACGAGTGCGTGGTGTGTCACGCGCTCCAGGCGCCGGGCGCCGCCGCGTGCCGCGCGTGCGGCGGTGACGTCGAGCGCGCGCCGGTGCCGATCCGGCTGGCGGGGAAGTTCCGCCTCGAGCGGCGGGTCGGCGGCGGCGGGATGGGCGTCGTGTATCGGGCGCGCGACCTGGCGCTCGATCGCCTGGTGGCGATCAAGACGCTGCCGCGCGTCTCGCCGGAGTACGCGCGGCGCTTGCGCCGCGAGGCGCGGGCGATCGCCGCGGTCTCGCACCCGCACCTCGCGGTCATCTTCGGTGCTGAGGCCTGGCAGGGCACCCCCATGCTCGTCCTCGAGTATCTCGAAGGGGGGACGCTCGCCGACTGGCTGGCGCGAACGGCGCTCGGTCCCGAGGAGGTCGTCGCGCTCGGCGTGGCGATGGCCGAAGCCCTGGCGCGGGTGCACGCTGCCGGGGTCCTGCACCGCGACGTCAAGCCGAGCAACATCGGGTTCACGCGCGAGGGGCTCCCGAAGCTGCTGGATTTCGGCGTCGCCACGATCGTGGACGACTCGATGCGCCTGGGGGCGCTGCGCACGCCGGGGGGAGGCCTCGGCGAGGTTGCCGAGGCGGCGACTGCGACGTGGGGGATCCTGCCGGCGCTGGGGTGGACGGCACCGGCGCGCGCGGTCGGCACGCCCCTGTACCTGTCGCCGGAGGCGGTCCGCGGCGAGGCCCCCGAGCCGGCGGGCGATCTCTGGGCGCTCGCGCTGGTGCTGTACGAAGCGACGAGCCGGCGCCATCCCTTCGCGGGGCCGACCCTGCTCGACACCCTCGACCGGATCGCGCGCGCCGACGTCCCCGACGTGCGGGGCTTCGCGCCGGCGTGTCCCCCGGCGCTGGCTGCCTTTCTCGCCGACGCGCTCGCCGCTGACCGCGGCCGCCGGCCGCCGTCGGCGCGGGCGTTCGCCGCGCGGCTCGAGGCGATCCGCGCTGGCGCCGCGCCGCCGTCCGCGGTCTAGATGACGAGCACCTGCGCGCCCGCGGCCCTGTCGAAAAAGTCCATCGCGCTGATCACGTCGTCGACCTGATCGACCAGGTCGGCGCGCGTCCGCTTGAACATGTCCATCGCGAGCCGGCACGCATACAGTCTGGCGCCGGCGTCGTGCAGCATTTCGAGCATCTCGGGCACGGCGGGCAGGTCGAGTTTCGCCATCTGCCGCTGCATCAGGCGGGTCACCAGCGCCTCGACGCCGGGCAGCGCACCGATGAGCGCCGGCAGGTGCAGCGATGGATTCCCCACCGTCGCCAGGCGCAGGCGGCCGGCGGTCGCCTTCGTGACGATGTCGAGACCCCAGAACGTGAAGAAGAGCGTCGCGTCGATGCCGCTCATGCGCGCGGCGTTGGCGAGCACGAGCCCCGGATACGCCATGTCGAGCGTGCCCTTCGAACAGATGATGGCGAGATGCTCGATCGGCCGGCGCGCGGCCTGAATGCTGGGCGCCTCGGCCGGATGCGCCGCCACGACGGTGGTGTCCATGCGCGCACCTCCTAGACACAACTTTGCGGCTTGGGCAGGCCCGCGATCCGCGCGGCGAGCTTGCCCGGGCCTTTCGGAAACAGCTCGTAGAGCTCTTTCATCGTCACCCCGCCCAGCTTGGCGATGCGGCGCAGGCCGGGCGGCTGGCCTTCCCGGGCCGCGTCCTCGCGGCAGAACCAGATGACCTTCCAGTGGCGGTCGGTCAGGCGCAGCCCGACCTCCTCCGCGATGGCTTCCGCAATCTCGGGCGTCCACTGCCCGGCGTCGACGAGAAAGCCCTCGTCGGTGACCTCGACTGCCCGATCGCGATAGGTGCGCAACGGCATCGGATGCCTCCTGTCGAGCGTCCGGGACGCCGCCGTCAGGCCTGCTCGAGCTCGCCGAGGCCGATCGAGGCGAGCGACCGCTTGCCCGCCATCGACAGCCGCGCCGGCACGAACGGCACGGAGCGTCCCGGCAACAGCCAGTGCCAATAGAGCCACCGGAACGCGAGCTTGCCCCAGTGGTTGAGGCGCGATTCCCCGAGCAGCGTGAGCGGGCCCACCACAGGAAACGGGAACTTCCCCGGCAGCGGCTCGATGTCGTAGTTGAAGTCGATCAGGATGGCCTTGCCGAACCCGCTCTCGATGAAGCAGTTGGCGTGGCCGTCGAAGCCCGCCTCGAGGCTTCGGCCGGACATCGCCCGCAACAAGTTCTCGACCAGGACCTCGCTCTCGAAGTGCGCGACGGAACCCGCCTTCGACGTCGGGACGTCGGCCGCGTCCCCGACGACGAACACATCGTCGTGGTGTTTCGCCGCGAGCGTGTGGGGATGCGTCGGGATGAAGCCGAGCTCGTTGCCCAATCCCGACGCGTCGATGAACGCCGCGCCGCGGTGGACCGGCACCGTGACGAGCAGGTCGTACGGGATGCGGCGGTCGTCGAACGACACCAGGGTGTGGCTTGCCGCGTCGACTTCGGCGACGGTGAACAGCGTGTCGACCGCGATCCCCCGCCGGGCGAACAGGTCGCCGAGCACCGTGGCGCAGCCTTTGCGCGTGAACGCGCCGTCGAGGGGCGTCACCAGGGCAAGCTCGACACGGTCGCGCGCGCGGCGCGCGGTGAACCAGGCGTCGGCCAGTAGCAGAAACTCGAGGGGCGCCACCGGACACTTGATCGGCATCTCGGCGATGTGGACGACCAGCCGCCCGCCGGTGAAGGCAGCGAGGGCGTCGCGGAGCGCGCGGGCCCCGTCGAGCGTGTAGAACTCGTGGATGCTCCGGCGCCATTCCTCGCCGAGCAGTCCCGGCGTCTCCTCGGGGACGACCCGCGAACCGCTGGCGATGACGAGCAGGTCGTAGGCGATCGGCTCGGTCCCGTCGAGGATCACGCGCTTGGCGCGGGTGTCGACTTCGCGGACCGCGACGGGGAGCCACCGCACGCCGGGCCGCAGCGTGCGCCGGCGCGGGCGCTGGTTGCGCGCTTCGTCACGCGCCCCGAACGGGAGAAACAGCAGGCCCGGTTGATAGAGGTGGTCCGCGTCGGGGTCCACTACCGTCACCCGCCAGTCCGCCGGGAGGCGGCCGACGATCCGGTTCGCCACGATGGTCCCGGCGGTTCCGGCTCCGAGGATCACCAGCTCTTTCATGTGCCCGCCCTCCACCGGCAGTGGAGCAGGGTTCGGGCCGGCGTAGCAACTCACGTCGGAACAAGGAGTTGGCTGGACTTGGCCGCTCGGGAACGGCCCTGCGTGAAACGTGTCGTCTTGACAGAACGTTCCTGGAGTGAAACGTTATGTTGCGCCCCGACAAACCGCTCTTTGTGTCCTTTTCATTGGTTCATTGGCGGGCCGATCCGCCACCTCCTCTCCGCCTTTGTGTACCGACGGCCTGCGAACCGAAGGGGTAGAATGTGCGCGCACGAAAAGTGGCTGGCTGGACGAGCGGCGCGCTTCGCCGCCGAGAACGGGCAGGTCGACCTGGATCGCGAGAGTAGGTTTGGGCGGCCTCGCCTGCGGCGACGACCAGCACAGTAGCTGACAGCCACCGATAACCAGCAAAGGAGACGCACCTATGGCGGTAGCGATCACCGCAGATGTTCCTGGCCAGACCAGGGAAGGGTACGAAGAGACGATTCGACTTCTTGGAGACGCCCTCAAAGGAGCGCCTGGCTTCATCATGCACTTCGGGCATCCGATTGAAGGCGGGTGGCGTGTCGTAGAAGTCTGGCAATCCTCCAAGGACGCCGCAGAGTGGTTTGCCAGACACGTTCGGCCCAACTTGCCTCCCGGCGTCAAGCCACAGCGCCACACTCAGGAGCTGCACACGCTCATCCGTGGCTGATTCAGCAGCGCTGGCCGGTTGAGCGCGAGGCCGCCGATGTCGGTCCGAACGGCCGGCGGGCTCGACGAGGATGAGCGGGCGTACGGGCTCCGCGTCGAGATAGTGGCTGTCACCCGCCTGCGTCCCCACGACGATGCACGTGCCGACCGCCGCATAGGTGACGACGCTGCCGCTGACTGTGCAGACGCCGGGCGTGGTGCCCGGGTCGACGGCGAAGACGAGCAGGCACGCGCCGGGCGACAGGAGCTGCACGCTGTCGCCGTTCACGGCGCAGATCTCCGGGTCGGTGGACGGGTGCAGCGCCGCCACGACCGGGTTGCCCGAGTCGCCGCCGACAAGCGTCAGGGGCAGCATCTGACCGACAACGCCCGATGCGGGCGCGGTGAAGGTAATCGTCTGCGGAAGCTTGTCGACCACCTGGATCGTGGCGAGCGCCTGCGGGGCGTCGAGGGAGCTGTCGTCGCCGCGCTGGTTCGCCGCGATCACGCAGGTGCCCAGCGCCGCGAACGAGGCGGTCCCGGCGGCGTCCACGGTGCAGGCGCCAGGGTCGCTCGCCGGGGCGATGGAGAAGATGATCGGGTTGCCGGACCAGCCGCCCGTGGCGGTCAGGGTGAGGGTGGTGCCGACGCGCGCGTGCGGTGGCGTCAGCAGCGAGATGACCTGGCCGCGGAGTCGGCCGGGGTACGCCCACACGAAGCCGGGCCCCGCTTCGGTCATGCTCGACCCGAGGATGTAGACCATGTTGCTCGACGCATCGACGTCGAGCTGCCCGATCCACTGATTCCAGAACAACTTGAGGGTGTAGTACTGCGATTGGTTTTCTAACCAGCACGCATACGCGAGGTCCCAGGGGCTCAGCCCCTCTTTGAACGGATCGATGGATACCATCGCATACGGAACGTTCACGCCGATTTCGCGATAATACAGTCGCTGCTGCACCCCGTATGCGAAGCCGTTCCTGCCGAAGCGCATGCTCAAGAGCGCCCGGGGCAACGTGTATGCCGTGTATCCGAAGAGGTCGGATTCAAAGGCGCCGGCAGTCGACCGCAACGCCCTCCAAGAGGCCCACCGACGCCACCACGATTGGCATGCCCGGCAGCGGAATGACGGCGTCCTCGGTGAGTGTCTGCCCGTGGAGCACCACGAGCGAGCATCCGCCGCGCCTCGTCGTGACGGACACCTTGTGCAGCACGTCGTCGACGCCCACCTTGCGCGCTTCAGCGCCGATCGGCACGGTGGCAATCGTCTCCCACGTTTCCGCGTCGAGCACCGTGACATCGCCGGACCCCCGGTTCGCCACATAGATCCGGCGCAGAGGCTCGTCGGTCGCGATACCGGTGGGATCCGTCCCCACGGGGATCATCCGGGGCGTGACGCCAGGCCAGCACCGTTGGGGACACGGTGCCAAACGACCCGTCGGCCACCGACACCGAGGTCGACACTGGACGGCGGTGAGACACCGAGAGACGTCTCAGGGTGTCTCCCGATGTCTCGCGAGCGTGTCTCAGGGCGGTTGGTTTCAGACCGTGGTGGCCGGGCCCTCGGGGTCGATGCCCCGCGTTCGGAGGCGGCGGTAGAACGTGGTGCGGCTGATGCCGAGAAGGCGGGCCGCCGCGGCGCGGTTGCCGCCGGCCTGGCGCCGCGCCGCCTCGAGCTGTTCCCGCTCGCTGCCGCGAAGGGTGCCCCGCGCC
>CAYZKQ010000133.1:0-9195 GCA_964478975.1 uncultured Vicinamibacterales bacterium | reverse complement strand
CCAGGCGGGCGGCGGAGACGAACGCGGGAGCTCGGCCGGCGGGCCCCGCGGGACGGAGCGCGGCGTCGTCCGGACGCGCGAGGAAGACGCCCCGGTCGGCGAGGACGACGAGCTGCGCCGCGAGGGCGGCGAGGGCGTGCACGCGGCCGAGACCGCCGGGTGGCGGCGCGACCGGACGCCAGAAGAATCCGTCGAACCACGCGAGCCCGTCCCGCGTCACCGCCCAGGCCGTTGCCTCGGGCGTCTCATCGATCAGCTCGACGCGGCTCGCGGGCAGGCCCGAGGCGGAGGTGAACGCGACCCAGCGCCAGCGCTCCGTGGAGGACGAGGGGTCGGCGGCGCCCGCAGCGGCGGGCCAGAGCGGGGTGCAGAAAAGCACCGCGGCGAGCGCCGAGACGACTCGACGCCGCTTTTCAGGCGACTCCGCTCGCGCCCTCAGCGCGCCCGCTCGTGGGGACGCCTGAACACCTTCCTCGGCGTGCCGGCTCGTGCCACAATCGTGCCGCCGGCGCGGCGTCCCGCGGCTAGGCATGGCGGGGGCCCGACCTGCGCGCAGCGTCCGCGATGCGTACGGCTGAAGTCGTCATCGTCGGCGGCGGGTGCATGGGGACCAGTGTCGCGTACCACCTCGCGCGCCTGGGTCTCAGCGATGTCGTGCTCGTGGAGCGCGAAGCGGTGCTCGGCGCGGGCTCGACGGGGCGCAACGCCGGCGGCGTCCGCCATCAATTCTCGCACGAAGCGAACGTCCGGCTGTCGATCGAATCGATCAGCCTGTTCGAACGGTTCGCCGAGAACGTGGGAGAGCCGCTGGACTTTCACCAGGACGGCTACCTGTTCCTGCTGTCGGCCGATGCGCACGTGGAGGCCTTCCGGCGTGCCGTCGAGATGCAGCGGCGCCTCGGCGTCGAGGTGGAGTGGCTGGACCCGGTCGAGGCGGCGCGGCGGGCGCCGGGGCTCGTGGTCGACGGGGTGCAGACCGCCACCTTCTGCGCGCGCGACGGCATCGCGGATCCTCACGGCGTCACGATGGGCTTCGCGCGCGCGGCGCAGCGGGCGGGGGTCACGATCCTGCGCGGGACCGAAGTGGTGGGGATCCGGGTCGAGCACGGGCGCGTGACGGGCGTCGAGACGACGGGCGGGCCCCTCGCCTGCCGGGCGGTCGTCGACGCGGCCGGTCCGTGGGCCGCGCGCGTGGCCCGGATGGCCGGCGTGGCGCTGCCCATCGAGCCGTTGCGCCGCCACATCTTCATCGCCGCGCCACCCTTTCGCGGCGGCTGGGCGCACGGTGGTCCCGGGGGCGGGCCGGCGGCGCCGCTTTCTCACATCATGGTCATCGATTTCGACACCTCGTTTTATTTCCACCGCGAGGGCGCCGGCCTGCTCTTCGGCATGGGAGACCCGGACGAGCGGCCGGGCTTCGACACGACGGTCAACTGGGCGGTGCTCGAAAAGATCACGCCCGTCGCCCTCCGGCGCCTCCCAGTCCTCGCCGAGGTGTCGATCGCCCGGGCGTGGGCCGGCCTCTACGAGATGACGCCGGACGCCATGCCGATCATCGGACCGGCGGGCGGGGTCGAAGGGTTCTATGTCATCGCCGGCTTCAGCGGACACGGCTTCCAGCACTCGCCCGCCGCCGGCCGGGTGCTCGCCGACCTGATCGCCGGGCGGGATCCCGGACTCGACCTGCGACCTTTCGCGGCCGACCGCTTTGCGGCCGGCGCGCCGGTGGGCGAGGTCAGCGTGGTCTGAGCCGGCCGCCGCCGCCGGCGCGCTACGCGTACATCCGCCGCAGGTGGCGCGGCTGGCCGGTCGAGGCTACCACAGCGCTCCAGAGCCAGCCGTCGGGGTCGATCCGCTTGCGGCGCGAGACGGCGAGCGGGATGGGCACGTGGGTGAACTCGCCCCGCCAGTAGCCCACCACGAGATTCGTCCGCCCGGCCATCGCCGCGTGGGCGGCGCTGTGGCCGAGCAGCAGGCAGAACGTGCTGTCGTGGGCGTTGGCCGGCCGGTTGCGGATGGCGTAGCTCGGGTCGATGTACTTGAGGGTGACCTCGAGGCCGCGGCGGGCGAAGTAGCTTTCGATCGCGTCCCGCAAGAACAGCCCGATATCACCGAGGCGCCGGTTGCCGGAGGCGTCGACCTCGTTTGGCACCTGCATGAGGTCTTGACCCGCGCCTTCGCTCACCACGATCAGGGCGTGGCCGCGCTCGGCGAGGCGCCGCTCGAGGGCTTCGAGAAAGACGTCGAGGTCGAACGGCACTTCTGGCACGAGACAGAAGTTCACCTGGCTGTCGGCGAGGACGGCATACGCGGCGACGAATCCGGATTCGCGTCCCATCAGCTTGACGAGGGCGATGCCGTTCGGAGCGGCCGCCGCCTCGCTGTGCGCCCCGTTAGTGATCCGCCGCGCTTCGGACACGGCCGTTTCGAACCCGAACGACTTCTCGATGTACGAGATGTCGTTATCGATCGTCTTCGGCACGCCCACCACCGCGATCGGGCGGCCGCGCCGGGCGATCTCGGCGACCAGCGCCCGGGCGCCGCGCAGCGTGCCGTCGCCCCCGATGGTGAAGAGCACGCCGATCCCCATCCGCTCGAGCGTGTCGGCCATCTCGGCGGGGTCTTGCGGGCCCCGCGACGTCCCGAGGATCGTGCCGCCCAGGTGGTGGATCTGGCCCACGAGCTGCGGCGTCAGCTCGACGGGTGCGTGCCCGTAGCGCGCCACCAGGCCCCGGTAGCCGTAGGGAAACCCGTAGATGCGGCGGACGCCGTAGTGGTAGTGCAGGCTGAAGACGAGCGCGCGAATGACGTCGTTGAGGCCCGGACACAGCCCGCCGCAGGTCACGATGCCGCACGCGAGCGCCGCCGGGTCGAAGAAGATGCGCGCCCTGGGCCCGGCGAGCTCGAAGCGCGGCGGGTCCTCGCCCGCCGCGAGCTGCGCCTCGAGGCGATCCAGGTTCGCCTCGTACAGCACGTGCTCGTCGTCGCCGACGAAGCGGACCCCGTCCATGGGTGACGGGATCCGGGCCTCGCCGAGGCGATCGACGATGAAGTCGGCCTGCGTCATGGGTCCACTCTCGCGTGTTCTATTCGAAGCCTGAACCCGCCCACCGAACCGGCCCGGTCGACTGCCGCGCCCAGCCAGGCCCGGCGGACACTTCGGAGTCGAGAGGCTGGGTCGGCCCGGTCATGGCGGGCTGAGTGTTATTCTACGCATTTTCCTGGAGCACCGCGTGGATCCAGTGGCTGGTGGGGGGCGACCCGCCGGGTTTCTCCGGCAGCCGCGCGGAGGGCGCGGTCTCGCGTGGGGGGACACCATGAGGAGATTCGTTCCAGCGCTGATCGGACTGGCCGCCGTCGTGGGGCTGTGCCAGGGTGAGGCCCGCGCGGATGCGATCATCGTAGCGCGCAGCGCGGGAAAGGGCTTGGGTATGGCCATCGACGGCGAGGTCGTGACGTACCTCCGCGGGGCGAAGATGCGCAGCGACACGACAATGCGCGGCGAAAACGTGAGCACCGTCATCGATCTCGACCAGCGCACGTTCATCTTCATCAACCACAAGAAGCGGGAGGCGGAAGTCTGGGACATGGCCAGCCTGGCCGCCGAGCTGAGCAAGATCCCCGATGCGGACGTCAAGGTCGATCTGGAGCCCACCGGCGAGACCCGCGAGATCCTCGACCAGCGCTGCGAGGGCTACCAGGTGCGGGTCGCGGTGGGGGCCGCCCTCGGGGATGGCGACCAGCGACTCACGATCGTGATGAGCGGACCGGTGTGGGTGGCAAAGAACAGCCCGGCCAAGGCCGACTACGCGGCCTTCTACACCGCGGCCGCCGAGAAGGGTCTCTTCTTCAGCGACCCGCGCACCGCCAAAGCGCAGCCGGGCCAGGCCCGCGGCATGACCGCCCTCTACCGGCGCCTGGCCGAGATCGGGGTCGTCTACGCGTCGGATTTGCAGATCGGGTTCGAGGGATCGGGCATGCTGGCCGGCATGATGAACAAGATGGGCGGGTCGACCATGACGACCACCGTCACGAAGGTAACGGTCGACGCCATCCCCGACGACACGTTCAGTGTGCCGGCGGGGCACAAGACGACCAGGAGGAAGTAGGCGGGCCACGAGAGGCGGCTTCGTTCAGGCCCGGTGCTTCCATTCCAGGCACGGCGGTCCAGAACAGTCGCCGGGACCGTGCGCTCGAGGTCAACGATGTCGGTCACGATCTATCACTCACGGAGGATGTCTGCATGCTGCTGCGCGGGTTGACGTTGAAGGTTGTTGTCGCGACACTCCTGCTCGCCGCTTCAGGGTGCGGTTCGTCGGGATCCAACTCGACCGCGTCCGGCGGAACCGGGCGCTCAGAAGCCGCCGAGCTCCGGCCGTTCGGCGCCGGGTCGGCTACGGCCGCCACCGTGGCGGACCAGCCACGGGCCGGTGCGCCGCGTGGCGGAGCCTGTGACCTGTTGACCAGAGAAGAGGTATCCGCCGCGATCGGCCGCACCGTCACCGCGGCCACCGTCAAGGAAAGCGGTGGGCTCAAGGAGTGCTTCTATTCCTTTGGCGGCCGCGATCCGGACGCGAGCCCCGCCGTCGTCGTCTGGTTCAGCACCGACAGCGGGGAGAGAGCCGCATTCGACTTCACGAAGGGTAATGGCGACCCTGTGCCCGGCCTGGGCGACGAGGCCGTGTGGTTCGGGGCGGAGTTGAAGGTGAGAGCCAAAGGCGGCGTCCTGGACGTGAACATGACCATTTCGGATGTCACCATCAATGGGGGCGACCTGAAGAGCGTGGCCGTGCGTCTGGCGCGGACGGCGTTGGAGCGGATCTGAGCGGCTGGTTCGCTGCTATCGGGCTGGGCGGTCAGGGAGAACGGCGCCCGTGGTGAACCCACGGGCATCCCGCGCGCCGGCGTATACTGGCGTCGCATGGTCCCCGAGAGCGACCGCATCCGCTTCGCCCGCCTCGTCTTTTACGCCGTCGTCCTGCTGGTGGGCTATCTCGCGTTTCGGGTCGTCCGGCCGTTTCTCCAGCCGCTCGGATGGGCCGCGATCTTCGCAATCATGTTGGCCCCCGTGCAGCGCCGCCTGGGTCGCCGCCTCGGCCCGGGCTGGGCGGCCTTCGTGCTGGTCGCCGTGGCGGCGATCATCCTGGTCAGCCCCGCCATCGGACTGCTCTCGGTGCTGGTGCGGGAGGTCGCGCACGTGACCGAGTACATCCAGCAGGTCGGGCTGGCGGCCGATACGCCGGGCCGCGTCGAGGCGCTGTGGGAAGGCCTCCGCGCCAGGGTTCCGTTTGCGCTCCCCGAGGATCCCCGCGCGCTCGCGGGCGAAGCGGTCCAGCGGGTCGGCGGGTTCGTGGCCGCCCGCGCCGGCGCGGTCCTCCAGAACGTCGCCAGCTTCGTCTTCAGCCTGGTCGTCATGCTCTTCGCGCTCTTCTTCTTTCTGCGCGACGGGCCGGCGCTCGGGGCCGCGATCCGCGACTTACTGCCGTTTGCCGGGCCGCGCCGCGACCGGCTCATCGCCCAGACGCGCGACCTCGTCATCGCGAGTGTGGGCGCCGGCCTGGCCGTCGCGGCGGTGCAAGGTCTGCTCGGCGGCGTGGCCTTCGCGCTGCTCGGATTTCCCGCCCCCGCGCTATGGGGCCTTGCGATGGGCTTCGCCTCGCTGCTGCCGCTGGTCGGCTCCGCCCTCGTGTGGTTGCCGGCGGCCGCCTGGCTCGCTCTGTCGGGCGAGGTGGTGCGGGGCCTCGTGCTCGCCGGCGTCGGCGCCGGCATCATCGGCATGGTCGACAACGTCCTGCGGCCGATCATCCTGAGCGGGCGGACCACCGTGAACGGCCTCGTCATCTTCATCGGCCTGCTCGGGGGCGCCGCCGCGTTCGGCTTCATCGGCCTCGTGCTCGGCCCCGTCGTCCTCGTCGCGGCGGGCACCCTCATCGAGGCGGCCGCGGCGCCGGACGAGGCGGAGAAGTCCTCGCCGGCGACCGACGGACTCCGGTCGCCGACCGCGCCGGGCGCTCAGCGCTGAACGACCCCGACGCTCGCGATCGTGGCGCCCTTCGTGATCGAGGGGACCGCGCGGATGTAGAGCACCACGCCGCTCTCGGGGGCCCGCGCGTCGAACAGGGGCCGGCCGACGTAGTCCGTCACCGACCCCACCTTCATCCCTTTCTGGACATAGGTCCCGCGCTTGACGAGCGGCGTGAAGATGCCGGTGGCCTCGCTCGTGACCGTGGCGAGCGCGGCGATCCAGACGGGCGACTCGACGAAGCTCGGCGCCCCGGGCCACATCTTCAGGTAGCGCATCACCGAGAGGCACCCGCGCACCAGCGCGTCGACATCGTCGGTCTCGACGGTCCCGGCGTGGCCCGCTTCGGCCGTGATCGACGGCTTGCCCCGCGTCGTCGCGGTGTTCTCCAGGTAGCGCGACGCCGCCGGGTCCGTCGGCCGGTCGGTGGAGATGACGATGTGGTCGAGGCCGAAGGCGAGGGCCATGTCCCGCGAGATACGGTCCTGGGCCTCGCGGCCCGTCCGCGTCCAGTAGGTGTAGGGCCTGAGGCTCTCGTCCAGGTCGCCGCCGTGGAGGTCGATGAGGTGGTCGGCGGGTTCGACGACCTGGCGGGTGATCTGGTAAGACGCGCGCTCGGTCTGGGTGCCGTCGACGCGGCCCGGGTAGAACCGGTTCATGTTCTTGCCGTCGGTCGGGTTGAGGTGCGGCACCATCTGCTCGAACGAGGGCACGTTCACCAGCGGGACGAGGATGAGCGTGCCGGCGAGCTGCGCCGCGTCGACCGTCGCGATGAGGCGCTCGACGGCGATGATCGAGGCGTACTCGGTGCCGTGCGCGCCCGCCACGATCGCGAGGACGGGGCCGGGGCTCGCGCCGTGCGCCACGACCACGGGGATCGTGAGCGCGGGGTCGACGCCGGCCGGTACCTCGATGGCGCCCGCGACTTTCTGGCCGCGCGCGGCGGTCGCCGTCCCGACCGTGAAGGTCGGGCGCGGCTGGGCGCGGTCACCGGCGCCGACCGAGCCCTGGAGCGCCGCCGCCGCGGCGGGAACCGTCAAGCCGATGACGAACGCGTGTCGAGCCAGGACGTGACGTGTCATCGTGTCCTCCTGCCGGCCCCAGGCCGCCGCGCCTGGACCGAGGGCGAGCGGGCGATCGGCCGCCGGGTCCTACGTCGACGGTTCGGCGGGCTCGGAGAGGACCGCGCCATCTGGCCGGACCGCGACACGGCTCTCGGCGGCCGCCGACCGCAGCATCGCCGTGGCGGTGTAAATCACGACGGCGACGACGAGCCAGCGAATCGCGTCGAGCGGAAGCGACCAGACGATGAAGGCGGCGATGAGGACGCCCGGGATGCCGCCGGCGGCCAAGCCGAGGGCCGGCCGGACGCTGTATGCGTCCCGCCTGATGAACCGGACGCTCGCGATGGGCATGAGGAACGCGCACGCGCCCATCATGATCGGGAAAGCCGCCCGCGGATTCATGCCGAGCAGGGCGACCATGATCATGCACGGCGCGTAGAAGCCGATGCCGATCGTCATGAGGGCGCCGAGTCCGAAGCTGCCCGCCACCCCGACGGCAAGCCGGCCGCCCTCGAGTCCGAGGGCCTCGCCGCCGGCCGGCACGACGCGGAATAAACCCATCAGCATGAGGGCGGCGGCGCCCAGGAGGGCGAGCCCCATGCCGACCTGCACCTTCCGCCGCGGCCACCGCGAGACGATGCCCGCCCCGAGCCAGGCGCCGAGCACCGCGGCGCCGACGAGCAGCACCAGCGTCCGCATGTCCACGTCGATGACGCTGATGTAGATGAAGGCCTGCGTCATGGTCGGTAGCGTGTGGCCGACGTTGAGCGTGCCCGGAATGAGTCGGTCCGGCACCAGGCCCCGCAACCGGAACACCGAGGTCGTCGGGGCGAACGAGCCGATGCCGAGCGCATCGAAGAAATTCGTCACGAACCCCAGCGCCAGCTCGAACAGCGTGGGTCTGGCGACGTGGCGCGCGGGGTCGGAGGCCCCCTGCCCGCGCGGCGCGCGGCGCAACGCGCCGACCCACGTGGCGAGGTACACGAGGCCGAAGGCGGCCAGCACGGCGAATAACCACGCGCGCGGCGGCAGCATGACGGCGAGAGCCGGGAGAGCATAGCGCGATCGGGGGGATCGAGTCCAGCGCGCACCGCTCGGAAGCGCGCCGGGGGGCTGCGGGAGAGGGCCGGAGAGGGGGAGCGAGGAGCGCCGGCGGGGCAGACCTGTGCTATAGTGAAAAGTTGCCTACTTCGGCCGGGACGCGGACGAGGGGGCACGAGGCTTCGGTCTACGGACTACCTGTTACGTACCCCGTCTAGCTCACGATCGCGGGCGACGCGGCGATGGGAGCTCGGTGTCCGCGGGCCTGCCCCCGGCCGAGCGTCAGGACGTCCGACAAACCAAAGGGAGGGATGACGCATGCGAAGGATAGGGTTCGTCGCGGTACTGATTGCTGGGCTGGCGTTCGCCGCCGCGGGTTGCGCCTCGCCGCCGCAGGCGGACATCGACGCCGCCAAGGCGGCGCTCGATAAGGCCTCGGCGGCCGGTGCGGCCGAGTATGCGCCGGACTCGCTCAAGGCGGCGCAGGATGCCCAGGCGTCGCTGGATGCGGAGCTGAAGGCGCAGGCTGACAAGTTCGCGCTGTTCCGCTCCTACAGCAAGGCGGCGGAACTGGCGCGGGCGGCCAAGGCGGCCGGCGAAAAGGCCGAGCAGGACGCCATCGCCGGGAAGGAGAAAGCGAAGAACGAGGCGAGCGCGCTCATCGAGGAGGCCAAGACGGCGTTGGCCCAGGCTCAGGAGCTGCTCGCGAAGGCGCCGAAGGGCAAGGGGACGGCCGCCGACCTCGAGGCGCTGAAGGCGGACCTGACCGGCGCCGAGACGCAGCTCAACGACGCGAACAGCGCATTCAGCAGCGAGCGCTATCTGGACGCGAAGGCGAAGGCCGAGGCCGCGAAGAACGCGGCGGCATCGGTGAGCTCCGCAGTCCAGCAGGCCATCGAGGCGCGGAGGGGTGCGCGGAGGTAGCACCACCGGCCGCGTCACGCGCTGGGTCCGCCGGGCCGTCGCCGTGAGTCTGCTGGTCACGGTGGCGGCCGGCGGCGTGTCCTTCTGGCGCGCGCGCCGGGAGGCGGCGACGGCGGCGCTGGCCGCGGAGGCGAGAGACGCCGT
>CAYZKQ010000132.1:0-9213 GCA_964478975.1 uncultured Vicinamibacterales bacterium | reverse complement strand
CAATCGCCTCGTGTGGGGGAACCGGGTCATCTGGGGCAACCGCCTCGTGTGGGGCAACCGCCTGGTCTGGGGCAACGATGTGGTCTGGGACGACCGGCTGGTCTGGGGCACGCGGATTGTCTGGGGCAACGCGTTGCTCGGCTACGTCGACGGTGACCGCCTCGTGTGGGGTTCGGTCGCGGGCCTCACACCCGAGTCGGCGGCGTGGGGCGATCTCTCGACGGTCGTCGACACAGCGTTCGTGCCGGCGTCTGGCGTGAACTGAGCGCGCGGGAGGAGCGAGCATGATTCACCCTCAGGCGGATCCCGCTCGGCCGACGTCGCGGCCGCAGACCCCGGATTGGCGGCGGCGCCTCCCGGTCCTGCGGGGCCGGCGCGTCGTGCTGCGGGAGATCCGTCTCGCGGACGTCGACCCGTTGATGGCGGCGCTCGCCGATCCCGAGGTGACGCGTCACATCACCCCGCCGCCGGCGACCCGGGAGCAGTTCGAGCGGTTCGTGCGGTGGGCGCGGGCGGGCCGCCGGGCGGGGCGCTTCGTGTGTTTCGTACCGGTCTCGCGGGCGAGCGGGTGTCCGGCCGGAGTCATCGAGGTGTGGCCGATCGACTCCGGGTTCGACGTGGCGGAGTGGGGTTTCGTCATCGGTCGAGCCTGGTGGGGCACGGGGCTGTTCCACGAGGCGGCGGAGCTCGTGCTCGAGTTCGTTTTCGGGACCCTCGGCACCGCGCGGCTCGAGGCGCGCTCGGCCGTGGCGAACGGCCGCGGCAACGAGGCCCTCCGCAAGCTGGGGGCGGTCGAAGAAGGGCTGCTCCGGCGGTGTTTCGCGCTGCGGGGCGAGCGGCGCGACCACGTCATGTGGAGCATCCTGGCTGACGAGTGGTGGGGCCGGCGGTCCGCCCGGCGGGACGTGCACTGATGGCCCAGACGCAGGTTCAGGCGCTGCCCGCCGGTGTGGTGCCGGCAGGGCGGGTGGAGGCGGTCCGGCCGGTCGCAGCCGCGCGGCTGCCGGCTGCGGCGGGGCTGGTCGTGGCCGCCGTCGTGGCCGCGGGCGTGGCCGTGCTGGTCCACTCGGTTTACCAGCTCCACTACCAGCGGTTCACCTACGAGTGGCTCCTGCTCGCGGGCCTCATCGTCGTGAGCGGCCGGTTCTCGGTGAATGTCCCCCGGGTACCGGTCATGCTGCCCACGTCGGACGTCTTCATTTTCCTCGCGCTGCTGGCCTACGGCCCTCCGGTGGCGACGATCGCCGTCGCCGTCGACGGGCTGATTCTCTCGCTCGGCCAGCGCCGGCGCAGAGTCCATCGCACGCTTTTCAACGTGGCGGAACCGGCGGTCTCGGCCTGGCTGGCGGGCGAGGCCTCGCTGGCGCTGTTCGGCCTCCCCCCGCTGGGCGGCGTCGCGCTGGACGGCTTCGCCCTCCTCGGTCCCGCCTTCGTGATGGCCACCGTGTTCTTCCTGTCGAACAGCGTGCTGCTGGCCCTGGCGGTCGCCGCCGAACTGCGCGAGAACCCGTTGACGATCTGGTCGCAGCGCTTCTCCCGCATTTCCCTCAGCGCGTTCGCCGGTTCATCGCTGGCCGCGCTCGTCGTGCAGAACACGACGCGCATCGAGCTGGCCGCGATCGGCCTCGCCCTGCCGCTGCTGGTGGTGTCGTACCTCACCTTCAAGCTGTCCGCCGATCGCCTCGAGGACGCCGAGCAGCACCTCGCCGAGGTCAACCGCCTCTACGTGTCCACCATCGAGGCACTCGCGGTGGCCGTCGACGCCAAGGACCAGGTGACCCACGGGCACATCCGGCGCGTCCAGGAGTATTGTGTCGGGCTCGCCCGCGCCCTCGGGGTGACCGACCCCCGCGAGCTGAAGGCCATCGAGGCGGCGTCCCTGTTGCACGACATCGGGAAGCTGGCCGTGCCCGACGAGATCCTCAACAAACCGGGCAAGCTCACGCCGGCCGAGTTCGAGCAGATGAAGCAACACACCGTGGCCGGCGCGAACATCCTCTCGGTCGTCGACTTCCCCTACCCGGTCGTGCCGATCGTGCTCCACCATCACGAGAACTGGGATGGCTCCGGCTACCCGACGGGCATCGCCGGGCCCGCGATCCCGATCGGCGCGCGCATCTTGTCGGTGGTGGATTGCTACGACGCCCTGACCTCCGACCGGCCGTACCGCCAGGCGCTGTCGAGCGACGAGGCGGTGCAGATCGTGATGGAACGCCGCGGTACCATGTACGACCCCCTGGTGGTCGACACGTTCGTCCGCCTGCTCCCCGAGCTCAGGCGCCGGGTCGAACAGATCGCCGACGAAGAGGGCCTGACGCGACCGGCGTTCGTGAAGACCCTGCTCGCGGGCGCCGCCCGCAAGACCCAGGCGGCGTGACGCCGCCCTCCCCACCCCGAACCGACGTCAACCCGGACGTTCTCGCTGCACGCTCGTCGGCCGCTCGGGGTCGTCCTCGGCGGTTCCGATCGGCGGCTCTTACGTGCGGGGAGGCTGCTGGCTGGACGGCGAAGGCGCCCGACAGCTCGCCACCGCCTCGCCTTCGCTCGGATAGATCTCGAAGACCCCGGTGAGTCCCGCCAGCCGCAGGAGCGCCTCGAGGTGGGCGGGCACGCTCGCGAGCTTCAGGTGGCCGTCGCGGCGGCAGAGCGACACGTGCGCCTGGATGAGCTCTCCGAGGCACGCGCTGTCCAGATACCGGAGCCGCTCGAGGTTGAGTACCACGTCGGTGACCCCGCGCGCCATCAGGCGGTCCACCGCCGCCTTCAAGAGTCCCCGCCCGTCGTTCATCGTGAGGCGGCCCTCGACCGCCAGCACCACGACACCGTCGCGCTCGCGTTCGGTGATGATCATGAGCGGTGGGGCGTGCCGACTCGGCACGTCCCAGTATACCCGATGCTATACTGCGGCCATCCGTGCGCGCCCTCGATCCCCTGACACGCTCGTCGAGCCCTCCGGCGGCGGACCCGGACGACACCCCGATGACCGGGACGTACCTGCTGGTGCTGCTCGTCGAGGCGGTGGTCATCGCCGCCCTCTGGGCGCTCGGCCGCCAGTTCGGCTGACGCCGCGGGCGCGCGCGCGTTGTCCATGCACCCGATCGACTGGGCCATCGTGGTCGTCTACCTCGTCTGGATCGTCCGCGACGGCCTCGCGCGCGTGCGCGGGCGCCACGAGGTGGAGGGCTACTTCGTCGCCAAGCGCAGCCTCCCGTGGTGGGTGGTGGGGCTGTCGGTCATGGCCACCCAGCTCAGCGCGATCACGCTCGTCGGCACGACGGGGCAGGGTTACGACGATGGGATGCGATTCGTGCAGTTCTACTTCGGACTGCCGATCGCCATGATCATCCTGTGCCTGACCGTCGTCCCGTTTTTCCACCGGGCGAAGGTGTACACCGCCTACGAGTTCCTGGAGCGGCGGTTCGACGCGAAGACGCGCACCCTCACCAGCCTGCTCTTCCTCGTCTCCCGGGCGGCCTCCTGCGGCGTGGTCATCTCGGCGCCAGCCGTCATCCTCTCGATCGTGCTCGGCTGGAACTTTACCGTGACGGTGCTGGCGCTGGCCGTGCCCACCGTCCTGTACACGATGATCGGCGGCGTCCAGGCGGTCGCCTGGGCCGACGTGAAGCAGATGGCCGTGATCGTGCTGGGGGTGGCGGGGGCCGTGACCGCCTTGCTCCTCGGGTTGCCCCGCGGCGTGGGGCTCGTCGACGCGCTCGCGCTGGCCGGCGCCGGCGGCCGGCTCACCACCGTGGACTTCACGTTCGACGTGCGGACGACCTACACCTTCTGGTCGGGCCTGATCGGGGGGACGTTCCTCGCCCTCGGCTACTTCGGGTGCGACCAGAGCCAGGTGCAGCGCTACCTGACCGCGCGATCGATCAACGAGGGCCGGCACTCGCTTCTGATGAGCGCATTCTTCAAGATCCCGCTGCAGGCGCTCATCCTCCTCGCCGGCGTCCTGGTGTTCGTCTTCTACCTGTTCGCGCGCCCGCCGCTGCTCTTCAATCCGGTCTACGAACCCCTCGTCCGGTCGAGCGGCCGGGCCGCCGAGTATCGCGCCCTCGAAGCCGAGTTCGACGCGGCGCTCGCCGCCCGGCGCGCCGCGGCGCAGGCGTTCGTCGAGGGTCGCCGGGCCGACGGCCTCGAGGCGGCGGCCGCGCGCGCGGCCTTCGAAGCCGCCGACCAGCGGGTGGCCGAGCTGCGGCGCCGGGCCGCGCGGCTGGTCCGCGAGGTGGCGGGCGACGCCAGCTACAACGACGTCAACTACGTGTTTCCGACCTTCATTGTGACCCAGCTCCCCGTCGGCCTCGTGGGGCTGCTCATCGCGGCCATCTTCGCCGCGGCCATGTCCACCATCGCCGCCGAGCTCAACGCGCTGGCCACCGCCTCGGTGGTCGATTTCTACCGCCGCCACTGGCGGCCGGCGGCGGGCGACCGCGAAACGCTCCTCGCCTCCAAGGCGGCCACCGCCCTGTGGGGCGCCGTGGCGGCCGTCGTGGCCACCTACGCCGTCAGCCTCGGGACGCTCATCGAGGTCGTCAACCGCCTGGGGTCGTTCTTCTACGGCTCGCTGTTCGGCGTCTTCTTCCTCGCCATCGTGGTTCCCCAGGCGACCGCGAACGGCGCGTTCTGGGGACTGGTGGCGGGCATGGCGGTCGTGGGCGCCGCGGGCTTCACGACCAGCCTCTCGTATCTCTGGCTCAATGTCATCGGCGCCGTCGTGGTCGTGGCGGTCGGGCTGGTCGGCAGCGGGGTGGAGCGGAGAATCAGGAGGTCGACCGCATGACGCGCGCGTGGACGCTCGGATCGATCGGTGTCGCGCTCGGGCTCGCGGCGCTAGCGGCGGGCGCCGCCCGGCCGCAGGCCGCCGTCGACGTGCTCATTCGGGGCGGCGTTGTGGTCGACGGGTCCGGCGCACCGGCCCGCCGCGCCGACGTCGCCGTGCGCGAGGGTCGCATCGCCCGGGTGGGTCTCGTGGAGGACGCGCGGGCCCGCGTCGAGATCGACGCCGCGGGCCTGGTGGTCGCGCCCGGCTTCATCGACGTGCACACGCACGCGGACGACCTCGCCGACCACCCCGGGGCGGAGAACTTCATCCGCATGGGGGTCACCTCGGTCGTGGCCGGCAACTGCGGGAGCTCCGCCCTGGACGTCGGCGCCGCCCTCCAGCGCCTCCGGCAGGTCGGGAGCGCGGTGAACTTCGCCACGCTCATCGGGCACAACACCGTGCGGCGCGCCGTCATGGGCACGGCCAACCGCCCGCCGGACGCTGGCGAGCTCCAGAAGATGCGCGCCCTCGTGTGGAGGGCGATGGCCGACGGCGCGGTCGGCTTCTCCACGGGGCTCCAGTACATCCCCGGGGCGTACGCGAGCGCCGCGGAGATCATCGAGCTCGCGCGCGTCGCGGCGGAGATGGGCGGGCTCTACGCCACGCACCTGCGCAACGAGGGCACGGCGATCGACGCCGCGCTGGACGAAGCGCTCCGCGTGGGGCGCGCCGCCGGCTGCCGCGTGCAGATCTCGCACCTGAAAATCGACAGCCCGAACCGGTGGGGCGCCAGCACCCAGGTCCTCGCCGCGATCGACGCCGCGCGCGCCGCGGGCCTGGACGTGCGCGCCGACCAGTACGCCTACACCGCCGGCAGCTCCAGCCTCGGCATCCGGTTTCCCGCGTGGGCCCTCGAGGGGGGCCAGGACGCCGTCGCCCGCCGGCTCGCCGACCCGTCCACCTGGGCGCGCATCAAGGCCGAGATGCGCGCCCTGCTCGCCGAGCGGGGCTTCTCGGACCTCTCGTGGGCGACGGTCGCGTCCTACCCGGCCGACCCGTCGCTCAACGGCTTGACCATGCCCCAGGTCGCCTCGCGCCTGACGGGCTCGGCGTCGGCCGACGCCCAGCTCGAGGCCGCCCGGACCATGCTGTCCCGCGGCGGCGCCTCGATGGTCTACCACTTCATGAGCGAGGAGGATGTCCGGCGGATCATGCGGCACCCGATGGTCGCCGTCGCCTCCGACGCCGGCGTCCTGACCCCCGGCGAGGGCACGCCCCACCCGCGCGGCTACGGCAACAACGCGCGCGTCCTCGGGCGGTACGTGCGCGACGCGCAGGTGATCACGCTCGAGGAAGCGATCCGCAAGATGACGGCCCTGCCCGCTGAGCACTTCCGCTTCGCCGACCGGGGACAGGTGCGCGAAGGCTACGCCGCCGACCTGGTCGTCTTCGACCCCGCGCGCGTCGTCGACACGGCGACCTACGAGCAGCCCCACCGCTACCCCGAGGGCATGCCGTACGTGCTCGTGAACGGGGTGTTCGTCGTCCGGGACGGTTTGCCGACGGGCGCGCGGCCGGGCGCCATCCTCGCGGCGGGTGGGGGGCGGGTCACGCCGCCTTCAGGAAGCGGCGCAGCACGCCCTTGACCCGGGCGAGCAGGATTTCGGGGTCGAACGGCTTGGCCACGTAGTCGTCGGCGCCGGCGTCGAGCACCTTCCGCTCGGCGCCCGGGCCCTGTTCGGCCGTGATCACGATGACCGGCAGCATCGCGAGCGCGGGGTCGCGCCGGATCCGCGCCAGCGCCTGGTAGCCGTCCAGTTCGGGCATCATGAGGTCCAGCAGGAGCAATCCCGGCCGGTGGCGGCGCGCGAGCTCCACGGCGTGCGTCCCGGTCTCGCCTTCGAGCACCTCGTAGCCCGCTTTCTCGAGCAACAACCTGACGGCCAGCCGTGTGATCCGGTCGTCGTCGACGACGAGGATCCGCGAGCCGGCCGACCGCGTCTGGACCGGATGATCCTCGTCGGCGAGCACCCGGTCGATTTCCTCGAGCGACGTGAGGCCTTCGGCGGCGAGGGCGAGGGCGGCCTCGCGCATCGAATGGCACCCCGTCGCCGCCATGGCCCGCCGGATCTCGCTCGCGGGCGCCCCCCTCAAGATGGCCTGGCGGATCGCCTCGTCCGGCGCCAGGATCTCGGCGACGGCCAGCCGGTCCAGGTAGCCCGTCTGCCGGCACCGCTCGCAGCCGGGCCCGGCGGCGGCTGCGATGCGGTCGACGCCGTGGGCTCGGCCCAGCCGCCGCGCCTCCACCGCGTCGAGCTCGCGCTTGCAGTCCGGGCACAGGCGCCGGACCAGCCGCTGGGCCACGATCGCCGTCAGGCACTCGGCCAGCTTGAACGGCTCGAGCCCGAGGTTGAGCAGCCGCGTGATCGCCGAAGCCGCGTCGGAGGTGTGGAGCGAGCTCAGGACCAGGTGCCCCGTGAACGCCGCCTGGCCCACGATCTGCGCCACCTCGGCGTCCCGAATCTCGCCGACCATGATGACGTTCGGATCCTGGCGCAGGACCGAGCGCAAGACCGTCGCGAAGCTCGTGCCCGCGCGGGCGTTGACCGGAATCTGGTTGACCCCCTCGATGCGGCGCTCGACCGGATCCTCCACCGACACGATGTTGGTCCGCCCGGTGCGGAGATAGGTGAGCGCCGCATAGAGCACCGTCGTCTTGCCCGAGCCCGTCGGCCCGGTCACGAGGACGAGGCCGTCGGGGCGATCGAGCGCCCGCCTGAGCCGCTCGAGGACCGGCGCGGGATACCCGAGGCGATCGATGGTGGCGAACGCGCTCGTCGAGTCGATGATCCGGAGGACGAGCTTCTCGCCGCTGATCGTCGGCAGCGTCGACAGGCGCACGTCGACGACGCGGCCGTTGACGCGAAGGCGGAACGCCCCGTCCTGGGGGCGCTGGCGCAGCGCGATGTCCAGGTCGGCCATGACCTTGAATCGGTTCGTCACGGCCTGGACCGCTTCGGGGGGGATCGTCAGGACCGTCTCCAGGACGCCGTGGATGCGGTAGCGGACCACCGCGCCGTCGGGCGAGGGCTCGAGGTGGAGGTCGCTCGCCTGGAGGGCGACGGCGTTGCCCACCAGATAGTCGCAGAGCCGGACCACCGGTGAGTCCGGATCCGCCGGCCGCCGGGCGTCGGCCACTTCGCATCGCCACTCGCTGCGCAGCCGCGCGAGCAGATGGTCCACCTCCGCGAGCTGCGGATACGCCCGGTCGAGGGCCGCTGCAAGCTGCGACGGGCGCGCGAGCACCCGCCGGGTGCGTCGCCCCGACGTGAACGCGACGTCCCGGTCGGCCTCGTCGTTGAACGGCGTCGCGACGGCGTAGGTGAGGACGCGGCCGTCCTGGGCGATCGGCAGCACCTGGTGGCGCCGGGCGACCTTCTCCGGCACGAGCCGGAGGACGAACGGGCTGATCTCGACTTCGTCCAGGTCGACGAGCGGGAGCTCGACCGCCCGGGCCAGCGCGGCGTAGGTGTCCAGCTCGCTCGCAAAGCCCAGCGCCACGATGGCGTCGGCGAGCGGCATCTGGTCGCGCTCGGCCAGCTCGGCCGCCACCGCGAGATCGTGGCGGCTGACGAGCGACGAGGCGAGCAGCGCGTGCTCGAAGCGCTGGCGGGCCTCCGGGTGACACGCGCCGGAGGGCTTCCCGTTTCCCCCGGCGAGTTGCGGCGTCTTCGCCATCGCGGTACGGCGTTTCGCTTCGTAGTCGTCCCGAGTTCGGCCGGCGGGCCCGTCCGCCGCAAGCCCGGGCCAGCCCGCCGCGGGCGGCCGCGCCCGAGGGCCCGGGGCTGATTCAGCCGGTCAGCAGGAACCGTACCGCGCGGGGAACGCTCAGCGGGCTGCCCGGGACCCGGGCGGGTCGATGGCGGCGTGCGCCCCGGACACACCGGTGGGCGCCGGCGCCCACGGCGCGCCGCGTTTTGGCCCGGCGGACCCTGGCTAACTTCCGGGCGCTCTGGGAGATCCCTCGATGCGGCGGCACGAGCCGGCGCCGACCCCGAGGACGGCGCGATCTGTGCACCCGGCGCGGCGTGATGGCGGAGCGGTCATGGTCGTGGCTGTGTGCGGGCCTCGCCCTGACGGTCGTGGTCGGCGCCGCGCGCGCGGCGGGGCGTCCCGCCGCCAAGGCGCCTGAGCCCTCCGCGGCCGCCGAGGCGCGGGCGGTGTTCCTGCTCAGGTTGCTCCACTTCGTCGAGTGGCCCGGCGGGGCGTTCGCCGACGATGAGGCCCCGCTCGTCGTGTGCGTGGGGTCCGGCGATCCTATCGTCCATCCCCTCGCGCGCGCGGCCCGCGCGCCCACCCCGGGGCGGCGCCCGGTCGAGGTCCGGCGGCGGCCGCGGGGCGAACCGCCCGCCGGCTGCCACGCGGTCTACCTGCGCGCGTCGGAC
>CAYZKQ010000131.1:0-9341 GCA_964478975.1 uncultured Vicinamibacterales bacterium | reverse complement strand
CGCCGTCGCGGACGCGACGGCCGGCCGCCCACGCCGCCGCCGCCCGCCCGGCCCGCGCCCCGAAGACGAGGCACTCGGAGAGCGAGTTCGACCCGAGGCGGTTGGCCCCGTTGATACTGACGCACGCGGCCTCGCCCGCGGCGTAGAGGCCGGGGAGCGAGGTGGCGCCGTCGACGTCGGTGTGCACACCGCCCATCATGTAGTGCACCACCGGCCGCACCGGGATCAGCTCGCGGACCGGGTCGATGCGCGCGTACTTCAGGCACAGCTCCCGCACGAAGGGGAGCTTCTCGTCGATGACGGCCTCCCCGAGGTGCCGGATGTCCAGGTGCACGTAGTCCCCGTACGGGCCTTTGAGCGTCCGCCCCTTCTCCTGCTCCTTCACGAACGCCTGCGACAACCGGTCCCGCGGGCCGAGCTCCATCGTCCGCAGGACCGGGTGGGGCGCCGGCCGGCCGAGGTCGTAGTCCTGGAGATAGCGGTAGCCGTTTTTGTTCAAGAGCCAGCCGCCTTCGGCGCGAGCCGCTTCCGTGATGAGGATGCCGGTGAAGGGCAACCCCGTCGGGTGGTACTGGACGAACTCCATGTCCTTGAGCGCCGCCCCGGCGCGATAGGCCAGCGCCATCCCGTCGCCCGTCTTGATGTTGCCGTTCGTCGTGAACGGGTAGACGCGGCCGCAGCCGCCCGTGCAGAGGACCGTCGCCCCGGCGGCGATCCCCACGAGCCGGCCCGTCGCCAGCTCGAGAGCGACGACCCCGATACAGCGGCTGTCGTCGACGACGAGTCGGGTGACGAAGTACTCGTCGAAGCGCACGAGCGAGGCGTACTTGAGCGAGGTCTGGAAGAGCGTGTGGAGGAGGTGGAAGCCCGTCTTGTCGGCGGCGAACCAGGTGCGCTCGGCTTTCATCCCGCCGAACGGGCGCACCGCGACGCGCCCGTGGCGTTCGCGGCTCCACGGCCAGCCCCACTGCTCGAGGCGGGTCAGCTCCGCAGGCGCCTCGCGGACGAACAGCTCGACGGCGTCCTGGTCGCAGAGCCAGTCGCCGCCCGAGATCGTGTCGGAGGCGTGCTGGTCCAGGCTGTCGTCCGGCCGGACCACCGCGGCGGCGCCGCCCTCGGCCGACACCGTGTGGCTGCGCATCGGGTAGACCTTCGACACGAGGCCGACCCGCAGCCCGGGGTCGTGCTCGAGCGCCGCAATGGCCGCCCGCAGTCCGGCCGCACCGCCGCCCACGACGAGCACGTCGCACGAGCGGATGTCCATGGGACGCCTCGTCACCGACGCTGCCGACGTTTCAGGAGGATGGGATGCGGAGTCACTATAGACCAGGTGCGGCGGCGACTCAAGGGCACCCGGGAGCGGGCGGGAGTGGAGTGGGATTCCGCACGGCGCGCGAGGACGCGCCGCGCCCAGGGGAGAACCTACGCGCCGTAGCCGAAGGGGTCGGCCGCGGGCGCGCGCTTGCGCGGGGTGCGCCGGACCTTGAAGAACGTGCAGTCAGGACACCAGGCCTCGGGATTGAACCCGTTGCGGCCGGCGATCGGCAGCACGTCCCGGTGCGTGCAGTACTGGTCCGGTTGGGGCGACCGCCACCGGCAGACCGCGAATCGCTCGAGGGCGGGCGAGAGAGCCGGCTCCGGTGTGGGGACCCGTTGCGCCGGGTTCCCGGGCACCGGTGCATCTTTCGAATGATCGAACATCGCCAACCAGTCGTGTGGGCCCGTTCGCAGGCCGCCTGCAGGCGCGTCGGCCGCTGCGGGAAGGGACCGCGCGGAGCGCCCGCGGCGGCGTGTCGCGTCAGCGGGCCCTGAACGTGATGATGCCCCGCACCGGGTCGTACGGCGACACCCCAACCGTCACCCGATCGCCAGGCACCACCTTGATCCGATAGCGGCGCATCCGGCCGCTCAGTTGGGCCAGGACCTCGTGGCCCGAGTCGCACTGCACGCGATAGAGCCCGCCGCTGTGCACTGCGACCACCGTGCCTTGGACGTCGATCAGGTCGTCCTTACTCAACCGTTTCCACCTCCTGGTCTTCGTCTCCTGGGCTCGCCCGACCAGTCAAGAATTGTGCCACACCCCGCCGCCCTGATCAATCGCGCCGCGGGTGCGTCTGCGAACACCCGCGCCCCTTACAACGCACGCACGGCCTCCTCCACCCGCCGCGCCAGCTCGGCGTAGTCGTCGCCTTCCAGGCGGAGGGGTGGGCCGAAGGCGATACGCACGCGTCCGGGCCGCGCCATTTTCCACTCCGGCGCGAGCACCCAGTCCAGGCCGTCGAGCCGGACGGGGACGACGGGAATGCCGAGGCGCGCAGCGATCATCCCGACGCCGGGCTGGAAGCGGCCGATGTCGCCGGTGCGCCGGCGCTTGCCTTCGGGAAAGATGAGGATCGAGTAGCCCTCGCTCACCAGCTCGCCAATGTAGCGGAGCGCGTCTCGCGTGCCGGCTTCGCGCTGCGGGAGGGGGAAGGCGCCGAAGAACAACGCCGCGAGCACGTAGTTGAGCGTGTTGGTCAGGTATTCGCGGCGCGTGTGCCGCTCGGGATGGAAGTGGGCGTCGAAGAATTCTTTCGCCATCGCCGGCGCCACGCGGTAGCGCCAGCGGGCCGGCAGGACCCACAGGATGGCGGGGGTGTCCATGTGGCTCTGGTGGTTGGCGGCGAAGACGACCGGGCCCCCCAGCGCCTCGAGGTGCTGCCGGCCTTCGATGGTGGGCCACACAAAGACACGCGCGAGCGGCAGGATCCAGGTCGGCAGGCTCGCGCGCCGCACGGCTCGGGCGGCCCACGACCGGTTCCACCGGGGGAACGCCGCGGGCTCGACCGGCGCGGTCGCTGCCGTCCGGCTCGGCGCGGCGGGGCGCTCCGCGCCCTCGACGAGCGCCCGCAGGTCGCCGACCGTCCGGGCCGCGGCTACCTGGCGTTCGTCCAGCGTCGTCTGGAACTCGTCCTCGAGCGCCATCGTGAGCTCGACGCGCTCGAGCGAGCTCAAGCCCAGCTCGTCGATCGTCGTGTCGTCGCTGACCGCCCGCCCGGCGGCGAAGCGGGCGAGGACCGCCTCGAGCCGGCGCTCCGGCGGGGCGGCTGGCGGCGGCGGAGCGGCGCCGGTCAGCGCCTGCGCCACCCACTGCCTGATCTCGCGCCGGCGCAGCTTGCGCGTCCCTTCGGTCCGCGGCAACGCGTCACCGGGCCACACCGTCGCGCCGCGGATTTTCTGATGGTCTTCGAGGCGGCGGTTCGCTTCGCGCACGATCGCCTCGAGGTCCGTCCCCGGTTCGAGGACCACCACGGCGTGCACCCGCTCCTCGCCCCCGAGCGTCACCCCCACCACCGCCGATTCGACCACGCCAGGCTGCGCGTCGAGGACGCGCTCGACGTCTTCGGGGAAGACGTTGAGGCCCTCGGGGGTGACGATCATCTCTTTCTTGCGGCCCCGGATGACGAGCCGTCCCTGGGCGTCGAACTCGCCGATGTCCCCCGTGTGGAACCAGCCGTTCCGGAAGGCTTCGGCCGTGTCTTCCGGCGCGTTGAAGTAGCCAGCCGTCACGTTCTCGCCGCGGACCAGGATCTCCCCGTCGGGGGCGAGGCGGACCTCGACACCGCCGATGGGCGTCCCGACGGTGCCGCGGGCCGCCTTGAGGGGGTGGTTGAGTGTCACGATGGGCGCCGTCTCGGTGAGGCCGTAGCCCTGTACCACGAGGAACCCGAGGCGCGACCAGAAGGCTTCGAGCGCCGGGTCGAGGGGCGCGGCCCCGACGACGAAGCTCCAGAACTTCCAGCCGAACACCTTGTGCACCTTGCGCGCGCGCCACCAGCGCCGCGCCCAGTGGAGGTCGGCGGGCGGCGGCTCGGCGGCCTCCGGCACCAGGCGCACGACGTGGTCGCGCAGCACATCGAGCAGTTTGGGCACCGACACGACGACCGAGATGCGACGTGTCTTCACCTGGCGCACGATTTCCTGCGGGCTGTAGCCCCGGATGAACACCACGACGCCCCCGAGCATCGGCGGGATGAAGGCGGCCATGGCCTGGCCGAACATGTGGCTGAGCGGCAGCAGCTCGAGGAACCGGATGGGGTGGAACGGCCGGGCGAACGTCCGGTACTTGGCGACCTCCCGCTCGATGGGGACGATGTTCGCGAGGATGTTGCGGTGCGTGATGGTCACGCCCTTGGGGTCGGCCGTGGCACCGGACGTAAAGATGATTTCCGCGAGGTCGTCCCGGGTCGCCGGCGGGCGCGGCAGGGCGTGCCCCGCCGGCGCGCCGGTGATCGGCGGCGCGGGCACGACCTCCGGCAGGCGCCAGACGGGTGTCGGGTCCTCGTCAGCCGGCGCGCTGACGTCAGTGCCGACGAGCACCAGGCGCGCCTGGACCCGGTGCTGGAGGCGGCGGAGCAGGGCGGGCGACGATCGGTAGTCGACCGGTACGAGCACGGCCCCGGCGAGCAGGGTGCCCCAGAGGGCCACGATCCACTCGGGGCGGTTTTCGCTCCAGAGGACGATCCGGTCGCCCGGGCGGACGCCGGCCGCCTGGAGGCGTGCGGCGAAGGCCGTGGCGGCGCGCCCGACGTCCTGGTAGGTCCACGTCCGGCTGCGGTAGCCGTCGTCGTAGACGAGGAAGTCACCCCGGAGCCGGACGAAGTCGTCGAAGACGTCGAGCAGCGTGTCGCGGCGCATACAGGGGCATTATGAGGCAATGGGCCGCGCGGCCGCGCGCCGCCCCTCCAGAATCCGCGCCGGTCTGGGGGGCTCGGCGGCTCCCGCGCTCGGTGCGCGTCCTCTCGGCCGCGCTGAGGCCGCGCTCACCCTTCACCTCATGGCCGCGCCTTTCTCTGCAAGCACACGCCGCCAGTCGGGACCCGGACGTCACACTGAGCCCAGTTGGAAGCCAGCCACTCGGCATCGAGCGCCCAGTAAATGTACCCGTCCCAGTCGACAAGCACATCGATGTCCTCGGCGTCGACATACAAATGCAGCCTCCGGGCTTTCGCATAATCCAGGGCCGCATGATTGACTTTTCCGTCCAGGTTGATCACGTTGGGATTGAAGTATCCAATGACTCCACTCTGGTACGAACCCACTTTGGCCGAGGCGAAATGGCTCCGAACGACGCCCGCCATGACACTGAGGGGATTACCTATGCGGCCCGTATGCAGCCTGGCAAACGCCCACGTGAAAAAGCACGCCGGCAAGAGGGCCAAAATGATGAGCTGAGTCGCTCTCGAGGCCGCTCGAGTTCTTTCCGCGACCGCCGCCGCCATCATCGCGGTCACCGGAAGGATCAGCGGGGCCGAGTACCTCTGGTAGAAGTGGGTCGCCCAAAAGAACACGCCGTACAACAGAGTCAGGACCATGGCTCCGATGAGCCACGTCGTCAGATGCACCTGTCGCCTGAGCGTCGACCGTAGGAACGTGGCGACACTGCGATCTCGAAATAGAAATCCAGCGAAAGCGACGAGAGAGAGGAGTCCTCCGAGCAAGAATACCGGGTTGATGTTGAAATACACATACATCCACGGGGTTAGATGGCCCAGCATGACTTGTGCCATCATCCACAGCCGAAGAGGCGCGTCGTGGACCGTCACGAGCGCAGCCTGGGCGCTTGCGGACGATGGCAGCCAACGGCCGGTCGTGGCAAGAACGTACACGAGCCAGGGAATGATCGTGAGAGTCGCAACCCCCGCCGCTAGGCCGGCCCATGGGAGGCTAACGTGACGCCGGCTCAGTGAAACCAGCAAGAAGACCGCGAAGCTTACGCCAAAATCTATGCGGGCCCAGGCGGTCGCACCCCCCAAGAGTCCGAAGAGGAGTGCCTCTGTGGTTGTGGGACGGCGCGGCGGATTCAACCTCCGTGAGTACTTTATGCAAAGCGCGAAAAATACGAGGTAGACGCCGGTTTCAAGACCATAGGTAAACCATCGAAACAAAGTGAAGTTGAAAAGTACGCCGATGAATCCCAATGTGTACGCAAGCTCTTTCGCTCGGGACTCGGCGAGATCGCGAGCGATGGTTGCAAGAATCTGGGCGAGCAGGAGGAGGGAGAGGCTTCCAAACAGCACGAGTGAGCGTATAAGAAACCACTTGTCTCCTCCGAAGAACTGGACGATCCAGGCGAGCGTAGCGTAGATGACCGTCGCCAGGGGTTGGATGCCGGTGGTTGGCAGATCGTAGTTGTAAACGAGGCCGCGGCCACTCGCAATGTTCCATGCGACGGTGAGCATATAGTAGGCGTCCTCGCCGACGGGTTTGTCGGCGAGATAGGGGAACCTCAGGCCACTGCGGAGGTCTCGAGGAAAGCCCGAGTGTGAGCCGATCGCGAGAGCGGCGCTATAGAGAAGGTAGATGGTGACGACCGAGGCCAGGGCACGGGTTGTGTGCATGGGGGTTTTCTCTCGGGCGGTCCCGTGTGCGGCCGGTGGGACCGGCCACCGGGTTGGCCACAGCAGCGTCCGCGGTTGTCACGGTCAGGTGGGGCGCGGCCCGGGTCCGTCCTGCGGGCGAGCGGTCGGGCGGATTATAACATGTGCGCGGGCGGTCGGAAGGACTGGGAGCGCGAACAGGAGGCGGCGTCGGACCGTGGCGGCCCCGGGACGGACCGGAGGCATCGGCCCGCGGAAGGAGAGTGGAACGCTGGCTGGGTACGAGACGCCCGTCGTGCGGTCGTGCAGGCTGGAACCGGGTCGAGACGATCGCCCGAGCCTGGCGGAGCAAGACCGCGCGGGGCGGCCGGGCATTCCCTCCGACGCGCCCCCTTGACGGCGCTCCGCGTTCCAACGTTCAATAGGCGGACCGGAGGTCAGTCGAACCAAGAACGCGCGCGGGTGGGTCGTGGTGGCGCGCGCGTGTGGCTGAGCGAGACTCATGCGGGTGTTTCTGACCGGCGCGACCGGCTATCTCGGATCGGCAGTCCTCGACGCGTGCATCCGGCACGGACATCAGGTGACCGCGTTCGTGCGGCGGCGCGAGCAGGCGGCGGCGCTCGCCGGTCGCGGCGTGCAGGCCGTGGTGGGCACCCTCGGCAACCCCACGACGTACCGCCAGGCGGCGGTGGGGTTCGACGCCTACATCCACGCGGCGTTCGAACATTCGGACCGGGGACCGGAGATCGACCGCCTCGCCCTCGAGACGCTCCTGGCGGCGGCGGCGGAGCGACCGCCCGCGGTCTTCGTCTACACCTCGGGCGTGTGGGTCCTCGGCCCCCAGCGGACGCCCGCGGACGAGCGCGCGCCGCTCAACCCGGTCTCGATCGTGGCGTGGCGCCCGGCGCACGAAGCCCGGGTCCTCGAGGCGGCCAACCACGGACTCCGGACCGTCGTGGTCCGGCCGGGCATCGTGTACGGGGGCGCGCGCGGCATCGTGGCCGATCTATTCAAGGACGCGGCCAACGGGCTCATGCGGGTCATCGGCAGCGGCCAGAACCAGTGGGCGCTGGTCTACGACCGCGACCTGGCGGATCTCTACGTGCGCCTCCTCGTCGACGAACAGGCGTCCGGCGTCTATCACGCCACCGACGAAGGGGACGAGCGGGTCATCGACATCGTCCAGGCGATCGCCGAGGTGGTGCCCCGGCGGCCGGACATCCGCCACATGCCTCTCGAGGAGGCGCGCGGCAAGCTCGGGCCTTACGCCGACGCGCTGGCGCTCGACCAGGTCGTGCGCAGCCCGCGGGCCCGCGCTCTGGGCTGGACGCCCTCGCTGCGCTCGGTGGCCGCCAACGCCGCGCGGCTTTTCCAGGAGTGGCGGCAGGGGCGGGAGGCCGCGTAAGGCGCACCCGCGTTCCTCTCCGGGGCAGTCGAAGCGCAGGACGCAGGAAGGAGGATGTATGAGTCGAACGAGCGTGATCGCGCTGAGCGTCGCGGCGGCCGTACTCGCGGGCGCCGGAACGATCGAGGCGCAGACCGACCCGCACGCCGGCCACCGGATGTCGGCCCTGGCGCCGCAGGCGGGCGGACCGGTGAACGAGGCGCTCCCGCCCGACGCCGAGCACGCGGCGGAGGCGCTTGCCAAGTCCCCGCGCCACCAGGAGTGGGTCGACGTCCTGATGCCCGACGGCCAGAAGATCCTCACGTTCGTCGTCTATCCCGAGCGCAAGGACAAGGCTGGCCTGGTCATCGTGATCCACGAGATCTTCGGGTTGACCGACTGGGTCCGCGGCGTCGCCGACCAGCTCGCCGAGGACGGGTTCATCGCGCTGGCGCCCGACCTCTTGTCGGGCAAAGCGCCCGGCGGCGGCGGGTCCAAGGAGCTCGGCCAGGAGGCCGCGACGAAAGTCATCCGCACCCTGACGCCCGAGGAGGTCGTGGCGCGGCTGAACGCGGTGCGGGCCTACGCCCTCAAGATTCCCGCGGGCAACGGCAAGGTGGGGGTCGTGGGCTACTGCTGGGGCGGCTCGCAGAGCTTTCTCTACGCCACGGCGCAGCCGGCGCTCGACGCCGCCGTCGTGTACTACGGCTCGTCACCTTCCGACCCGGCGGCGCTCGCGCGGGTGCAGGCGCCGGTGCTCGGCCTCTACGCCGGCGACGACGCCCGCGTGAACGCGACGATCGCGCCGGCCGAGGCGGAGCTGAAGAAGCTCGGCAAGCGCTACACGTCTCACATCTACGAGGGCGCCGGCCACGGATTCCTGCGCCAGCAGACCGGGCGCGACGGGGCGAACCGGAAGGCGACCGAGCAAGCCTGGCCGGCCACCCTGGCGTTTTTCCGCGAACACCTGAAGTAGCGGCTCAGCGGACCGACACGCCGGCGCTCGCGACCATGCGGGTCGTTTTCGGCCGCGCCGGCGTGTCGACCGCCGCAGCCTGCGCACCGAGCGCCAGCCAGCGGAGGTCGAACGAGAAGGCGAGGTGCGGTGTCGCGAACCAGCGCGCGCCGGCACCGAAGGTGATCGTCCGCACGGGCTCCCACACCATCGCTTGGGACGCGGCCTGCAAGTGCGAGCGGTAGATCGAGCCGCCGACGCCCGCCGCGAGGTAGCTCCACCCGTCGCGCGTGCCGAAGTTGAGCGACAACTCGGGCAGCAGCGACGCGAGCGTCGTCTCGCCGGCCGGGCCCAGCGGCCGCCCCTCGCGGTCGACCGGCGCCGCCGTGCCGCGTGTCCAGAGTCCCGCGACCCCGAGCCCGACCGTGACGCCGCGCAGGCGCAGCGGGTAGAGGTGGATGCCGGCGGCGCCGCCGAGCCCGCGCTTCGGCAGACTCTCGGCCGTGACGCCGAGCGGGCCCGTGACCTGGCCGGGCTGGTCGTAGATGGCCACCGAGCCGTGAAGGTCGACGACGAAGCCGCTTACCGGCTGGACGACCTGCGCGGCGGCCGGCGCGCTCCACGCGAGCCCGGCGGCGACCAG
>CAYZKQ010000130.1:0-9609 GCA_964478975.1 uncultured Vicinamibacterales bacterium | reverse complement strand
GGGAAGAACCGGCTGCTCGCGGCGGTGCGGGACCTCTCGCGGGCCTTCGCCCTCGCCGTCCCCTACGAGGAAGCCCTCCGGATCCGCGACGACGTGGCCTTCTTCCAGGCGGTGCGGGCGGCCCTAGCCAAGCGCGCGCCGGGAGAGCCGAAGACCGAGGAGGAGCTGGACCAGGCGATCCGGCAGATCGTCTCCCGGGCGGTGGCGCCCGAGGGCGTGGTGGACCTCTTCGCCGCGGCGGGTCTGAAAAAACCCGACATCTCGATCCTCTCCGACGAGTTCCTCGCCGAGGTGCGCGGTATCGAGCACAGGAACCTGGCGGTGGAACTGCTCCGCAAGCTCCTCGCCGGCGAGATCCGGACGCGCCGGCGGAAGAACGTCGTCCAGGCGCGCTCCTTCGCCGAGATGCTGGAGGAGACGATCCGCCGCTACCAAAACCGCGCCATCGAGGCGGCGCAGGTGATCGAGGAGCTGATTGCCCTCGCCAAGGAGATGCGCGAGGCCGACCGGCGGGGCGAGGTGCTGGGGCTCAGCGAAGAGGAGCTCGCCTTCTACGACGCGCTGGAGACCAACGACGGCGCGGTGAAGGTGCTGGGCGAGCCCACGCTGCGGCAGATCGCTCAGGAGCTGCTGCGCACCGTCCGGGCCAACGTCACGGTGGATTGGACGGTGCGCGAGAACGTCCGGGCCCAGCTCCGGGTGCTCGTGAAGCGCGTCCTCCGGAAGTACGGCTACCCGCCGGACAGGCAGGAGCGGGCCACGCAGACGGTACTCGAGCAGGCGGAGGCGCTCTCGGAACTCTGGTTATCCGCAGCGTGATGACTGAGGCCGCTATCCCACCGAACTTCAGCGACCCGGGACCGCGGCCGACGCGGAGTTGGCGATGCCTCGCGTTTGGAGGCGGCCTCCCAAGGTCGCCATGTGGCTGGCACGTCCACGCTCGCGATTGTGGAGATCGCCGCCGCGATCGCCCGCCGGCAAGGCCAACCCGATCTGGCTACGCCTTCGCCGCAGCGGTCACCCGGCTTCCTCAGGTGACCCTGATCGGTCGGACGACGGCGCGCTCCTCGTGTACAGCCACGACCTCCCCGCCCCCATGAGCGACCGCTCTCTCGCGGCCACGACCCTGGAGGCGCGACGGGTGGAGACGGCGTCCGACGCTGACTTCGAACCGCCGTACCGCGTGATCAGGAAGAAGTAGTCAGTCCACTCCTGACGGACCTACAGTCCCACCGTCAGTCGGCCGGGCCGCACGGCCCGCCGGAACCGGCCAGCGTACGCAGCCACTCCTCCCGCGCGCGCACCGCAGCGTGCGCGCGCGCTGCAGACCAGCTCCAGGTGCGGATCGGGCGCTCCCGGTCGGGCGGCCACCGGCGCAACAGGCGCCGCGCGAGCTGGCACTGCGCCGCGGGCGGCAACGACGGCAGCGCCGCGACGAGCACGGGTACGGCATCCGCGCTGAGCGACGCCACGTAGGACCCGTCGAACCGAGCCGCCCCGCGTGCACTCGCCGCCCGCGCTACGTTCGTGCGCACGATGACGGCGTCGGGGTTGGCGACAAAGAGCATCGCCACGGTCGAAAGACCCGCGGCGAGCGCGCCGAACGCGAAGACCTCGCGGCGACCGCGCAGCACCGTCGCGGCCAGCCACAGGAGCATCGCCCCCACCCAGAGGAGCAGCACCATCGCGTAGAACCGGGCCTCGGTCAGACCGTAGCTCTCGCGGTAGAGGCGCAGCCGATCGAGCGCGGACGCCGCAATCGCCAGCACGAGCGCGACCTGGAGTCCAGCCAGGACGCGGAACACGCGTTCGTCGCTCCGCCGCACCCGCACAAGCACCCAATCAGCCGCGAGCAGCACCGGGACGACCAGCCCCACCGCCACCACCAGCTCGAAGAAGCCCCGCCGCGCGTACTCGGCATAGGTCAGGCCCGGAGTCACCCGAACGAGCGCGGCACCGCCGAACAGATAGCCGAACTGAATGACGAGGAAGACGAGAAAGAGGAGATCGAGGGCCAGCAGCACGGTCGCGACCTCGGCGATCCCGAGGGCGGGCCGCTTCGACACCGGGTCGAGCGCTCCACCGTTGCGCCAGAGGAGGCGAACCGGGGGCAGCTCGGTCCCGGTGACCCATCCGCGCAGGTAACCCGTGCCGAGCCAGGCACACAGGAAAAACACCATCAGGTGACTCGCAAGCCGCTCGAAATCGACCCGCAACGCGCGTCGGACGATGGCGTCGAACGCGGCGTCCGCCGACATGAACAGGGCCCCGAACAGCAGGACCAGCGGCGCCGCCATGACCAGCCCGAGCAGCACGCCGCGCGCGCGGCTCCAGCGGTTCGCGCCGACCGCACCGGGCGCCGGTCGCAGGGCCTCGGCGACGACGAGCGCGGCGGCCACCCAGGCGTGGAGGGCGCCGGTCCCCCACGCCCGCACATAGCGGGACACACCCTCGCGGCGGACCCAGCCGGCGTCGGCGCGGTACGCCGCCAGCGCCAGGGCGACGGTCGTGCAGCCCAGCGCCAGCAGCTTGAGCGGCGGGGCGTCGCGCCACGCGAGCCCAGACGCGAACAGGACGGCGAGACCCAGCCAGACAACGCGGCCGCGATCAGGCGCGAGGGCCGCCCAACGCTGCAGCACACCGGCACCGGCGGCGACCGCCGCCACCCACACGAACATGTTCAGGCCCGGCGGTCCAGGGGCGCGCAGCAGGGCGTCGCCCACAACGCCGAGCGCCAGGCCGATCGCCAGCAGAAGCTTCGCGGGAACCCTTCCGGTGGGCATCGAGCTACCTCTACGGCGCCCCGATGGGCGCGGCCATGGGGCCAGGATACCTCGGGAAGGCGCCGGCCGGGCGGGCGTGACCTCCTTCGCCCGGCTCGCTGGCAGGAGCTATGGACTCATCCACCGGACGATGGGGTGCAGGTCGGCGTGCGGCGTGGTGGCGGGGCTGGCGCGGCGTCGTGTCAGCGATCGCGGTGTCCAAGCAGCGTCGCCGCCTCCTCACCGGCCGTGCGCTCACGGGCGCCGTCCAGCGTGGTCTGCCGCATGACCTTGTAAGAACGGCATTGCGATGCCATATTTGCAACGAGCCGCCAGGAAACCGAACCGATGAGCCTCTCCGGCACGAGCCCGCGACGGGCAGAACCGTCATGCGGCCGGCGATCGAGAGGTCGCGACGAGCGTCAACTCGACGACGCGCTCGAAGGTTGTGCGCGACCGAGCGGTGGATTCATCAGAAACGAGACCCAGTCGACCGCCGCCACGCCCGGATGGCGGACCTCGACGCCGGGTTCCGTGACAACGAATGGGCGAAACCCGCAGGGCCGATGACCCGGTCGCCACGACGTGCACGGAGATCCCGTGGCGTCGGAGCCGGTCCCAGCGCACCTTGAGGGGGCGCGCCCAGTCGGGCAGGTAATGGATCTCGTCGAGCAGGAGGACGGCCGGCCCGGCGTTCGCCCGAGCTTCCGCCTCGTTCCAGAGGCGGTCCCACGCGCCGGGAAGGGCCATGGCCGGGTCGTCCCAGGCAACATAGCAGGCGGCGTCGCCGAACTCGCGGGCCAGGCCAAGAAGGAGCGTCGTCTTGCCCACCTGCCGAGGCCCCGCGAGCAACTCGAGCCGGCCGGGGGGCTCGGCGAGGCGGCTGGCGAGCAAGGCGCGGGCGGCAGCGGGGTCAGCCCAGTTGTCGGACATACTCTGATAATTGCTGTGGAATGCCAGGCAGGTCGCTGAAACGCCCGTCCCTTTGACCGACTGACTCAGGAAACGCTGGCGGAGGGGGAGGGATTCGAACCCCCGACACCCTCTCGGGTGTAGCGGTTTTCAAGACCGCCGCCTTCGACCGCTCGGCCACCCCTCCTTGTTAGAATGGCGGGGACCCCTGCGCCCCACACACCGGCGGGCCTGAAAGGCCCGCCCGACGTACCCGCGGGGGCCCCTTCGCCCCGCGCCGCGCACACCGGCGGCCCTGAAAGGGCCGCCCTACGACTCCACGCGATCCGCCGCCACCCCGCAGACCGGCGGGCCTGAAAGGCCCGCCCTACGACGGATTACGACGGACGCGACGACAGCGACCAGACGAAGCACGGCGCAATCAGCGCGACGGCTCGATCACCTCCAGCCCGCCCATATACGGCCGCAACACCTCCGGCACCACCACCGAGCCGTCGCGCCGCTGGTAATTCTCGAGCACCGCGATGATCGTCCGCCCCACGGCCAGGCCGGATCCATTCAGCGTGTGCACATACGCCGCCTTGCCCGTGCCCTCGGGCCGGTACTTGATGTTCGCCCGCCGCGCCTGGAACTCCTCCGTGTTGCTGCACGACGAGACCTCGCGATAGGTGCGCTGACTCGGCAGCCACACTTCGAGGTCGTACGTCTTCGCTGAAGCGAACCCCATGTCGCCGCTGCACAACAGCACCGTCCGATACGGCAGCCCCAACCGCTGGAGGACCACCTCGGCGTGCCCGGTCAGGCGCTCGAGCTCCTCGTACGACTGCTCGGGCCTCGTGAAGGCCACCAGCTCCACCTTGTCGAACTGATGCTGGCGGATGAGCCCGCGCACGTCAGTCCCGTACGAGCCGGCCTCGCTCCGGAAACAGGGCGTGTACGCCGTGTACCGCAGCGGCAACCGGCGGCCGTCCAGGATCTCCCCGCGGTGCAGATTGACGAGCGGCACCTCGGCCGTCGGGATCAGATACAGATCCCAGTCGCCCGCGATCTTGAACAGGTCGCCCTCGAACTTGGGGAGATTCCCCGTCCCCTTGAGCGCCTCCGCGTTGACGAGAAACGGCGGCTCGACCTCGATGTAGCCGTGCTCCCGGGTATGCAGATCGAGCATGAAGTCGATGAGCGCCCGCGCGAGCCGCGCGCCAGCCCCGATCAGGACCGAAAAGCGCGTCCCCGCCATCTTGACGGCGCGCTCGAAGTCGAGAATCCCGAGCGCGGGGCCGAGGTCCCAGTGCGCCCGCGGCTCGAAGTCGAACGCCGGCGGCTCGCCCCAGCGGCGCACTTCCCGGTTGTCCGCGGGACCGGTCCCGACCGGCACGCTCGGGTGCGGCAGGTTGGGCAGGGTCAGGAGGACGCTCGACCGCCGGTACTCCAGCGAGTCGAGCTCGATCTCGAGCTGCTTGATCTGCGCGGCGCGCTGCTTGTTCGCCGCCTGAATCGCACTCGCGTCGCGCCCCTGGCGCCGCGCCCGGGCAATCTCGTCGCCGGCGGTGTTCTGCTGCCGCTTGAGGCCTTCGAGCTCCGGAATCAGGCGCCGCCGCCGCGACTCGAGCGTGGCGAGCTGCTCCAGCTCCGCGTCAGCCGCGACGCCGCGCTGCCGCAACCGCTCGCGCACCTCATCCATGTGCTCGCGGACATAGGCGGGATCGAGCATGGCTCTGCCCCATCTTATGCCGAAACCGACGTCCTGGGATACGATCGCAGGGCGACCGCCGGAGGCCGCCCATGCCGCACGCCAGCGTCCGAAAGGCCGTCTTCCCCGTCGCCGGACTGGGCACCCGCTTTCTGCCAGCGACGAAGGCGCAGCCGAAAGAAATGCTCCCCCTCGTCGACAAACCGATCATCCAGTACGGCGTCGAGGAGGCGGCGGCCTCGGGCATCCACGACGTCATCCTGGTGACGGGCCGCGGGAAGAACGCCATCGAGGACCACTTCGACGTCAACATCGAACTCGAGACGTTCCTCGAAGCGAGGGGCAAGGGCGAGCTGGCCGCGGAGATCCGCAAGATCTCCAACATGATCAACTTCTCCTACGTCCGGCAGGGCGAGCCGCTCGGCCTCGGCCACGCGGTCCTGGTCGCCCGCACCCTGGTGGGCGACGAGCCCTTCGCCGTCATCCTCGGTGACGATGTGATCGACGCGACCCCACCGGCGCTGCAGCAGATGATCGAGATCTTCGCCGCGGTCAGCGGCCCCGTGATCGCCGTCGAGCGCGTCCCGCGCGACGAGGTGAGCGCCTACGGCGTCATCGCCAGCGAACCCGCCGGCGACCACGTGCACCGCATCCTCGACCTGGTCGAGAAGCCGAAGCCCGAGGAAGCCCCGTCGAACCTGGCCATCATCGGGCGCTACATCCTGACGCCCGACATCTTCCCCGAACTCGAAGCGACCGCCACCGACCGCACCGGCGAGATCCAGCTCACCAACGGCCTCCGGCGCCTGCTCGCCAAACGCCCTCTCTACGCCTGCGAGATCCGCGGCGTCCGGCACGACACGGGCAGCAAGCTGGGCTTCCTGCGGGCGGTGGTGTACTTCGCCTTGAAGCGCCCGGACCTCGCCGACGCCTTCCGCGCGTATCTCCGGTCGCTGGAGCTGTGAGGACGGGAGCGCCCAGCCTCAGGCGTCCGCCTTGGGCGCCTTCGCCGCCGCACTCTCCGACTTGGCCGCCCCGTCCGACGCGGCGCCCTCCGCCTTGCCCGGCGCCGCCCCGGTTTCGTCACCGCTCTTGGCCGGACGGTCCTTGCGCGCGTAGTCGGTGATGTACCAGCCGGTGCCCTTGAACTGGATGGCCGGTGACGACAGCAACTTCCGCACGGGCCCACCGCAGGCGACACACGTCTCCACCGGCGGGTCCGAAAACTTCCGAATCAGCTCGAAGTGCTGGCCGCAACCTTCGCAGACGTATTCGTAGAGGGGCATGCTTCCACCTGCTCAGACGATCCGGGCGGACACCTCTCCGACCCTACCCAAACCGCGCGCAGCCTGTCAATCGCGGGCGCGACGGCCGGTCGCCCACCGCCGGCGCGCCGCCACCGGACCGGCAGGCGCGCCCGGCGGCCTCGGGTCACTCGAGCGCGGGCTCGGCGGCCTCCTCGCCGAGCATCTGCCGGCGGTGAAGGTTGAAGGGCATGTGCCCGTTGCCGAGCAGCGCGTCGTGAAACGCCCGGAGCGAGAAGCGCCCGCCCTGGCGGGCGCGATAGTCGTCCCGCAACTTGAGGAGCATCAGCTTGCCCAGCGAATACACGACATAGCCCGGGTCGAAGGCGCCGCGCTCGGCCTCGCGCCGCGCGCTCGCCTCTTCGAGATACGCCTCCTCGCGGAAGAACCGCACGCCCTGCTCGACCGATAGATCTTCCGCATGCAGGCGGATCCCCACGATCACGCGGCAGAGCCGGATGAGGGTCTCGGCGATCTGCCCGAGGCGCACGGCGGGGTCGTCGCGGCGGAAGCCGGCGTCGACCACGAGCTGCTCCGCGTAGTGGGCCCAGCCCTCGACGAACGACGCGGCGGCGAACAGCAGGGACTTGCGCGCCTTCGAGGCGATGCGCCGCAGGTGCTGGTATTGGAGGAAGTGGCCGGGATAGACCTCGTGCATCGAGATGGCCCACAGCGCGCCGTAGTTGAAGTCCCGCAGGTGCTCCTCCTGGCGCTTCGCCGGCCACGCGCGATCCACGTCGGTCACGTAGTAGTAAGCCTGCAGGGGGCGCGGCTCGAAGGGCCCCGGCGCCCACATGCTGGCGAACGTCCACCGGTAGAACGGCGGCGTCTCGGCCACCACCACCGCCGCACCGTCGTGGAGCGAGACGAGACCCTGGTCCTCGATGAACGCCCGCAGCTCCTCGACCTGTTGCTGCGCCGCGGCCACGAGCGTGCCGGGACGCGGGTGCTCCGCCTTGAGCCGCTGCCAGACCGCGACGGGATCCCCGCTATCGAGACGCCCGACCTCGCGGCGGAACAGTTCCTGCGTCGCCCGCAGCTCCCGGGTGGCGATCTCGAGCAGCCGGTCGCACCCGAGGCTCACGCCTTCCTCCAGGCACAGCTTCTCCTCGAACCGCTCGCGCCCCAGGCGGAACGAGCCGCGGCTCCGGGGGCCCAGGTCCTCATCGAGATACGCGATGTAGCGGCGCAACGCCTCGCCCGCCTCGGCGATGGCGTCGGCAAGGTCCCCGAGCAGGTGGAGGTCGTCCAGGTCCGCGAACGCACGCGGCAGGTCCTCCTCCACGAACCGGAGGGTGCCCCGCAGAGTCTCGAGCCCGATCTTGACGAACAGGCCGGCCGTCTCCCGGATGTTCTCGCGGGCCGCCTGCAAGAGCCGCGGAACCTGACGGAGCTTCGACACGACCCGCCGGGCCCGCTCCGCCGCCGGCGCGTACGGAAACAAGGCCTGGCCCGCCAGGCTCGTCGACACCAGCTCGGCATAGTGGTGCGGGTCGCGCTCCCACGTCCGGAGCTCCTGGAGCTCCAGCAGGCGCGCCCGGATGTTCATCTCGACGAGGGGATGCTCGACCCGCTCCTCCGGGCTCAACCCGTGGGAGTCGATGGCCGCCAGGCGCCGCGCGAACTGCCCGAGGTCCCGGATCTGGTGGTCGATCGCCGACCGGCTCAAGTCCTCGAGCAGGTCGTCATACGCGTGGACGCCGTCGAAGGTCGCGCTCGTGGGATGCGTCTCATGCAAATACGCGAGATACTCGTCCACGAAGCGCGGCAGCGGCTCTCCGGACACCATACAGCGGTCACGCCATCGTACAATAAGCCCGACCCATGGGCGGCCGGCTCTCCGTCGTCGCCACCCCGATCGGCAACCTGGAGGACATCACCCTGCGCGCCCTCCGCGTCTTGCGGGAGGCCACCCTCATCGCCGCGGAAGACACGCGGCGGACCGCCCGGCTCCTTCAACACTACTCGATTTCGACGCCCACGACGAGCCTCCACGCCCACAACGAGCAAGCCAAGAGCTCGGCCCTGCTCGAGCGCCTGGACGCCGGGGCGCACATCGCCCTGGTGTCCGACGCCGGGACGCCCGGCCTGTCCGACCCGGGCGCCCGCCTCGTCGCAGCCGCCCTCGAGCGCGGCGTTCGGGTGGAGCCCATCCCGGGACCGAGCGCCGTCACCGCCGCCCTCGCGGCGTCCGGTTTCGCCGCCGACCGCTTCGTGTTCGCCGGGTTCCCACCGGCTCGGGGATCAGCCCGAGAAGACTGGTTCCGCAACCTGGCGGCGGAGCCTAACATCGTCGTCTTGTTCGAGGCACCGCACCGAGTAGCGTCTGCTTTCGGTCTGTTAACCAAGTATTGTCCAGACAGAGCCGTATTCGTGGGTCGTGAGTTGACGAAAGTCCACGAGCAGTTGGTCAGATGCCTGATTAGTGAGCTTCCTGAGCGCTTGAGTAGCGCGGTTGGGGAGTACACGCTGGTCCTTGGGCCGCTCCAGGTTGAAGGGCGGACACAAGTGTCGGTCCTATCCCCAGCTGAGGCACGCGAGGAATTTGTGCGTCTGACCGAGAAAGTTGGCTTCTCACGGCGCCAGGCGATTGCGGAAATCGCCCGAACGCACGGACTGCGCAGTCGACAGGTGTTCGCGCTGCTCGAACACGCAAAAATGATTTTCGGGTGAATACCAAAGTAACGTACCGCTGCGCTGCCGGGGGCTTGACTCGCTCATGACAGTTTTGCTAGGGTTGCGCCACTGGGGGAAGCACCCGAGCCCCGCCCAGCCGGGCCTCTCCACCGCTCACCGAGCCGGGGCCGGGCAGGAGGCGTCCGTGGCGAAGCAGCGCCGGGCCGTTCGGGCCCGGAGGGTGGCGGCACGGCGGCGAGGGGTGCGGGTGCCGAGCGGCCGCCGCCGTCCGCCGGTCGCACCACCCCCACCCCAGGCGCCGGTT
>CAYZKQ010000129.1:0-9645 GCA_964478975.1 uncultured Vicinamibacterales bacterium | reverse complement strand
TCCGCCGGGTCGTCCGGGTCGCGCTCCTCGCGCGGCAACGTCACGGCCCAGATCTGCGCCGAGGCCTGGCCGCCGCCCCGGCCGCCGAACCCCTCGGTGCGGATGAAGTACAGCTTCTCGCCGTTCGGCGCAAAGCGCGGCTGGGAGTCGCTATAGGAGTCGAACGTCACCTTGCGCTCCTCGCCGCCTGCGGCCGGGACCAGGTAGATATCGGTCGTGCGCACCTCGTCCGGTTTCGCGTAGGCGATCCACTGGCCGTCCGGCGACCACACGGGCGAACTGATCGTGCCGTAGCGCGAGGAGGCGAGCTCGATCGTCCGGCGCGACTCGAGGTCGTACTTCCGGAGCGTGTTGTCCGACGAGACGAACGCGATCGCTTTCGAATCCGGCGACCAGGCGAAGGCGAGCTTCAGGGCGTCGAGGTCAGTGATCCGCTGGGCCTGGCCGCTCCCGTCGGCCGGGGCCACGTAGAGCTCCTCGCGGCCGCTGCGGTCCGACACATAGGCCACGGACTTGCCGTCCGGCGAGTACTGCACGTTGCGGTCCCGGGCCGGCCCGTCGGTGAGCTGAACCAGGTCGCCCTCGGTCGTGGGCGCCGTGAACACCTCCCCGTACACCGACAGGGCGATGCGCCGTCCCGACGGCTCGAGGTCGTAGTCGTCGACTTCCGAGGTGAACGTGCGGTACTCGACGAGGTTCTCCTGGGTCTCGGCCTCGATCTGCAGCGGGATGGGGGTCGCCTGTCGCGTCGCGACGTCCAGCTTCCACACACCGAAGTCGTGCTCGAAGACGATGACCTTGCCGTCGGCGCTCATGGCGGGCCAGCGCACGTCGCCGGTCTTGAAGGTCGTGACCGGCTGGGCCGCCCCGCCCGTCTCGGGGACGCGCCAGAGGTTAGTCAGGCCGCCCCCCTCGCGGTCGCTCACAAAATAGATGTAGCCGTCCCGTCCCCACATCGGCCACGAATCCAGGCCGTCGAAATCCGTGAGCTTCGTAAAGCGCTTCGCCGCCAGGTCCATCACCCAGACGTCGGTCTGGTTCGCGCCGCGGTAGTACTTGCGCCAGTAGACCTGGCCGTGCCGGTTGAGGGCCAGCTTCGAGCCGTCGGGCGAGTAGGCCGCCCAGACGCCCATGTCGGCGCCCACGTTCTGGGGCAGCCCACCGTCCAGGCCGACGGTGTACAGCTTGCCCGTGAAGTCCTCGCCGCGGTTGCTGGCAAAGAGGACGGCCTTCGAGTCCGGTGTCCACCCGAGCACGGTGTCGTCCGCGGAGTGGAACGTGAGCTGCCGCGGCACGCCGCCCTCGGCGGGCACCACGTAGACGTCCAGATTGCCCTGGCGATCGCTCGAAAACGCGATCCACCGGCCGTCGGGCGAGAACCGCGGATACGCGTCCCGGGCGCGGTGAACGGTGACGCGGCGGATGTTCTGCCCGTGCTCGTCGGCCGTCCAGATGTCGGCCAGGTAGGTGAACGCGATCCGGCCGGCGTGGTAGTGCGGGTAGCGCACGAGCCTGGCTTCGGAAGCGGCCCGCGGTTGCACCACGAGCGCCGCGATCAGGACGGCCGCCGCGCAGGCGGCGACGACGAGCTGGGCGGGCGCGCAACGACGACGATGGGTAGTGGTCATGGTGGATCTCCCCGTTCCGTGCGTCGATGCCGGAGGAGCCGGCTGAAGAATGGTCATTATACCTGCCGGCTCGGTCCGGTCCCCGGTGGTTCTTCGCCTCCAGACGTGCGGCCCGCCGAGCCTGTTTACGGCGAGTGGCGCCGCCCCGGCACGATGGCCAACATGTTCGGAACCTCACTCGGGCGGGATTCCGGCAGCTCGGCTCTGATTCTGGTTCGCCTGACGCCGGCGGGCCTTGACCGCCGGCAGGTGCGGGCGTAGATTGCTCGTGACGATTTCCCCCAGCGGCGAGGCGCGGCGTGATTGCTGGCGCGTCCGCCACTTCGATCCAGTTCCACGACGTGGCTGGTGGGGCCCCGCCGGCCATGATTCGCCGTGCGGTCCGGCCGTTCCGGGCGCGGGTCCGGATCGCCGGGCGCTTCTCGTGGCTTCCCCTGAGGCTGGGAGGTGGAGCATGAGGCACTGGGTTCGCTGGGCGATTCTCGCAGGGGCCTTCCTGACCCTGGCGGGCGCGTCGGCGTTCGCGCAGGGCGGTGCGACCTCATCGATCTCCGGTGTGGTCGTCGACAGCGCCGGTGGCGTCTTGCCGGGCGCCACGGTGGTGGTGCGCAACAACGCCACGGGTACGAGCTTCGAGGTCGTGACGAACGAGACCGGGGCGTTCTCGGTCCCGGCACTCGACGTCGGGGTCTACACCGTGACGGTCTCGCTCGCCGGGTTCAAGACCGGTTTGGTCAAGGACGTGCGGGTGCTGCCGGCGGTGCCGGTCGACCTCAAGGTGACGCTCGAGCTGGGCGCCCTTGAGGAATCCATCACGGTGACCGGGGGGGCGGAGCTGGTGCAGACGCGGTCGACGAGCGTGACCTCGGTCATGACGGTCGACCAGATTCAGACCCTGCCGCTGCCGACGCGCAACGCGGTGAATTTCGCGACGTTCCTCCCGGGGGTGAACACGACGGGACGCAACCGCGACTCGAACTTCCAGGGGCTGCCCGACAGCGCGGTGGCGATCACGCTCGACGGGGTCAACAACAACGAGAACTACAACAAGTCGACCGAAGGCCTGTTCGCGATGGTGACGCCGCGCCAGGACGCCATCGAGGCCGTGACGGTCACGACCGCGACGCCCGGCGCTGACAGCGGGGGCCATGGGGCCGTGACGATCCGGTTCGTGACGCGGTCCGGCAGCGACCGGTTCGCGGGGAGCGTCTACGAGTATTTCCGCGATTCGGCCCTGAACACGAACTATTACTTCAACCGGATCAACAACCTGCCGAAGAACGACGTGCGGATCAACCAGTACGGCGGCCGGCTCGGCGGGCCCATCGTCGTGCCCGGGGTGTACAACGGGCGCGGCAAGGCGTTTTTCTTCGTGAACTACGAAGAGTTCCGGATGCCGAACGAGTTCACCCGGCGCCGCTATGTGCTCAACCCGGTGTCCCAGAGCGGGGTGTTCCGCTACGCCGTGACGGTGGGCGGGCAGGAGACGGTCCGCGAGGTGAACCTGTTCCAGCTCGCGGCGGCCAACGGCCAGGTGGCGACCCCGGACCCGACCGTCGCGTCGATCCTGAACGCGATCGCGGCGGCCACGCAGCGGACGGGCACGCTCCAGCAGAGCCCGGAGCCGAACGTGATGTGGTACGACTTCTTGAGCCCCGGGGACCAGGTCGAGAAGCAGCCGGTCGTGCGCCTCGACTACAACCTGAACGCGAAGCACCGCGTGAACGGCTCCTACATCTGGCAGATGGTCCTGCGCGATCCGGATCACCTGAACGGCACGGACGTGCGCTTCCCGGGCATGCCGAACTTCCGGAAGTACCTGTCGTACCGGAAGCTGAGCGGGTGGGCGCTTCGTTCGGCGTTCACCTCGAACCTGGTGAACGAGCTGCGCGGCGGCATCAAGTGGGGGCCGTCGTACTTCGGCAAGCCCGAGTGGATCGGCGTCGAGTCGTTCGCCAACCAGAACGGCCGGGCGCTCGTGCTCGGCAACGTGGGCGGGGCGAACGCCCTCACCAACGCCTACACGACGTTCAGCCCGAGCGCCCGCAGCGCCTGGAGCTGGAACGTGGACGATACCGTGAACTGGCAGTGGAAGAACCACAGCCTGAGCTTCGGCGGGTCGTTCTACTCGGGCCACGTGTGGGTGACGAACCAGACGATGGTGCCGCAGATCAGCTTCGGGGTCGACCCGAGCGACCCGGCGAACGCGATGTTCACGACGGCGAACTTCCCCGGTGCCTCGTCCGCGCAGCTCACCGCGGCGCGGAACCTCTATGCGCTGCTGACCGGCCGCGTCGTCAGCATCACGGCGGACGCCCGGCTCGACGAGAAGACGAACCAGTACGTGCTGCTCGGCCCGCGCACCCAGCGCCTGAAGCAGGACGAGTGGGGGCTGTTCGTCCAGGACGTCTGGCGCGTCAACCCGCACGTGTCCGTCAACGCGGGGTTGCGGTGGGACCTCCAGTTGCCCATCGAGCCGACTAACGACATCATGTCGACGACGACGTTCGCCGACCTCTGCGGGGTGTCGGGCGTGGGACCCGACGGCCGGTGCAATCTGTTCCAGCCGGGCACGCTCACGGGCGTGGCGCCGCGCTTCGTGAAGTACGACGCGGGCAAGCCCGGGTACAAGACCGACTGGAACAACTTCGCGCCCAACATCGGGGTCGCGTGGCGGCCGCTCGTCCAGTCCGGCTGGCTGCGCCAGGTGCTGGGTGACCCGGAGCAGGCCACGTTCCGCGCGGGCTACTCGGTGGGCTACAACCGCGAGGGCATGGCGGTCTTCACCGGCGTCATCGGAGGCAACCCGGGCAGCACGATTCCGGTCCAGCGCAACGTGGGGCTCGGCAATCTCGTGCCGCCGGGCGAGCCGTGGCCGCTCCTGTTGCGCGACGAGAACCGGTTGTGGATGCCGCCGTTCCCGCAGACGCCCTCGTATCCCATCCTGGCGACGGTCGCCAACGACATCCGCATCTTCCACCCGGATATCCAGGTGTCCTTCGCGCGGTCCTACATCGCCAGCTTCCAGCGGAGCCTGGGACGGGATATGGCCGTCGAGGTGCGGTACGTCGGGACGCGGGGTGAACACGTGTGGAGCGAGGTCGACCTGAACGGCAACTGCGGCGCGGGCACGCCCTGCCCGAACGTGACCATCATCGAGAACGGGTTCCTCGAGGAGTTCAAGCGCGCGCAGGCCAACTTGCAGGCGAACCTCGCGGCCGGTCGGGGCGCCACGTTCGCCTATACGGGCGTGCCGGGCACCTCGCCGCTGCCGATCTACCTCGCCTACTTCAGCGGCATCCCGGCGTCGCAGGCCGCCAATCCGGCGGTGTACACGTCGTCGCTTTTCCGCAACAGCAGCTTCATCAACCAGCTCGCGCTGTACAACCCGCAGCCCTACAATCACGCGTCGGACAACTCGTCGTACGGGCTGTTCGGGAGCGCCGCGCGGCGTGCCAACGCGATCGCCGCGGGGCTGCCGCCCAACTTCTTCATCGTGAACCCGGATGTCGACGAAGCGCGCGTGTACCGGAGCGACGCGTTCACCAAGTACGACGCGCTGCAGGTCGACTTCCGCCGCCGGTTCTCGAAGGGCTTGCAGATGACGGCCAACTACCAGTACGCCGTGGCGTACGACGACCAGTACCTCGGGGAGCGGTACGGCCGGGTGCCCGAGCTGCGGCTGACCGTCCCCCGCCACGCGTTCAAGACGACCTGGAACTGGATCCTGCCCTTCGGGCGCGGACGGCGGTTCGGGTCCGATTGGAACGGGTGGCTCGACGGCGTGCTGGGCGGCTGGGAGTTCCACGGCGCCGGCCGGATCCAAAACCGGTTGCTCGACCTGGGCAACGTGCGGCTCGTCGGCATGACGCTCGAGGAGCTCCGCAAGGTCTTCAAGATCCGCTACGCGACGGACCCGGCGACGGGCGTCCGGACGGTCTGGATGCTGCCCGAGGACATCATCCTGAACACGCGCCGGGCGTTCAACGTGGACGCGACGTCGCCGACGGGGTACTCGGCGCTCGGGGTCCCCGAGGGCCGGTACATCGCGCCGGCCAACGGGCCCGACTGCATCCAGCTCAAGGCCGGCGACTGCGCCCCGCGGCACCACTACGTGTTCAGTCCGGTCTTCGTGCGCTTCGACATGAGCGTGGCCAAGAAGTTCCCGCTCAGGGGACGCACGAACCTGGAAGTCCGGCTGGACGTCATGAACGTCTTCGATAACGTCAACTTCAACGCGGTGGCCAACCCCGGCACGGCCGCGACCATCTTCCAGGTGACCTCGGGCTATACCGACCCGAGCAACACGTTCGACCCGGGAGGCCGCCTGGGCCAGATCGTCCTCCGCGTGAACTGGTGAGGAGCCTCCGATCCTCCCCGGGGCCGCGCCCGCCGGCCCCGGGGGGGTGGGGCGCGTCCCCCGGGCGGGCAGCGCCGCCGGTAAGCGCTCGGTGGCGATCGAGGGTAAAGTAGGCGCATGAGCACCCGTGCCCGGTCGCGACCCTCGGCCGGTTTTCTCCGGTTCTGCCTCGGACTCGCCGGTGCAGCCGCTGTGCTCGCGCCCTCCGCGATGCTCCGGGCCGGGCCGCAGCCCAGGGGTCAGGCGGCGGCCGCTTCGGCGGAGCCGCCAGCGCTGGTGGCCGTCGATTTCCGAGCCATCGGCAGCGACGGCCAGCCCGTTTTCGACCTCGCGCGCGACGAGGTGACGCTGCGCGTCGGCGGACGGGTGCGCGAAATCCACTCGCTCGAGCTCGTTCGTCCCGGGCGCGCGCGGACCTCCGGGGGGACGCTGCCGCGCCCGTTCGCCGACAACGCCATCGGTGAGGTGGCGCGCGACGTTCTCATCGTGCTGGACGAAGACTCGATCGCCCCGGGCCGCGAGCAGCCGGTCCGCGAGGCGGTCCGCCACCTGGTGCGCGCCCTGCCCGCGGACCACCGGATCGGGCTGGCCACCGTCCCCCTCGGGCGCGCGAACCTGGGGCCCACGACGGACCACGACCGCGTGCTCGCGACTCTCGCCGGCCTCGCGAGCCGCGCCCAGGTGGGCGAGACGACGTCGGACATCAACTGCCGCACGCGCCTGACGCTCGAAGCGCTCGAACGCGTCTTTGCGCTGCTGGAAGGCGAGCTGCCGGCGACGGTCGTCTTCTTCTCGGTGGGCCTCGCGCGGCCGGCCGAGACCTTCGCCCAACTGCGTGTGGCGTCGGACCTCTGCGAGGTGCGGACGGAGCACTTTCGACAGCTCGGCGCCGCAGCCGTCGCTTCCCGGGCGAGCCTCTACGTCGTCCACGTGATGGACGAGCGGGAACTGCCGGGCGTCACGACGGCCGAGCTGGCCGCGGGCGTCGAGAGCCTGGCCGGCGTGGCCGGCGGCGAGCTGGTCCGCGTGCTCGGCGACGCGGGAAGCACGATGGACCGGGTGGCGCGCGAACTGTCGGCGTTCTACCTCGTCCGCTTCGCGCCCGACCCGGCAGAACGAGACGGGTCGAGCCGGCGCGTCGAGGTGCGCGTCGACCGGCCCGGGGTCAAAGTGTCGGCGCTGCCCGAAGTCACGATCCCCAAGCCGCGCCCCCAGACCGCGGCCACGCGGCCTCCGAACCCGCGCGAGATGCTGCGCGTGGGCCGGCCCTACCGCGACCTGCCGCTGCGCGCCGCGTCCTTCGCCGCGCGGAACCCCGACGATGACCGGGTGAAGATTGTCACGATCTTCGAGCCGACCGAGCCCGGCACCACGCTCGCGGCGGCCGCCGTCGGGCTGTTCACGAAAGAAGGGAAGCTGGCGGCGCAGTGGACCGCCCAGCGCCAGGACGCCGCGCGCCGGCCGGTCACCGCCGCGGTGGTGGCGGCTCCGGGAACCTACCGGGTGCGGGTCGCCGCGGTCGACACCACCGGCCGGCGGGGGACCGTCGACGAGGAGATCGAGGCCCAGGTGACGCGGGCGGGGGCGCTGCGATTGAGCGCGCTGCTGCTCGGGGTCGTCCCCGACGGGTCCTTCGCGCCGCGGCTGCAGTTTACCGAGGAGCCGGCGGCGGTGGCCTACCTCGAAGTGTATGGGGCGTCCCGGACGACGGACCTCCAGGTGGCCTTCGAGCTGCTCCAGTCGGAGGACGCCCCGCCGCTCGTGACGGTGCCCGCGCAGAGCCCCGGGCCCTCGCCCGGCGACTTGCGGATCACCTACGGCGTGCTGCCCGTGGCGCCGCTCCCCCCCGGCGACTACCTCGTGCGGGCCATCGTAGAAGTCGGCGGCCAGGTGGTCGGGCGGCCGGTGCGGACGCTGCGGAAGGCCGGGTGAGGCCCCCTCACCCGGCTATCCGCCCGAAGCTTTCCGTTTACCCCACGTCGGCGGCGGCGGTTCCGTCGTCAAGCGCTTCACGGGGTTGGCGGCGAGCAGCCGGAGCGCTTCCTCGACGGCGCGTTCGAGCTGCGGGTCGCGTCCGGCGATGACGTCCTTCGGCCAGTTCTCGACGTCGATGTCGGGCGCGACGCCTTCGTTCTCGACGGCCCAGCGGCCCTCGCGCGTGAAGAACCCGCCCCGCGGCGCGATCATGGAGCCGCCGTCGACGAACGGCGGCGTGTCGGCCGTGTGCACGAGCCCGCCCCAGGTGCGCTTGCCGACGAGGGGGCCGATCTTGCGGCGCTTGAACATGTAGGGCATCAGGTCGCCGCCCGAGCCGGCCATCTCGTTGATGATCATGACCTTCGGTCCCCAGATGCCCGCCGACGGGCTCGTGAACGGATAGCGGTCGCCGGCGACGTTGTTGAAGTAGCCGTCGAAGTCGCGGCCGAGGATCTCGATGATGTAGTCGGCCGCCGACCCGCCCCCGTTGAACCGCTCGTCGATGATCACGCCTTGCTTATCCTGCTGCGCGAAGTAGTACCGGTTGAAGCTCTGGTAGCCGCCCTGGCCGGTGTTGGGCAGATAGACGTAGGCGAGGCGGCCGTTCGAGCGCTTGTCGACCAGCCGGCGGTTGTGCTCGACCCAGGCCCGCGTCCGCAGGCCCTGCTCGCTGGCCACCGGGACGACAGTGACCTGGCGGGCGCCCTCGAGGGTCGGCTTGCTGTTGACCGTGAGGACCGTCTGGCGGTTCGCGGTGCCGTCGAGCAGGCGATAGATGTTGTCGGGCGCGCGGAGCTCGACGCCGTCGATCGCCAGGATGTAGTCGCCGACGTTCACGTCCACACCGGGCTCGGCGAGCGGCGCCCGGAGTTCGGGGTTCCAGCTCTCGGTGTCGTAGATGCGCGTGATGCGGTAGCGGCCGTTGTCGATGGTGAAATCCGCCCCGAGCAGGCCGCCGCGCGAGTCCGGCACGTCGGGCATGGCTCCCCCGCGGACGTACGAGTGCCCGACGGCGATCTCGGCGCCCATGTTGTCGAGCAGGTAATTGAGGTCGGCGCGGTGGTTCACGTACGGCAGGAACTGCCCGTACAGGTCCTTCATCTTGGGCCAGTCGGTGCCGTGCAGGTTCGGTACGTAGAGGTAATCGCGCTGAATCCGCCACCCCTCGTTGAAGATCTGGCGGAATTCCTCGCGGGGCTCGAGATACATTTCCAGCCGGACATTGAGGCGGCCCTGGCCCGGCTGCGGCGGGTTCCGATCGGCGTCCACGAGGAAGAGGCTGGGCCCTCCGCCGGGCGCGCCGCCGCGGCCGCCCCGACCGCCGCCCCCGCCGCCGGCGCGATAGAGCAGCTTGTGGCCGTCGGCGCTCAGGGTGTAGTCCGCGACGCCGGTGACGAACACGCTCGCGCGCCGCTCGCTCAGCCGGTAGCGGTGCAGCGTGCTCCCGCCGCCCTCCCCGGGACCGCCCGGTCCGCCGCGCCCGCCGCCGGCCGGGGCTTCGAGGTAGTACACGGTGCCGGCGACGCCCGCGCGCAGTTGCGAGTAGCGCCGCACGGGGACGCCGGGGACCGAGACGATGCGCCGCGAGAGCCCATCGAAATCGATCTGCACCGTGACGGGCGCCTGGGCTCCGCGGGCGGCCGGCGGCGCCTCGGCCTGCGCGGTCGTCACGAACATCGA
>CAYZKQ010000128.1:0-9645 GCA_964478975.1 uncultured Vicinamibacterales bacterium | reverse complement strand
ATCACCTCCCGCGGCCGCGGTAGACCGACCGCCACACACGCGTCCCCGATCATCCCGGAAACTTCCCGCTGATACTCCGCGCGGTCGTTCGCCTTGGGATGGCGGTCGAACGCCACCGGCGTCACGGTGGCCCAGTGGGTGGCGCCGTCCGGATGCGCGGTCCATGCCTCGGCGCGGAGATTCCACGGGGGCCGATCCCCCAGCTCGCGCACGAGCTCCCAAACGCCCAGGGCGCCGAGCTTGAGCTCGGGCACGCGGCCGAGCAGGCGAAGCACCTGGCGCCGATCCTCGGCCGCCAAGTCGCGAGGCAGCGCAACCGCGACTCCCAACAAGTGTCCGTCGGCATGGGGATCGCCCACGAACGCCATCGGCACGAAGGCCAGATGCGGCCGCTCGAGCGGTCCGCCATCCGAGGCATGACCGCTTACCACCTCCCGCACGCGATCCGGCATGTCGTTCGCCTGGCTCACCAGCGCCTCCCGCCAGCGCTGCGCCACCTGCGCGACGCTCCTCAAGCCGAGCCGCACGTACGGCCCGCTCCGACGCTCGAGCGCGAAGACGACCAAATAGGGACTGAAGACCGAGGCCGAAGCCTCCACCGCCCGACCTCGCTCGGCAGGGCGCGCGTACCCCTGGTAAAAGGCGATTTGCGGCCGAAGCCGCGGCGGCGACTCGCCGCCGAATTCGTCTTCCAGGCGCTTTCGCGCCGCTCGCTGCACCGTCCTGTCGGTGTCGTCCTCCGCGGCGAGCATCAGCGACGCCCATACATCAGCCGCGGCGCCGTTATAACGACGCTCGAGCTCTTCGAGCGTGCCTGGACCGACCACCCGAAGCTGCAGTTCCGCCCGTTCGTCATTGGGAACCCAGTTGACTTCGCCGATCTCTTCCGCCGCCGCCAGCCACATCTGCACCAGCGACATGGAGTGGCCGATGCGCGTCACCTTGGCCGCCAACGCCTGGAGCGCCCGCGCCACGGACTCGGGCGCCACCGCCTCCGGCCAGACCAGATACACGAGCTCCTCGTCGAGCCAGGTGCGCGCAAAGCTCCGGGGCTGCCGGTCGCGCGCGAGTTGCGGCGCGGATTGAATGATCGCGGTGGGGGGGTTCGACTTATCGCCCGCTTTGTCATTGACCGGGACGTAGTGCGTGACGACCGTCCGCTGCAGCGCTGCCGATGCCCTGAGAGAAGGGGGCGGGAGCGCCTCCAGCCAGAGCAGCGCTTGTCGCTCCGCCGGGTCCGCCCCCGTCTCGAAATGCGCCGCCACGAGCGCCATGAACACCCGCGCCGGATGCGGCGGCCACTCGGCCCGCTCCCGCCCCGGCTCCCGCGCCTCGACCTCGCACGCCGCCGAGAACCCGTTCAAGTACCGAATGCCGAGCGCGAGCATCTTCGCCTCACGCCGCCGCGACCGGCTCCTTCGCCGCCTCGAGTTGACTGCGGCGCACGAGCTCGACGAGCCCCGAAGAGGGCTTGAGGACCAGCGGCTCCTCCGGCCAGGGCAGTCCCCGTTCCTTCGCCTGGGCAATCGCCCCCCGGACCAGCTCCAGAGCCGCGTCGCTGGTCAGCGTGAATTTCTGCGGCTCGGCCCCCGGGCGATCCAACAGCTCCCACACCATCGGCCCGTCAGGCCAGAGAAGACACCGGGAGCGCAAATCGGTCCCCGCCTCGAAGGCCAAAGCGGCGGCGGCGAGCCCCAGAGCTGCCAACACGGTGCGGGCCGCCACGTCCACCTCCGGGCTGGACCGGCCGCCGACCGGGAAGCGCAACCGCCTGAGACAGATGAGCGAGAGGGTGGTAATTTGCTCGGCGTACTCGATGGTCACCCCGGAGTTGGGCGACTCGAAGGGTACGCTCGAGTGGTTGATCTCCGACGGCCGGACCGCACCCTTCTCTTTGCCCTCGGCGACCCTTCGCAACGACTTGTCCTCGTTCCGCAACACCAGCACGTTCTTGCTGATCTCCAGCGGGTCGCGCCGTACTCCGCGAGCCCGGTACTCCTCGCGCCATTCGGCTCCTATGCCCACGATCTCCGACACCATCGCCCGCTCGAACTTGGCACCCAACCCTCCTTTGGGCCCGGTCGAGTCCCACATGCCGAACACCAGCGCCGTGGGACAGAGCTCGAACAGGGGCGTCGCATTGGCTGGACTGGCAACGTTGAGCGCCGTCCCTTTCGCCGATTTCCGGAACGGCACGCCGTCGAGCTCGCTGTCGCGCAGGATCGCATCCGCCAGACGATGGGGTACCTGGAGGCTCGTGATGCGCCCGACCTTCTCGATCAGCCGGCCGGCAGCTTTGTCCGCCTCGAGGTCGCCCGTGGGGTCGTGGTCGGAGAAATCCACCACGACCAGCGGCAACGCGACCTTGCCCGCTTCCACCGCCTCCTGCAGCGCCAGCTCCATCCGGTTGGCCTGGCTCTGGACACTGTCGAGCAGTACACACGTGACCGGCGCCTCGCGCCCGGGCACACGCCGTGCCTCGACAGCATAGACGGCGCCAGCGAATGTGGGTGGGAACACCTTATCCCCTGGCCCTCCCGCCGGCTGTAACCTGCGCCGACACCGGAACGCAGCCGCTGAACCTGCTACGGCACGCTCGACCTCACCGACCGTCAAGTGTGTCATGACTCCCTCCGCGAACGTCTGTCCCGAATTTCGTCAACCGCCGCGCTCCTCGTACCCGACGGGGCGCCGGAGCTGCCGCTGCGGGATGGGCGTGACCACGGCGGATGCGGTCGAATTGCGGCTGCAACCCGACCGCAGACTCCCCGTCTTCCTGCACCCCTCGGAACGCCGGTCCCGCCGCCCGAGAGCCTCCGGTTGTGCTGGATTGTCGCCGCGAACGAACGCCGCCGAGATTCTAAACCGGTCCGCACGGGTCTTGGCAAGCCTCTCCTCGTCCTCACGAATCCGCTGTAACCGCACAGCTCAGCGGTCACCTCGTCTCGAATCCCTCGTATCGCGAAATCTCGCCGCTGACGACGCGCGCGAGAAGCCGCGCCTGGATCTCAAGCACGCGCCGATAATTGACGCGATAGCCGAACAGGGGATGGGTCACCAGCGTATCCATCCGCTGCTCGTAGGCGTGCAGAAAGCGCCGCCGACCCTTCGCGGTGAGCGCCACAGCGGACCCAACACGGACAAACTCCTCCGGCCCGACCATGCGCGTATTGATCGCCGTCAGGACCGCCGAATCGACGATCAACGGGCGGAAACCCTCCATCAGGTCCAGGGCCAGCGCGGGACGGCCGAAGCGCGGCTGATGGAAGAATCCGACGAAGGGGTCGAACCCGACGGCGGCACACACCACGGTGAGGTCCCGCACGAGCAAGCTGTAGCCGAGCGAGAGCAGCGCGTTGATCGGGTCGCGCGGCGGCCGCCGGTTGCGCTTGGTGAAATCGAACGGGGGACGCTCGGCTTCGTCCTCGAGCTTCACCATGCCGGCGAAGTTGGCGAAGTACACCGCCGCCGCCGCACCCTCGATGCCGAGCAGCTCGTCCAGATTCCCGGCCGCGCGCGCCTGCTGCGCGAGGCGTCTGAGGGCGTCGAGCGCCCGCGCGGGGGGTTCGACGTGGTTGCGCTGGAGGAGGGTGCGTTGGTTCCGGATCTTGGTGGCCACGAGCTCGCGGGCCAACCCCACACAAAACAGCTCATCGTCAGCACGCCGGAACTGTTCGCGGCGCAGAAAGACGTTCTTGAGCCCCAGCCCCTGAGTCAAGCCGTAGAACCATCCCCCCGTCGAGAAATACGCGAGGGGCTTCTCGGCGTCGCAGAGCGCATGGACGGCCGCCGAGGAGATCGACGCGTTGCCCAGGATGTTCACCTGGGAGATGTCCTTGATGCGAACTTCCTGGACGAGCTGTCCTTTCTCGCGCACCTGGAGCACGTCGCCGGACTTCCCGACGCTGTAGCCGTGGCCCGCGACGTACAGGGGCCGCAGGTCGTCTCTCGCCGGCACCAGCCGCCGGACCTCCTGCACCGGTGGGCGCCTAGGCAGGTCGAAGGGTGTCTCTCGCAGGTCGAAGAGCGCGAGCTGCTCGCCGTCGCCGGCCGCTTCGCGCGCCTGCATGGCGGCGAGCGTCTCGTCGGGCAGACAGATGCCCACGAGCGAACAGCGGGGGCACTTGGGACTGTCGACGAGGGGCGGCGGAATCCGGCCCAGCTCGGCGACCCGGCGGGCCGCCGCGAGGGCGTCGAGCGTCTCCCGAACGAGCGCTTCGTCCACGGGGACGCGCACGCGCTGCTTCGTTTCATGGTAGTAGGCGATGGCCTCGTCTACGCGATAGCCGTTGTCGCGAAGCACGAGGGCCTGGGCGCAGAGCTGCACACGGTCGGCCGGCCACGCTTGCACGCCCTCTTCGCCCCGGCGAGGGGAGCCCTTCTTGTAATCGATGGGTGTCACGACCCCGCTTTCCCCCTCGACGAGGTCGATCTTCGCGATCAGCCCGTGGGTATCGCTCGAGAGCATCACGGACCGAGAGTGGATCTTCTCCTCGCCCGCGAGCTCGGCGGCCGGCGCCAGCTCGTCCTCGCGGCGCTCGAGCGTCTCGTGGCGGAACGCACCTTCGAGGGTGTCCGCACTGTGGGCGAAAACGCCCTCGACCCACTCGTAGAAAAACAGGCGGGGGCAGTAGACGAACTCGTTGAGCATCCGAGCCGGCAGGTAGTCGGGCACGGCGGCGCGCCCTTGCGGCTCAGCTTCCGCCCGAAGCTCAGCTTTGACAGCCAGGGCCCGCGCCGGCAGCAGCGGTCGCTCGGCGGCCGGGTCGGGGACTCCAGACATGGCCTCGGCGCTTTTTCTTTCGGGCGCAGCGTGCGCGCTCGATAGGCCTGAACGAAACGGGAGCCAGGTGGGTGGGGCTGCCCCGGGAGGCCTCACGCGTCCCGCAATCCGTCGACGACGATGCAGGGGCTGTCGAAGGGGGTGTAAGCGCGCCCGAGGGCGGTGATGACGCGCTCGCCGCGGCCCTCCACCGGGCCGAGGTCCACGAAGAGGACCTGGTCGGCGCGATGGTCGATGAGCTCGCTCAGCCGATGGCGGCAGCGGGCGAGGTCGGCGGGGGTGAACTGGCACTCGAAGACGGAGTACTGGATGCGGTCGCCGAAGTTTCGCATCGCCTTGGCGACTTTGGCCAGGCGCCGCTCGTCGCTGATGTCGTAGCAGACGAGGTACGAGTTCCGCACGGTCATGGGTATCGGACGGAAGTCGGCGGCCGGTGAGCACCACTCGCCGGTGTTCGCTCGGCTGGTCGGCGTGGGTCATCGCAGATTCCGGCTGGGCCCCATCGTAAGGAGGCACTGTGTCAGGTCTGGTCACACTTCGTTCGGCCCGAGGGAGGATGCGCGTGTGGGCGGGAACACGCGCCCTGACGGCTCAGGTCGACCGTTTCTAGCGGGCGAGGGATGGCGCCATGCAGGGGGTCCGTGCTAGGGCGCGTGCAGGCTTTCGGCCTGCTCGCCGAAGGGCAGCCACGGCAACAGGCTGGGGTCGAGTGCAGTCAGGCCGAAGTCGAGGTGCGCCGCGTAACGCTCGCGCATGCGCTGGATCTGCTCGGCGATCTCCTCGACGAGCGGCGGCGGGGAGATTACGCGCGCGAGGGGCCCGAAGCCCAGAATCCAGCTCCGCAGGCTGCTGTCGATGGCGACCTGCAGGACCAGCCGGACACTCCCATCGGGCCGCTCGAGGAGGCGCTGGCTCGGATGCCACTCGCGCTCGCGGATGTAGTCGGCGAGGCGCGCGTCGAAATCGATCTCGACGGTCCGCGGCGCGCCGCTGTGGGCGCCGAGGGAATGCGCGAACGGCTCGGCGTCCGCGCCGGGTCGGGGCTCGAAGCGCTCCTCCAGAAGCGTCACGCCCCGGACGCGCTCGAGGGCGAATGTCCGGATCTGCCGGTACTGCTCGACGTACGCCCACAGGTACAGACCGCCGTGGGCATACACGAGGCGGTAGGGATCGACGACGTAGTCCTTGACGCGCCGGCTCGAGAAGGAGTGGTAGCGCATCCGGGCGCGACGCTGGTGGAGCGACGCCTCGAGCAACTTCGCCGCCAGCACGCGCGTCCGCCGCTCGTCGTGCCGCTTCCGCGGCGCCGCCTTCGCCGCCACGACCAGCCGGAGGCGGTCGAGGTACCCTCTCATCCGCTCCGGCAGGACCGCCGCCAGCTTCTCGAGCGCGCCCTGCACGTCGCGACCGAAGGGCGTGCCGGTGAGCGCGACGAGCAGCGACCGGCCCAGATAAAGTGCGGCCAGCTCCACGAGGCTGAACCCGACGCCGGTGAGCGCCTGAAACGGCCGGGCGCTGAGCTTCCACTTGGCCGTTCCGCTGACCTTCTCGCAATAGAGCGGAAAACCGGCCCGGAGCAGCGCGTCGAGATCGCGGCGAATGGTGCGCGTGCTCACGCCCTGCTGGGTCGCCAGGCTGTGAATGGTCACACCGTAGCGCGCGGCATCGAGAGCGCGAAGGATTTCCCACTGGCGGATGAGTTCCGTGTTGCGCGGCATGGTCGCCCTGGCCGGCCGGGAGCGCGGCCCAGTCTGGTTTTCGGCCGTACGGCTCCAGGGCGACAGATGGTGAGGGGGGAGGGCGGACCGGCGAAGTGGCGGAGAGAGCGGGATTCGAACCCGCGGTACGGTTTCCCGTACACACGCTTTCCAAGCGTGCTCCTTCAACCACTCGGACATCTCTCCGATCGGGCCGGACGGCGCAACAGCGAGAACGCCACGGGCCGATGGCGCCGGCGACTGGGGCCTCGGCCGCCGCGCCGCCTTCGCCCGCCTCCAGCCGTCTCTTCAGTATACGGGTGAACCCGCCGGGCAGGGCCGCGGCGTTATGAAGGGCAACCGCCGGCCGCTCTGGCCCACCCGAACTGCGGACGACCAGGCGGCCGCTTGCGCGAGGCCCGGGCCGCCGGCGGCCTGAGGTAGGCTGAAGGCACCGGCGCCATGTGCATCGTTGCGGTCCTGGCAACCGCCCTGATCACCGCGCTGCCCGTGTCGGCACAAGAGATGCCACCCGACTACGCCGCGGTGCTGAACATCCTCGGGCGCCCGGGTGACTTCAAAGACGGCGTGCTCAAGGTGAACATCCCGAGGGACGACCTCGAGGTCGCGGTCGCCGGCGTGGCGGCGCCGACGGCGCTGGGGTTCAGCGGGTGGATCGCCCTCACCCGGGGCGATCGCGGCGACATCATGATGGGGGACCTGGTCCTGACCGAGGACGAGGTGAACCCGGTGATGTCCGCGGTTCTGGCCAGCGGCCTGGACGTCACGGCGCTGCACAACCACTTCTTTTGCGAGACGCCTCGCCTCTTCTACTTGCACGTCCACGGTCACGGCCCGCCCGCGGACCTCGCGAGGCGCATCGCCCCGGCGCTCGCGTTGATCGGCAAGACGCCTTCCCGGCGCCCCGGCGCCGGCGCGGCGGGCACGCCGATCCCGGGGACGCTCGACACCGCGCGCCTGGCGCAGATCATCGGCCACGAGGTCTCGGGTACCGCTTCGGCCGCTACGAGATTCGCGTCGACGGCCGGAACCTGGGCAACCGCCGCGACCCGGTGTCGGAAAGCGAGCTCGGCGACGCCCAGTACTACCGGATGCCGGCGCGCCGCTTCGACGTCACGGTCGGGGCGCGGTTCTAACCACCCGCGCGCCGCGGGCGCGCCCCGCCAGCCAGAGGGCGCTCGCCAGCATCCCGGCCCAGCCCAGGGCGCGGCACGCCGCAGCGATGCGCGTGTCGTACGCCAGCAGCCCGAGCTGCGACAGGATGGCGTGCCAGTCGTGCGGGTCCGCGGGGTCGCCGATCACCACGAGCGGGAGGGCCTGGCGGCGGGCGTCGGCCATGTAGACGGCGACCTCGAGCCAGTTCTCGAAGAACCAGAACGCCCCGAAAGCCGCGCCCGCCGGGTCGCGCCGCGCGGCGAAGGCCGCCCAGGCGAGGAGCGGGACGAGTAGCTGGACGAGGGTGCCGCCCCAGAGCGCGGCGGTCGGGCCGAAGAGTCCCAGGATGACGTGCCCGGCCTCGTGAAAGACGAAATTGACGGGATTGAGGAGGAGAAACCCGTCCCGGTCGGCCAGCGCATGGACGAGAAACGCGGCGTAGAAGACAAGCCACGCCGTCAGGGTCCCGCGGCCGACCGGTGCCCAGGGGGCGCGGCGGAACGCCATGCGTCGGGTGCCAGGATACTCCGGAAGCCGGACGCCGCCGAATCGGGACGCCGGAGCCGGCTCGGCGGTGGCGCCCGGGGGCCGATGGATCGACCGCGCGGACGCCGTACGGTAGACTGGGGCGTTCCGGAAGACCGGCGCGCGCGCGCCGGTGCGTCGGATCGCGGCCCGGACCCTGGGCAAGCTCACCCTGCGAACCGCGTCAGGGCCGGAAGGCAGCAGCGCTAAGCAGGCCGTGACCTGTGCCGCAGGCCGGCCGGGCCGCGATCCGGCGGAGACGCGGTCGCCCACGATCCCCGCATGGCCTACCAGGTGCTCGCCCGCAAGTACCGGCCGCAGCGGTTCGCCGACGTGATCGGCCAGCGCGGCGTGACCGAGACGCTGCAGAATGCACTGGCGAGCGGGCGCATCGCGCAGGCGTTCATCTTCGCCGGCCCGCGCGGGGTGGGCAAGACGACGACCGCGCGGATTCTGGCGCGGGCGCTCAACTGCGCGCAGGGGCCGACGCCGGACCCGTGCGGCCGGTGCGACGCGTGCGTCGAGATCGCCGAGGGGCGCGACATCGACGTGCTCGAGCTCGACGCCGCCACGCACACCCAGGTCGACAAGGTGCGGGAGATCATCATCGCCGGCCTGGGGCTGGCCCCGGTGCGCGACCGCTACAAGGTGTTCATCATCGACGAGGTGCACCGGCTCTCGGGGAGCTCCTTCGACGCGCTGCTCAAGTCCATCGAGGAACCGCCGCCGCACGTCGTCTTCATGATGGCGACGACCGAACTCGAAAAGGTGCCGCAGACGATCCAGTCGCGGGCGCTCGTCTTCGAGCTGCGCGCGCTCGGGTTCACCGCCATCGTGGACCGCCTGCGGGCGATCGCGAAGGCGGAGGGGATCGAGGTGGACGAGGCGGCGCTCGCGGCGCTGGCCCGCACGGCGGCGGGCAGCCTGCGCGACGCGCTGAGCGCCCTCGACCAGGTCGCCGCCTTCGCGCGCGGGCGCGTCGGCGTGGCGGAGGTCGCGGCGGTCCTGGGGCTGGTGCGCCGCGATTTGCTGCTCGAGATCGCCGAGACGGTCGCCCGCGAGGACGCCGCCAGGGTCTTCGAGCTGGTCGGCCGCGCAGTCGAGGCGGGCGACGACCTGCGCCTGGTGTGCCGCGAGCTGGCGCGCCTCGTGCGCGACCTGATGGTCGTCAAGATCGACCCGAGCCGCCTGGCCGACCCGGAGATCGCCGCCGAGGCCGAGCGGGACCGCCTGGCGACCCTCGCCGACCGGTTCTCGGGCGAAGACCTGATGCGCGCCTTCGACGTCCTGAGTCGCGCCGAGTTCGAGGTGCGAACGTCGGCGGAGCCGCGCTATCACCTGGAGATGGCGCTCCTCCGCTGGATCCACCTGCGGAAGCTCGTGCCGCTCACCGAGCTCATCGAGCGCCTGCAGGCGGAAAGCGGCGCGGCGGCGGCGCCGACCTCGGCGAGGTCCGCCGGGGCG
>CAYZKQ010000127.1:0-9664 GCA_964478975.1 uncultured Vicinamibacterales bacterium | reverse complement strand
GCCTCTACATCGTGATCGACCAGACCCACAACCGGCTGGCCGTGCGGAAAGACGGCGAGGTCCTGCTGGAGGCGGTGTGCTCGGCCGGGTCAGGGATGGTGCTGAAAGAAGGCGCGTCGGGTCGCACGTGGGTGTTCGACACCCCTCGGGGGCGCTTCCGGGTGCTGTCGAAGATCGAAAATCCCGTCTGGCGCAAGCCCGACTGGGCCTTCGTCGAGGAGGGCGAGCCGATCCCGACCAACGCCGCGGAGCGTTTCGAGTACGGCACCCTCGGCGAGTACGCCCTGTACTTCGGCAACGGCTACATGATTCACGGCACGCTGTACGAGCGCCTCCTCGGCCGCAGCGTCACCCACGGATGCATCCGCCTGGGGCGCGACGACCTGCGGAAGCTCTACGCGATGGCGCCCGTCGGGACCCCGATTTTCATCTACTGAGGGCGACGGCGATGCCCCTGAGCACGCGATGGCGGCGGCCGAAGTGGCGGCTCGTGGTCGCGGTCACGGCGTGGCTCGCGGTTCCGGGCGGGGCGCACGCCGGCCAGGCGGCCGCGGAGGCTCTCGCCCGCCGGGCGGGGCGGCTCGCCGCGGAGAACGCGGCCCTCGAGAAGCTGGTGGCGCTGGCGGCCGGCCGCGAGTTCTACCTGGTGCTCGACCCGACCGTGCCCGACTTGACCTTGATGCTGAACGGCGCGGAGCTGCGCCGCTACCCGGTGCTCGGTCTCTCGGTGGGCGAGCCGCGCGTGGCCTTCGTGCGGCGCCGGCCGCGGGCCGCGTGGATCGGCGTCGTGTTCGCCCACGGCACGCTCGACCCGCCGCGGGAGATCGACCGGATCGAGATCACCGCCCCACCGCCGGGGCGCGCCGAGAAGGCCGGGGCGGCGCCGTCCGCGCCCGTCATCCCGCCGACGCCCGAAGAGGCGTATCCCGTCCCGATGCGTTACCATATTCGCTTCCGCCAGGGGCCGGCGGTCGAAATCCGACCGCGGGAGGCGGATCCGTCGAGCCGGTGGGCGCGCTTCACCACCTGGTGGGCGGCCCGGTGGCGCGACGCGGTCGCGGCGATCCGGCCCCCGGCGGGTGAACTCGTGCGGCTTCGCGTGGTGCTCGCGCCGGCCGACGCCGAGGCGCTCTACCGCTCGCTGCCGCCCGACGTGAAGCTGCTCGTCCAGCCGCACGCCTCGGCCCTCCTGGAGGCCGTGCGGTGAGCGCGCCTGTCGGCCGGACGGGGAGCGCGGCGAGGCGGACGCGTCGGTAGGGGGCCCTTGCCGCGCTGCCGCCCTGTCAGAGAGGGTCGCCGCGATCGCGCCGCCCGTCGGGGCGGTACGTCGTGTGGGGCCTGTCGGCTCGCCGGGCAACGCGAGAGGCGCAGGTAGAGTTGTAGGTCGGGCGGGCCGCCGAGGCCCGCCGGTGGAGGATCGGAATGTCCGGGTTCATGCGTGGAGGGGTGATGGCGCTGGCGGGGCTGGTCGCCTCGTCGGGCTGGGCGCAAGCGGCGCCGCAGGGCGGCGAGGTGGCGCGGCACGGGGGCGGCGAAGCGTCGCTCGTGCTGCCCGACCTGACGCAGGCGACGTTTCTCGGGCTGGACGGCTGGACGCTGCTGGCGCTCGGGCTCGTGGTGTGCGCCCTGGGGTTCGTGTTCGGCTTAACGATCCTGGCGCAGCTCAAGCGGGCGCCGGTGCACGGCGCGATGCGGGAGATCTCGGAACTCATCTGGGAGACCTGCAAGACCTATCTCGTCACCCAGGGCAAGTTCATCCTGATTCTCGAGGCGTTCATCGGTCTCGTCATCCTCCTCTACTTCGGCGTGTTGCTGCGCTTCGAGCCGATCAAGGTCGCGATCATTCTGCTCTTCAGCCTGATCGGCATCGCGGGCAGCTACGGCATCGCGTGGTTCGGCATCCGGGTGAACACCTACGCGAATTCGCGCACGGCGTTCGCGGCGCTGGCGGGCCGGCCGCTGCCGATCCACGCCATTCCCCTCAAGGCGGGGATGAGCATCGGGATGCTGCTCATCTCGGTCGAGCTGTTCATGATGCTGTGCATCCTGCTGTTCATCCCGGCCGACTACGCCGGGCCGTGCTTCATCGGCTTCGCCATCGGCGAATCGATGGCGGCGGCGGCGCTCCGGATCGCGGGCGGCATCTTCACGAAGATCGCCGACATCGGTTCGGACCTCATGAAGATCGTCTTCCGGATCAAGGAGGACGATGCGCGCAACCCCGGGGTGATCGCGGACTGCACGGGGGACAACGCCGGCGACTCGATCGGGCCGAGCGCCGACGGGTTCGAGACCTACGGCGTGACGGGCGTGGCGCTCATCACGTTCATTCTGCTCGCGGTGCACGACCCGCTGGTGCAGGTCCAGTTGCTCGTCTGGATCTTCATGATGCGGGTGACCATGATCGTGGCGAGCGGCCTCGCCTACTTCGCGAACGAGCGGGTCGCGCACCGCCGCTACCGCGACGCCACCGAGCTGGACTTCGAGCAGCCGCTCACGTCGCTCGTGTGGGTGACCTCGTTCGTCTCCGTGGCGCTCACGTACGCGGTGTCGTGGCTGCTCATCCGCGGCCTGGGCGACGGCACGCTGTGGTGGAAGCTGTCGACGATCATCACGTGCGGCACGCTCGCCGGCGCGATCATCCCGGAGCTGGTCAAGGTGTTCACCTCGACCGAGTCGCGCCACGTGCGGGAGATCCTGAACTCGTCGCGGGAGGGCGGGACCTCGCTCAACATCCTGTCGGGGCTCGTGGCGGGCAATTTCAGCTCGTTCTGGCTCGGCCTTGGCATCCTGTTGCTCATGGGCGGGGCCTACTTCGTGAGCGTCCAGGGGCTGGCGGCCCTGATGGCGGCCCCCGCCGTGTTCGCCTTCGGGCTCGTGGCGTTCGGCTTCCTCGGGATGGGGCCCGTGACGATCGCCGTCGACTCGTACGGCCCCGTGACCGACAACGCCCAGTCGGTCTTCGAGCTGTCGGTCATCGAGCAGATTCCGGGCATCCACGACGAGCTCCGGCGCACCTACGGGCTCGAGGTCGACTTCGCGCGGGCCAAGCACCTCCTCGAGGCGAACGACGGCGCGGGCAACACCTTCAAGGCGACCGCCAAACCGGTGCTCATCGGCACGGCCGTGGTGGGCGCCACGACCATGATCTTCTCGATCATCGTCCTGCTCACCGAAGGGCTGACGACCAACCTGGACCGGCTCTCCGTGTTGCACCCGCCGTTCCTGCTCGGCCTAATCACGGGCGGGTGCGTCATCTACTGGTTCACCGGCGCCTCGATGCAGGCGGTGACGACCGGGGCGCACCGCGCGGTGGAGTTCATCAAGCGGAACATCCGCCTGGAGGGGACGACCCGGGCGTCGGTGGCCGACAGCAAGCGCGTCGTCGAAATCTGCACGCACTACGCGCAGCGGGGCATGTTCAACATTTTCCTCGCCGTCTTCTTCGCGACGTTGGCGTTCGCCTTCTTCGAGCCGTACTTCTTCATCGGCTATCTCGTCTCGATCGCGCTGTTCGGGCTGTTCCAGGCGATCTTCATGGCCAACGCGGGCGGGGCGTGGGACAACGCCAAGAAGATCGTGGAGGTGGAGCTGCAGCAGAAGGGCACCGAGCTGCACGCCGCCACCGTCGTCGGCGACACGGTCGGCGACCCGTTCAAGGACACGTCCTCGGTGGCCATGAACCCCATCATCAAGTTCACGACGCTCTTCGGCCTCCTGGCCGTCGAGCTGGCGGTCAAGCTCACCCTGGATGCCGGCGCGGTCGCGAGCCGGACGCTCTCGGCGATCTTCTTCGCCGCCGCCCTGGCGTTCGTCTACCGGTCGTTCTACGGGATGCGCATCACCGAAGGAGGCGAGACCAGCCATGTCCCTGTTCGCCACTAAGTCGATCGAGCAGTTGCGGGCGGAGGCGCAGGAGTCGGGCGAGCACTCCCTGAAACGGGTCCTGGGCCCGGTCAACCTGGTCACCCTGGGCGTCGGCGCGATCATCGGGGCGGGCATCTTCGTCCTGACCGGACAGGCCGCCGCCGCCTACGCGGGGCCGGCCATCGTCCTGTCGATGGTGCTGGCGGGCCTCGTGAGCGCCCTCGCGGGCCTGTGCTACGCCGAATTCGCGTCAACGGTGCCCATCGCCGGGTCGGCCTACACCTACGGTTACGCCACGCTCGGCGAGTTCTTCGCGTGGATCATCGGCTGGGACCTGATCCTCGAGTACGCCCTCGGCTCGGCGACGGTGGCCGTCGGCTGGTCCGGCTACCTGGTGAGCATCCTGCACGACTTCGGCATCCAGTTCCCCGCCGCCCTGAGCGCCGCCCCGGGCACGCGGGTGCTGCTCGAGGACGGCACCGCGGTGACGGCCGTCTTCAACCTCCCGGCGGTGATCATCCTGAGCCTGGTCACGACCCTCCTGGTCATCGGGATCAAAGAGTCGGCCAACGTCAACGCGGCGATCGTCATCGTGAAGGTCGCCGTGGTGCTGCTCGTCATCGGCGCCGGCGGGTTGTTCGTCGTGGCCGACAACTGGCGGCCGTTCATCCCGGAGAACACCGGCCAGTTCGGCTTCTACGGCTGGAGCGGCGTGCTGCGCGGCGCCGGGGTGATCTTCTTCGCCTACATCGGCTTCGATGCCGTGTCGACCGCGGCGCAGGAGAGCCGGAACCCCCAGCGCGACATGCCCATCGGGATCCTGGGCTCGCTCGCCGTCTGCACGGTGCTCTACGTGCTGGTGTCCGGCGTGATGGTCGGGCTCGTTCCGTACAAAGAGCTCGGCGTCCCGGCCCCGATGGCCGTGGCGATCGACGCCGCCCGCGCCCGCGCCGCCGGCTCGGCCATCGAACCCGTGCTGGCCGTCATGCCGTTCCTCGTCAAGCTCGGCGCCATCGCCGGCCTGAGCTCCGTCATGCTCGTGATGCTGCTCGGCCAGCCGCGCATCTTCTACGCGATGGCCAACGACGGCCTGCTGCCGGCGTGGGCGCGGAAGGTGCACCCGAAGTTCCGCACGCCGTACATCACGACCATCGTGACCGGCCTCGCCGTGTGCATCGCCGCCGGCTTCACCCCGATCGGCATCCTGGGCGAGCTGGTCAGCATCGGCACCCTCTTCGCGTTCGTGATCGTGTCAATCGGCGTGCTCGTCCTCCGCTACAAGCAGCCGCACCTCGACCGCCCCTTCCGCACCCCCCTCGTGCCGCTCGTCCCCATCGCCTCGGCGCTGGTCGCCCTCGCGCTCATGCTGGGGCTGCCCAAGGAAACGTGGGAACGCCTCGTGATCTGGATGGTGCTCGGGCTGATCATCTACGGCAGCTACGGCTACCGCCACAGCTTCGTGCAGCAGCGCCTCGGTCGGCCGTACGCGGCGCGCACGCTCGGCTACGTCCTCGCCGCGGTCGGACTCGTCGTCGGGGTGTGGGTGTACATGGAGACGGCCGGCGCCGTGGCGGCCGTCGGCGGGGTGCTGTCGATCATCCTCATCCTGGTGGGAGGGATGCACGTCGTGCAAAGACAGCCGGCGTGAGGACGTTCAGCATCCGGTCCCATGGCCTACGCGAGCGTGCTGCTGCTGCATTCGTGGCTTCGATGGGTCGTGGTGGCCCTCGGGGTCGCGGTCTCGGTCCGCGCCCTGAGAGGATGGATCGGCAGGGGCGGGTGGTCGAAGGCCGACGAGTGGCTGAGCCGGCTGTTCGTGATCGGCCTCGACCTGCAGGTGCTCGTCGGCCTGGGGCTCTACCTGTTCCTGAGTCCCATCACCACGCATGCCTTCCAGGCGGCCGGCGGGGTGATGCAGAACGCGGTCGTCCGATTCTGGGTCATCGAACACCCATTCGCGATGCTCCTGGCGGTGGTGGCGGCGCATCTGGGGCGCGTCCGCCTGCGGCGGGCGTCGGAGGCGGCGAGGCGCCATCGGCTCGCCGCGATCTTCCTCGGCACGGCCCTGGTGCTCGTGCTCGCCGGGATGCCGTGGCCCTTCTCCCCCGCCGCCCGGCCGCTGTGGCGGGGTTGGTAGGACGGACCTGCCCCCCCGGCGTGGCCCCGTCACCGGTTTCAGACCCGCCCGTCCAGGTCGCCGAAGGCCGCACGGGTGGTCGCGGGCTCGACGACGGCCGAGACAAGGGCGAGGGCGACGCCGGCGCCGGCGAGCAGCGCCGAGAAGGCGCGGTGTGAGGGCGCCACCGCCGCCGCGCCGCCGAACATCAACACCAGGAACAGCCATTCGGCGAGCCGGATCCAGGGGCGCGCCCGGCCGCCCATACGCTGAGCCTCCTCCTACGCCGTCTGCGTGCCGTCGTCGACGAGATGGGCCAGCATGTCGAGGCCGGCGTCCACCTCGCGGCCCAGGTGGACCCGGACGATCGGGCGGCCGCGCGCGGCGAGCACCTCGAAATCCCCGCGCGCTTGCGCCGCCGCCACCGCCCCGAAAGTCACCCGCCGTCCCGGCACGGGGAGATCCCCCTCGTCGTCCGCCGTGAGCTGGAGGAACACGCCGGTGTTCGGGCCGCCCTTATGCGCCTGGCCCGTCGAGTGGAGGTACCGGGGCCCGAAGCCGAGCGTGGTGGCCGTGCGCCGCCGATCCCGCACGAGGCGGCGGATCGATTCAAGCGCGGCCGCGCGCGCGGGGGATCGGCCGAGGAAGGCCAGGAGCGCGAAATAGTGTGGCGGCTGCAGCCGCGAGAGGTGCATCGCGATCACGTCGCGCACCGATGGACGGCGCCCCGCGAGCGCCCCCGCGAGCCGCGCCGCCGACTGCGGGTCTGCATACAGGCGGAGGGGGCCTGCCTCGGCGATCGGCTCCTCCGCCGGCAGCGCGCCGGCGGCCTCGTACGCCGCCGCGAGGCGGCGCGCGGCAACCTTGCTCGCCTCGACGTCCGGCTGGTCGAAGGGGTTGACCCCGAGGACCGCGCCGGCCACCGCGGCCGCGAGCTCCCAGCGGAAAAACTCGGCGGCCAGGTCCTCGCGTCCCGCCAGATCGATCTGGACGACCGCGTGGCCGCCGCGGGCGAGAGCCGCGACCCACGCATCCTGCGCCGGATCGGGTTCGGCCGCGTCGCGGAGGTAGACGAACAGGCGGTCCCGCGCGTACGCATCGGCCGGGCCGGCCGGCTCCGCGTCCACCGGAATCAGCGCCCGCCCCGCTTTGCCGGTCGACTCCGCGAGGAGCTGTTCGGCCCACGCCCCGAAGGCCGCGATCGGCGGTGAAATCACGAAGGTCACTTTGTCGCGACCCGAGAGGCCGGCGACCCCGAGCAGGAGCCCCAGATGCGCTCCAGGATTGTCGGCGATCGGCACCCGCGGCGCGCAGCGCTCGGCCATGGCGCGTGCCTGCGCGAGCAGCCGCCGAACGTGGAGGCCCAGCAGCGCGGCGGGCAGCAACCCGAAGACCGAGAGCGCCGAAAAACGCCCGCCGATATCCGGGTCGCCGTCGAACACGCGGCGGAAGCGCTCGCGCCGGCCGATGTCGGCGAGCGGCGAGCCCGGGTCCGTGATCGCGACGAGCTGCTCGCACGCCCGCGACCCGACCGCGGCCTCCATCCAGTGGCGGAAGTACCGCGCCAGCAAGTCCGCCTCGATCGTCGTGCCCGACTTGCTGGAGACGACCAGCAGCGTCCGCGCGGGATCGAGCGCGGCCTCGGCGCGGCGGATCTCCACGGGCAAAACCGAGTCGAGAACGTGCAGGCGCACGCAGTTCGGCGCCGGGGCGAAGGTCTCCGCGAGCACGTCCGGGCAGAGGCTCGACCCGCCCATGCCGACCAGGAGGGCGTCGGTCAGGCCCGCCGAGGCCACCTCGCGCGCGAAGGCACACCACGCATCGACGCGCGAGCCTTGACGCTCGAGGTCGAGCCAGCCGAGCCACCGCACTTCGTCGCCCCCCGTCCAGATCGAAGCGTCGCGCGCCCAGAGCCGATCGAGCCGCGCCTCGCGCTGCCACAGATCCGCCGCCTCTCGAAGTGGCGCCGCCAGGTCGTCAGGGAGAACGAGCCGCATGCCGGACTCACTATACCCCGAAGAAAACACGGGTCTCGGGCCGGCGGAATAGAGGCTCAGGCGGGCCGGTCTAAATGGGCAGGATTCCGAAAGGAGCATTCCTCATGACCCGACGAAGCGTGTTCTTGACCGTGGCCGCGGCCGGGCTGGCCCTCGTAGCGGTCGGCGCGGCCTTTGCGCAGCCGGGCCCACCGCCAGGCGGTCGGTTCGGCCAGGCGATCGGGCCGGCGGCGCCCCAGCCGCCGGTGCCGCCACTGACTGACGAGCAGCGGGCCAAACTGGAGGCCCTGATGACGGAGCTGCGGCCGAAGGCGCTGGAGGCTCGAACGCAGGTCCAGTCGCTGCACCAGCAACTGCGGACCGAGCTGCTCGCCGACAAACCGGACGAGGCGAAAATCAAGCAGCTTCGCGCCGATCTCCTGAAGGCGCAGCAGACGCTCATGAGCCTGCGCCTCGACCAGCAGGCGCGGGTCGCCCAGATCCTCACCCCCGAGCAGCGGAAGCAACTCCGGGCGCGGCAAGGCGCACGCGCCCTCGCCGGCGCCTTCCGCGGATTGGCCGGAGGCCCGGGGCGGGGCATGATGCGGCGCCGGGCGTTCGCCGGGAGGGGGCCGGCTCCGGGAGGTCCGGGCCTGCGCGGACGAGGCGGCTGGTTCATGGGGGCTTTCTGGCCCGCCCCCGGACCGGGCGGCCGGCCGGCCGGGCGGGGCTTCCGGGGCCTCGGCTGGTGGTGGTGGTAGCGACCGCGTCAACCTTGCGCCCGCCGTCCGGTCCAAGACAGTATGACCGGACGCTGGCGCACGGTAGTGGAGCGACACCCCTCGGCCGACCCGGATCGCGCGCTGGTGACCCAGGCGGCGGCCGGCGACCAGGACGCCTTCGACGAGCTGGTCCGCCGGCACCGCCTGCGCGTCTTCAACCTGGCGCGTGTCCTGGTGGGCGACGACGGGGAGGCCGAGGACCTGGCGCAGGAGACGTTCGTGCGGGTCTGGCGGGCGCTCGGGCGGTTCCGCGGGGAGAGCACATTCCGCACGTGGCTGTACCGGGTGGCGCTTAACGTCATCCACACCCATCTGGCCCGAAAGGCCCGGTGGCGGAGCGTGTGGGGGTGGTGGCCCGAGGCTGCGCCCGAGGCACCGCCGGCCGAACCCCAGGCCGGCCTCGCCGGTCTCGACACTGACCTGGCCCGGCGGGACCTGATCGACCGCGCGCTGGCGAGCTTGCCCACCGACCTGCGGGTGGCCGTGACGCTTCGGGATGTGGAGGGCTTGGAGTATCGTGAAATCGCGGAGGCGCTCGGGATCCCCGTCGGGACCGTCATGTCGCGCATCTTCCGGGGACGGGCCCGGCTGAAACCCCTGCTCGCCCCACTCGTGGGGCGGCGGGCGGACTGGGACGAACCGTAGCGCGGGGAGGCGAAGAGCATGCCGCTCCTCACCTGCGACCAGGCGTTGGCGTTGTGGAGCCAGGAGGAAGAGGGGGCGCGCCTCTCCGCGGAGGATCGCGCGGCCCTTGGCGACCACCTGGCGAGCTGCACGGCGTGCCGCGAGGCGGTCGAGGCGCAGCCGCTCGTGTCGGCGGTGCTCGCCAGCCGCCCGCGCTCGCCCGAGCCGGAAGGGTTCGCCGAGCGGCTGGCGGCGCGGCTGGCGGCGGAGCGCGGGTGGTTGGGGCTGGTCGACTGGCG
>CAYZKQ010000126.1:0-9678 GCA_964478975.1 uncultured Vicinamibacterales bacterium | reverse complement strand
CCGGGCAGGGGTCGCAGAAAGTCGGGATGGGTCGCGCCCTGGCGGCCGCGTTTCCCGTGTGCCGCGACACGTTCGCCGAGGCTGACGACGCCCTCGGGGAGGCGCTCAGCCGGTTGTGCTTCGAGGGGCCGGCCGAGCGCTTGATGCTCACGGAGTACACCCAGCCCGCCATTCTGGCTGTCAGTGTGGCGGTCGATCGCCTGCTGCGCTCGCGCGGCGTGGCGCCGGCGTGGGTTGCGGGTCACAGCCTGGGGGAGTATTCGGCCCACGTCTCGGCGGGCACCTTCAGCTTCGCCGACGCGCTGCGGATCGTCCGCCAGCGGGGGCGCTTCATGCAGGAGGCGGTGCCGGTGGGCGAGGGGGCGATGGCGGCGGTGCTCGGGCTCGACGCCGCGGCGGTGGCGCGGGCGTGCGCGGAGGCGGCCCAGGGAGAGGTCGTGAGCCCGGCGAATCTGAATGCGCCGGGACAGGTCGTGATCGCCGGCACGCGGACCGCCGTCGCGCGGGCGGGCGAGCGGGCCAAGGCGCTCGGGGCCCGGCGGGTGGTGCCGCTGCCGGTGAGCGCGCCGTTCCACTGCGCTCTCATGAAGCCCGCCGAGGACCGGCTCGCGCCGCTGCTGCGGGCGCTGCCGGCCGCGGACCCGGCGGTGCCGGTGGTGGCCAACGTCGACGCGGCGCCCAGACGCGACGCGGCGTCGGCCGTCGAGGCGCTCGTGCGCCAGGTGTCGGCGCCGGTCCTCTGGGAGGCGGTGGTCCGGCGCCTTGCGTCGGAGGGCGTCCGCACGTATGTTGAGGTGGGGCCGGGGACGGTGCTGGCCGGCCTGATCCGCAAGATCGTCCCGGACGCGGTCGTGGTGAGCGTAGAAGACGAGCGGGGGCTGGCCGAGCTCGAGGCGCAGGTGGCCGGGCGGGTGTTGTGACGGGGATGTTCGCGCTGCCGGGGCGGGTCGCGATCGTGACCGGCGCGTCGCGGGGGATCGGCCGCGCCATCGCTTTCGCCCTCGCGCGGCAGGGCGCGGCGGTCGTGGCGGTGGCGCGGGAGGACCACGCGGCGCCCACCGCGGCCGAGATCGTGGCGGCGGGCGGCCAGGCCGCCGCCGAAGCGGTGGACGTCACCGACGCGGCGGCGGTGGCGGGCCTGGTGGACCGGACGCTGGCGCGCTTCGGCCGCGTCGACATCCTGGTGAACAACGCCGGCATCGCGCGCGACCAGCTCGTGCTCCGGATGAAACCGGAGGAGTGGGACGCCGTGGTGGCGACCAACCTGACGGCCGCGTTCACGTGCAGCCAGGCCGTGCTGCGCCCGATGGTGCGCCAGCGCGGGGGGCGCATCATCTCGGTCGCCTCGGTCGTGGGGCAGGCGGGCAACGCCGGCCAGGCGAACTACGCGGCGTCGAAGGCGGGGCTCATCGGGTTTTCGAAGGCGCTCGCGCTCGAGGTCGCCTCGCGCGGGATCACGGTGAACGTCGTGGCCCCGGGGCTCATCGACACGGACATGACGCGCCGGTTGCCGGAGGCGACGCGCGCCGCCTGGGCCGCGCGCATCCCGCTCGGCCGGATCGGGTCCCCCGAGGAGGTGGCCGCCGCGGTGTGCTTTCTTGCGTCGGAGGAGGCGTCGTATATTACTGGGCAGGTCGTCGCCGTCAACGGCGGCATGTACATGTAGGAGGGGCGAATGGCGGTAGCGGACAAGGTCAAGAGCATCATCGTCGAGCAGCTCGGCGTGGACGAGGAAGAGGTGACGCCCGACGCGTCGTTCGTCGAGGACCTCGGCGCCGACTCGCTCGACACGGTCGAACTCGTGATGGCGTTCGAGGAGGAGTTCGGGATCGAGATCCCGGACGAAGACGCCGAGAAGATCACGCGCGTCAAGGAAGCCATCGAGTACATCGAGGCGCACGCCAAGACCAAGAAGTAGGCAAACGGGCATCGGGAGGCGGACGGGCGTGCGCAGGCGAGTCGTCGTCACGGGCGTCGGGTTGATCTCGCCGCTCGGCATCGGGACTGAGGCGAACTGGGAGGCGCTGTGCGCCGGCCGGAGCGGGATCGGGCCGATCACCCACTTCGACGCCTCGCAGTTTTCCGCCCGCATCGCCGGCGAGGTGAAGGGGTTCGACCCGCTGCAGTTCATCGACCGGCGCGACGTCAAGAAGATGGACGTCTTCATCCAGTTCGCGATCGCGGCCACGCAGTTCGCGATGGAGGAGGCGGGCTTGACGATCACGCCGGCGCTGGCGCCGCGCGTCGGCGTCTTCATCGCGTCGGGGATCGGCGGCTTCAGCACGATCGAGCGCGAGCACCGGGCGCTGCTCGAGGGCGGGCCGCGGAAAATCTCCCCGTTCTTCATCCCCGCCGCCATCATCAACCTCGCGGCCGGGCAGGTGTCGATCCGCTTCGGCGCCAAGGGCCCGAACTCGGCGACGTGCACCGCGTGCTCGGCGTCGGCCCACGCCATCGGCGACGCCGCCGAAATCATCCGGCGGGGCGCCGCCGACGTCATGATCGCCGGCGGGTCCGAATCCGCCATCACGCCCATGGGCGTCGGCGGCTTCGCCGCCATGCGCGCCCTCTCGACCCGCAACGACGAGCCGGAGAAAGCCAGCCGCCCCTTCGACCGCGACCGCGACGGCTTCGTCATGGGCGAGGGCGCCGGCGTCCTGATCCTCGAGGAGCTCGAGTTCGCCAGGCGCCGCGGCGCGCCCATCTACGCCGAGCTCGTCGGCTACGGCATGTCCGCCGACGCCTACCACATCACCGCGCCCTCGGAGGACGGCGACGGGGCCATCCGCGTCATGAAGGCCGCCCTCGACGACGCCGGCGTCCCGCCGACCGTCGTCGATTACATCAACGCCCACGGCACGTCGACCCCGTACAACGACAAGCTCGAAACGCTCGCCATCAAGAAGCTGTTCGGCGAGCACGCCTACCGCCTGGCGGTCTCGTCGACCAAGTCCATGACCGGGCACTTGCTCGGCGCCGCCGGCGGCCTCGAGGCCGGCATCACGGTGCTCGCGATCCGCCACCAGACCGTTCCGCCGACGATCAACCTCGAGCACCCGGACCCCGACTGCGACCTCGACTACGTGCCGAACCAGAAGCGCGAGCGGCCCATCACCTACGCCCTGTCGAACTCGTTCGGGTTCGGCGGGACCAACGGCGCGCTCCTCTTCAAGCGGTACGAGGAGACGTGACGCCGACCGGGTGGTCCGGGCTCCGCGGGGCCACCTGAAACGACGGGCGGCGGCCGGGCCCGACCCGACCGCCCCACACCGCCCCGCGGGGCGGACGCAGGCCCGCCGGGCGGCGTCCCCGGGGCAGGGGAGAGTCGATGAAGATTGCGGTGTGCGTCAAGCAGGTCGTCTCGCGGGAGTCCCCGCTCCGCCTGGCGGAGTCGGGCACGGCGATCCGCGAGCAGGAGGTCGCCTACGAGCTGAACGAGCCGGATCAGTACGCCCTCGAAGAGGCGCTGCGCCTAAAAGAGCGCCACGGCGGCGAGGTCGTCGTGTGCACCGCCGGACCGCCGCGCGCCGCGCAGGTGCTGCGCGAGGCGCTCGCCCGGGGCGCCGACCGCGCGATCCATGTCCAGGACGACCGCCTCGCCGGCGCCGACGCCTTCGCCACCGCCGCCGCCCTCGCCGCGGCCCTCCGCGACGAGCGATGCGACCTCGTCCTCACGGGCCTGCAGTCCGACGATGACGGCTTCGCCCAGACCGGCGTGATCCTGGCGGAGCGACTCGGGATGCCCCACGCGACCATCATCATGGAGGTGCAGCTCGCCGACGGCGGCCTGCGCGTCAAGCGCGAGCTCGAGGGCGGGTGGTTCCAGTGGGTCGCCCTGCCGCTGCCGGCCCTCCTGACGATCCAGAGCGGCATCAACCAGCTCCGCTACGCGACGCTCAAGGGGATCATGGCCGCCAAGAAGAAAGAGATCCGGACGGTGCCGGCCCCCGCCGTCGAGCCGCGCCAGGCGATCGTCCGGCTCTACGCGCCGGAGAAGAAGAAAGGCACGCACCTGATCCAGGGGCCGCCGGCCGAAGCGGCGCGGGAGCTCGTGCGGCTCCTGAGAGAGGAGGCTCGTGTCCTGCCATGATGCTCGTGGTCGCTGAACAACGCGAGGGCACCGTCAACCGCGCGTCCTGGGAGATCGTGGCCGCCGCCCAGCAGGCCGGCGGCCCCGTCAAGGTCGTGGTGCTGGGCGCCGGCGCCGCGGACGCGGCCGCCGAACTGGCCGCCGCGGACGTGGCGGAAGTGCTCGTGGTGGACCACGCCGCCCTCGCCGCCTACACGCCGGACGGGTGGGTGCCGGCGCTCGCCCAGGTGATCGCCGCCGAACAACCGGCGGTGGTCTGGCTGCCGCACACCTACCAGACGCGGGACTTCGCACCGCGACTGGCGGCGCGACTCGACCGCGTGCTCCTCACCGATTGCGTCGGCGTCCGCGAGCACGAGGGCGCGCGCGTGTTCGTGCGACCCGTGTTCCAGGGCAAGCTCTACGCCGACGTCGTCCCCCGCGGCCCGCTCCCGCATCTGGTCACGATCCAGATCGGCGCCTATCGCGCCGACGCCGCGCGCCGCGCCCAGACACCGGTGCCGCAGCGCCGCGTCACGGTCGCCATCGACCCGTCCGCCATCCGCCAGCGGCCCGAAGCGCCGTTCCGCGAGGCCCGGCAGGCCGTGGACTTGAGCCAGGCCGAGCGCATCGTGGCCGTCGGGCGCGGCATCAAGGGCCCGGAGCATCTGGCGGTCGCCGAGCGGCTGGCCGCCGCCCTGGAGGCCGAACTGGCGGCGTCCCGGCCCGTGTGCGACGCCGGATGGCTCCCGATGGACCGCCAGGTGGGCAGCTCCGGCCAGACCGTCGCGCCCAAGCTCTACGTGGCTCTGGGGATCTCGGGCGCGATCCAGCACGTCGTCGGGATGAAAGGATCGCGGACCGTCGTGGCGATCAACAAGGACCCCGATGCGCCCATCTTCGAAGTCGCCGACTACGGCGTCGTGGGCGACCTCTTCGAGGTCGTGCCCGCGCTCGTCGATGCGCTGAAGGGCTGAGCGGCGTCCTCTGGGGCCGTATGGCCGACACCCTCGTCCTCTGGGCCCTCGTCCTGGTGTTCGGGGCGATCTTCCTCGCGCAGGTCGGCCGCCGCGTGCGGCTGATACTGGCCGCCCCGAACACCTTCTCGGTCGACGGCCTGGGCGTCCGCCTCCGCCGCGTCCTGGTGGATGTCCTGCTTCAGCGGAAGACCATCGGCGAGCGGCCCGCAGCCGGCGTGGCCCACGCCCTCGTGTTCTGGGGGTTTCTGGCCTTTTTCGGCTATACCGCGACCGAGTTCCTGAAGGGCCTGGGCCTGGTCGACCTGACGCACCGCCCGTGGTTCGCGGCCTACCGGCTGGCGCTCGCGCCGTTCGCCGCCGGCGTGCTGGCCGGCATCGGGTACTTGTTCGTGCGGCGGGTCGTGTGCCGGCCCGTCGCGCTCGGGCCGACCGTGTCGATCGAGTCGGTCGTGATCGCGCTCTTCATCGCCACCTTGATGGTGACGTTTCTGCTGGGGTTCCGGTTGCCGGAAGGCGGCCTGGCGGCGCGCGTGAACTGGTGGGTGCACACCGGCGTGGTGCTGGCGTTTCTCGCGCTGATTCCGGCGTCGAAGCACCTGCACCTGGTGCTGTCGCCGGTCACGGTGTTTCTCAAGTCCCCGGCGCTCGGCACGGTGCCCGACCTCGACTTCGAGAAGGAGGAGGTCGGGTTGGAGCGGCTCGGCGACCTGGGCAGCAAGCAGGTGCTCGATGCCTTCACGTGCGTGGAGTGCGGGCGGTGTCAGGTCAACTGCCCAGCGTGGGCGTCGGGGAAAGCGCTGAATCCGAAGACGCTGATCCTCCAGACCCAGGACGCCCTGCTCGCCGGGCGGCGCGGCGACCCGCTGGCGGCCGTCTACGACGAGGGTGTGCTGTGGCAGTGTACGACCTGCGGCGCGTGCGAGAACCAGTGCCCGGTGGGGATCGAGCACCTGCCGCTCATCATCGGGGCGCGGCGCGGCCTCGTCTCGAACGGCGAGGCGCCAGCGTACCTGGCGGGCGTCTACAACCATCTCGAGCGCCGGGGCAACATCTGGGGCTTCGGCGGCGAGCTGCGGCAGAAGTTCGTGGAGGCCGCGGGCGTCGAGACGTTCGACCGAACGCGGCACGAGTGGCTGGTGTGGCTCGGGTGCGCCGGCGCGTCCGACGCCGACTACCAGAAGTCGCTCCGCGCGCTCTTCGAGGTGCTCCGGCGCGCGGGGGTGCGGTTCGGCGTCCTCGCCCGCGAGCGGTGCACGGGCGATGTGGCCAGGCGGACGGGCAACGAGTATCTGTTCCAGGAGCTGGCCCGGCAGAACATCCAGGACCTGCGCGCTGCGGGGGTGGCGCGCATCCTGACGTCGTGTCCCCACTGCGTGAAGACGCTCGGCGGCGACTATCGGCAGCTCGGATTCGAGGCGGAGGGCGTGCACTCGGCGGTCTTCGTGGCGGAGGTCGCCGCCCGGCTCGACCTCGACCGCGGCGACCCGACAGCGGTGACCTTCCACGACCCGTGCTACCTGGGCCGGTATGCCGGTCGGGTCGAGGAGCCGCGGCGCCTGCTGGCGCGCGCCGGCGCGACGGTCCGGGAGCCCGTGCGGGCGCGCACGAACCCGCTCTGTTGCGGCGCGGGCGGCGGGCTCCTCTTCGAGGAGCACGAGGCGGGCCGGCGGATCAGCGACGTGCGCTTCGAGCAGCTCCAGGCGACGGGGGCGGGGACGATCGTGACGGCGTGTCCGTTCTGCGCGATCATGCTGAAAGGCGCGCAGGCCAGCGCCCGCGCGGACACGCCGGTCGTCGACCTGATGAGCTTCGTCGGCGGCCGGCTGCGACCGTCGGGGCCGTCGGCCGGCGCGGCCGGGGCGGTGTGACCGCGGGGGCGGACTGGCGGGCGTCGCGGCTCAAGCGGCTCGAAGCGGCCGCCATCGCGGCCGTCGCGCGCCCGATCCTGGCGCTGCTCGGCCGCACGCTCCGGTGGCGGGTCGAGGGGCTCGAACATCTCGAGGCCGTCCGGGCGAGCGGGCGGCAGCCGGTGATGGCCTTCTGGCACGGCCGCATCCTCCCGGCCACGTACTACTTCCGCCACCGGGGCATCGTGGTGATCACGAGCGAGCACTTCGACGGCGAGTGGATCGCGCGGATCATCGAAGGGCTCGGCTACGGGACCGCGCGCGGATCCACGACGCGCGGCGGCCGCAAGGCGCTCCGGCAGCTCGCGCGGGAGATGGCCGCCGGACGGCCCGCCGGTTTTACGGTGGACGGGCCCCGGGGCCCGGCCCGGCGGGCGCAGCCGGGCGCGGTGTGGCTGGCGGGCGCCACGGGCAATCCGCTGCTGCCGTTCCACATCGAGGCGGCGCGCCACTGGACGGCGCCGAGCTGGGACCGGACCCAGATCCCGAAACCCTTCAGCCGCGTGGCGCTGGTCATCGGCGCGCCCATCGACGTGCCCCACAGCCGCGACCGGACTGTGCTCGAGGCGAAACGGCTCGCCCTCGAAGCCGCGCTCGCCGCGTGCGAGCGCCGGGCACGCGCGCTTCTCGAAGCGGCCCGACCCTGAGGCCCCGGCGGCGGCCGGGTCGCCGGGTCAGAAGTCGCCGTCTCGGACGTACGGATAGCTCCACAACGTCACGCTCAACAGGCAGGCCTTGACCCACGCTGCGTGCATCTTGTCGACTTCGTCCGCGGCGTGGCCCCGCTTGGCGAGGAACGGCTTCAGCGTGAACGTGATGGGGAAGATGAGCAGAAACAGATCGCGGAACGGGACGTGGGCCGCCGCGGGCGCGCTGTCGGTCCGGTTCTTCTTCGTGCGGTGGTGGCGCAGGCCGATTTCGTATTGATAGTCGAGCCACGCCTGGTCGTACTCGGCGCGCGCGGTGTCGAGGATCCATTGCCCGAACCGCCGGCGGACGGCAGCCAGATAGTCTTCGAGCGGCTGGCCGTCGGTCCGCCGTGCGAACGCTGCCAGCAGATGCGGCTGCGAGCCGACGAATCCGTACCAGACATCGAGGATGGCGTCGACCTGGTCCTTCAGGATGTCGTGCGAGAGGCGCAGGTACTTGACGTCGTCCTCGGTGAACAGGACACTGTGCTGCATGCGGTCAAACTCGACTAGTGTGACCGGGGACCGCGGGACGGCTGCGGTACCGTAGGTGTAGCCGGGAATCGTGCGGGCTTCGCTCATGGCTGTCCTCCTTCGTCCGGTGTGCGGGCCGTCCAGCCCGACGCCTCCGGGCCTCATGCTACCGATCGGACCGGTTCGTGTCAGGAAGGCACTTTTCGGTGAGGGGGTTACCTGATGGTGCGTGCCATCCCCGTGGCGGCCATGGTCGAGAGCATCGTGGGATGCAAGTGGTCGGTGCGATTGTTGCAGCTCTGTGCCGACGGCCCCGCGCGGCCGAGCGCTATGCTGCGGGCATGTCCCGGTCTGTCGGCGAAGGTCATGAACGAGCGGCTGCGCAAGATGATGCGCTTCGGTATCCTCGAGCGCGCCGTGTTCGGCGACAAGCCTCCCATCGAGGTGCAATACCGCCTGACGGCCTTCGGGCGGCGCTTCATGCGGATTCTGGAGGAGGTACGCCGGCTGCAGGCAGAGCTCGACCGCGGGGCGCCGCGCGGGCGCGGCGCGGGGGACGCTACACCGACCTCAAGCGGCGCCGGCGGGCGGCGGCCCGGGAGTGCGGTGAGGCCGTCTCGCGGTTCGCCGCACCGGGGACCGGCCGCGCCGGGGGCGGGCGGGTGAGTGGCCGAGGGCGGCCCCCCTCGAGCGGCGCGGGCGGCCTCAGGTATCATCGCACGGTGCCTTCGTCCGTCGCGGTGTTCGCTTCTCCTCGGTTTGCCCATCACATGACGCCGCCCGGCCATCCCGAGCGGTATCAGCGCGCCCACGTCTTCGACGTGGTGGCGCAGAGCTGGCGCGAGCGCGGCGGCGCGGTGGTAGAGCCGGCGCCGGCGCCGCGGGCGGCGCTCGAACGCGTCCACGAGCCCGGGTATCTGGATCGGCTCGAGGGCCTGCGGGGGCGTGCCGCCATGCTGGACCCCGACACCTTCACGTCGCCGGAGTCGATCGACGTGGCCCAGCTCGCGGCCGGCGCCGCGCTCGCGGCGGCCGAGTGCGCCCTCGGGGGCGGCCGAGCCCTCGCGCTCGTCCGTCCGCCCGGGCATCACGCGGAGTCGGGTCGCGCGATGGGGTTTTGTCTCTATAACAACGCGGCGGTCGCGGCCGCGCACGCGCTGGCCCGCGGGGCGGCGAAGGTGGCGATCGTTGACATCGACGTGCACCACGGCAACGGCACGCAGCAGATCTTCTACGGCGACCCGCGGGTTCTGTACGTGTCCCTCCACCAGTATCCGTTCTATCCGGGGACCGGCGCCGCGGAGGAGGTCGGGGCGGGGCCGGGCGCCGGCTTGACGGTGAACGTCCCGCTGGCGGCGGGCGCGACCGACGCCGACTACCTGGTGCTCGTGCAGGAGCTGGTGGCGCCTGTGCTCGAGGCGTTCGCGCCCGACCTGGTCCTGGTCTCGGCGGGCTTCGACGCGCACGCGCGCGACCCGCTCGGGGGCATGCGCCTCACGACGGACGGCTACCGCGCGGTGCTGCAAGAGATCCGCGCCGCGGCCGACCGGGTGGCGGCG
>CAYZKQ010000125.1:0-9899 GCA_964478975.1 uncultured Vicinamibacterales bacterium | reverse complement strand
GACGTACCGCTCACGTACGTAGGCCGGGGCTTTCAGCCCCGGCACCGTCCTTTTCTGGCCCAGGGCTTGCACCGTCCGATCACGTCGTGTCCCGTCCGCCTCGCCTCGCGACGTTCGACTATGTCGGTCCGTATCGATATTTCCTCACGATCTGCACCGACGGCCGGCGCCGGGTGTTGGAGACTCCGGCGGTTGTCGATCTGGTCACGGAAGAACTCCGCGACACCGCAATCGAGGGAGGGTTTGAGATTCCTGCATACTGCTTCATGCCCGACCATCTCCACCTGCTGGCCCTCGGCGCCGACGAGAACGCCGACTTGCGGCGTTTCGTGGCGCGCATGAAACAACGCAGCGGGTGGCGCTACCGCCAGGAACGAGGCGGCCGGCTCTGGCAGACGGGGTACTTCGAGCGCGTCCTGAGGAGCGAGGAGTCGACTCGCGACGTCGCCCGCTACATCATCGAGAATCCGCTGCGAGCAGGTCTGGCCACCACGCTGGATGAGTACCCCTTCTGGGGTTCCCTGGAGCACAGTCGGGAAGCGCTCCTCGAATACGTCGGGGATACGGGCGTCTGAGACGGGTGTGAAACGCCTGGCGCGGCACCCTGCTCAGATGGGTGCGGCGGGCCTGAAGGCCCGCCCGACGTACCCACGGAGGAATGGCAACGCGCGCTCGGCCGGCGGCCCGTAAAGGGCCGCCCTACGTACCCTTCTACCCACGTCCGCCCGCCGCGCCCGCGCGGCGCCCCTGAAAGGGGCGCCCTACGTACGCGCGGAAAATCGCGACGTGCGCTCATCCGGCGGCCCGTAAAGGGGCGCCCTACGTACGCGCGCGCCCTACAAAGCGCTGCCCGACGGACGGGCGCGGGCGGCGGGCGATGGTACAATGCGGCCAGCACAGGACTGCGAGCCCTCGCGCACATGCGCCCGCCCTATGCCACGCCGGCCGACCTGGGCGACTGGGACCCGGACCGCGACCTCTCCTACCCGGGCGTCTTCCCCTACACGCGCGGCATCCACCCCACGATGTACCGCGGCCGCCTCTGGACGATGCGGCAGTACGCGGGGTTCGGGACCGCCGCCGAGTCGAACCGGCGCTACCGCTACCTCATCGAACACGGCGTCACCGGCCTGAGCGTCGCCTTCGACCTGCCGACGCAAATGGGCTACGACTCGGACGCCCCGCTCGCCGCGGGCGAGGTGGGCCGGGTGGGCGTGGCGATCGACTCGATCGAGGACGCCGCGGAGCTCTTCGACGGCATCCCCCTCGGCGACGTCTCCACGTCCATGACCATCAACGCGACGGCGATCATTCTGCTCGCGCTTTACCTGGCCGTTGCGCGCCGCCAGGGCGTGGCGTTCGAGCGGCTGTCGGGCACGGTGCAGAACGACATCCTGAAAGAGTACATCGCCCGCGGCACCTACATCTACCCGCCGCGCCCCTCGCTCCGCATCGTGACCGACGTCGTGGCGTTCTGCGACCGCGCACTGCCCCGCTGGCACCCGATCTCGGTGAGCGGGTACCACATCCGCGAGGCGGGGTCCACCGCCGTGCAGGAAGTCGCCTTCACGCTCGCCAACGCCCTCGCCTACGTGCAGGCGGCGGTCGACGCCGGCCTCGACCCGAACCGCGTCGGCGCGCGGCTGTCGTTTTTCTTCAGCGCGCACAACAACTTTCTCGAGGAGATCGCCAAGTTCCGCGCGGCGCGCCGGCTCTGGGCGCGCCTGATGCGCGAGCGCTTCCACACGACCGACCCCCGCGCCGAACAGCTCCGCTTCCACACGCAGACGGCGGGCAGCACCCTCACGGCCCAGCAGCCGGACAATAACATCGTCCGGGTGGCCATCCAGGCCCTCGCCGCCGTGCTCGGCGGGACGCAGTCGCTTCACACCAACAGCCGCGACGAGGCCCTCGCCCTCCCCACCGAGGAGTCGGCGCGCATCGCCCTGCGCACGCAGCAGATCATCGCCGCCGAGAGCGGCGTCGCCAACACGGTCGACCCGGTGGGCGGCGCCTACGCCATCGAGGAACTCACGAGCCGCATCGAGCGCGAGGCAGCCGCGACGATCGCCCGCCTCGAGGCGATGGGTGGGGCGATCGCGGCGATCGACCGCGGCGTCATCCAGCGCGAGATTCAGGAGACGGCCTACCGGACCCAACAGGCGATCGACGCGGGCGAGCTGGTGGTCGTCGGGGTGAACCGCTTCGCGACGGGCGAACCGGCGCGGATCGAGCTGCACGCGATCGACCCGGAAACCGAACGGCGCCAGATCGAGCGCGTCCGCCAGGTGCGCGCGAGCCGCGACCCGCAGGCGTGGCGCGCCGCCCTCGACCGGGTCCAGGCGGCCGCCCGCGGGTCGGACAACCTGGTGCCCCCCATCCTCGACGCCATCGAGGCCCGCGCGACGGTCGGCGAGATCGCCGACGCCCTGCGCGCCGTGTTCGGCGAGCACCACGAGGTCGATCGTGGCTGACGCGGCGCCGCTCCTCGAAGTCGACCACCTGACGACGATCTTCGACCTCCCCAGCGGCCCGGCCCCGGCGGTCGACGGCGTGAGCTTCGTGGTTCGCCCCGGCGAAACCCTGGGGCTCGTGGGCGAGTCGGGCAGCGGCAAGTCCGTCACGGCCCTCTCGATCCTGCGCCTCGTGCTGCCACCCGGGCGAATCGCCGGCGGCGCCGTGCGGTTCCGGGGACGCGATCTGCTGGCGCTGTCCGAGCGGGAGCTGCAGGCCGTGCGCGGCGCGGGGATCGGTTTCGTGTTCCAGGAGCCGGCGGCAGCGCTCAACCCGGTGCTGACGATCGGGAGCCAGATCGTGGAGACGATCGAGGTGCACGGCCGGGTGCGCGGCCGCGACGCGCGGGCGCAGGCGGTGGCCCTGCTGCGCGCGGTGCGGATGCCGGACCCGGAGCGGCGCTTCCACGAGTACCCGCACCAGCTCTCGGGCGGACTGCGCCAGCGCGCGGTCATCGCCCTGGCGCTCGCGGCCTCGCCCGCGCTCCTCATCGCCGACGAGCCCACGACCGCCCTCGACGTGACCGTGCAGGCGGAGATTCTCGAGCTGCTCGCGTCGCTCAAGGCCGACTACGGGCTGGCGCTCCTCCTCATCACCCACGACTTCGGCGTCATCGCGGGCACGGCCGACCGCGTCGCGGTCATGTACGCGGGCCGCCTCGTCGAGGAAGGCCCGGTCCGCGACGTGCTGCGCGACCCGCGCCATCCCTACACGCGCGCGCTGCTCGACGCGATTCCCTCCGGCCGGCCGGGCACGCCGCTGCGGGCCATCCCGGGGAGCGTGCCCGCGCTCGGCCGGCTCCCCGCGGGCTGCGCCTTCGCGCCGCGGTGTCCCGCCCGGCTCGAGGTGTGCAAGACGCGGCCGCCCGGGCCCACTACCCTCGGGCCGGACCGCCGCGTGCGCTGCTTTCTCTACAGCGACGCGTGATGCCGCTCCTCGAGGTCCGCCATCTGGTCAAACACTTCGTCACCGGGGGCGGCTGGCTCCGCCGCGGCACGGTCGTCCGCGCGGTGGACGATGTGAGTTTCGCGATCGAGGAAGGGGAAACCTTCGGCCTGGTTGGCGAGTCGGGCAGCGGCAAGACGACCACCGGGCGCTGCATCCTGCGCCTCGTCGAACCGACCTCGGGTGAGGTGCTCTTCCGCGGCGAAGACGTCCTGAAGTTCTCCCCCGCGCGGCTCCGGCGCGCGCGCCGCGAGATGCAAATCGTCTTTCAGGACCCGTACCTCTCCCTCAACCCCCGCATGCGCGCCGGCGCCATCGTCGAGGAACCCTTGATCATCCACCGGATGGGCACGGCGCGCGAGCGGCGGCGGCGGGTGGCCGAGCTGTTCGAGCTGGTCGGACTCGACCCGGCGCTCGCCGCGCGCTACCCGCACGAGTTCAGCGGCGGCCAGCGCCAGCGCGTCGCGCTCGCGCGCGCCCTCGCCCTCGACCCGTCGCTCGTCATCGCCGACGAGCCGGTCTCGGCGCTGGACGTGTCGGTGCAGGCGCAGATCGTCAACCTGTTGCTGGCCCTCCAGGCGCGGCTGCGGCTGACTTACCTCTTCATCGCGCACGACCTGCGCCTCGTCCGCCACGTCTGCCACCGCACGGCGGTCATGTACCGGGGAAAGATCGTGGAGCTCGCGGCCACCGAGGCCCTGTTCACCGCCCCCCGCCACCCCTACACGCGGGCGCTGGTGTCGGCGGTCCCTCCGCTCGACCCCGACGCCCCGCGCGCGCGGGTGCGTCTGGACCCGGCCGAGGCGGACCTGGACCGGCCGCTCCGGGAGGTGGCCGCCGGCCACTGGGCCGCGGTGTGACGTCAGGGCGTTCTCTTCGCATTCGACCGGGCCGCGCCGGCGCCACGGCCGCGCGCGCCCGGCTCGGTGGAATCGTAGAGCGGACCGCCATCCACGCAGGTTCCCCTGCGACCCCGGTCGTGTGGCACGCAAACCCTCACGACGCCGCTGCACGCGCCGCCCCGACCGTCGTCCGCGGTGAAGGAGGTGTGATAGACGCGGCCGTCGCCGGGTCGCTTCGGCGTCCCGACGCGCTCGGCCCGGACCTCGGCATGCGACCCGCCGTCTGGGTCGGCGACGATGCGGCCGTCCGGTGCGTGCCGGCCGTCGCCCTCGGTGTCGACCGGCTCGTCCTGGCGGATGCTCGTCACGGCGAGCGTCACGGGATCCCCATCAGCATCCGTGACGCCGTCGATCCGGATCCGGACGAGGCGGTGATCCGGTGGCCAGAGCGTCGCCGGAACCGCGCTCGCCGCCGTGCAGACGGGCGGCTGGTTCGCCGAGTCGATCACCTGCAGCCGAACCGTCGCGGCGGCGCTCTCGACCACGCCCTCGTTCGCGCGGTAGGTGAAGCTGTCGGTCCCGACGAACCCAGCGGCAGGGGTATAGGTGAACGACCCGTCGAAGTTCAGAGTCAGGCTCCCATGACCGGGCCCGTCGGCCAGGACCGCGGTCAGCGGGTCGCCGTCGGGGTCGCGATCGTTCGCAAGGACACCCGGCGCCGAGACGCTCAGCGAAGTGCCCTCGCTCAGTCTCAGCGTGTACACATCCTCCGCCGCGGCCGGCGGGCAGTTGTTGTCGACGACGCCGTCGCCGTCGTCGTCCAGACCATTGCACGGCTCGCGCGGCGCAGTGTATTCGAGCATGACGCAGAGGCCGCCGACCAGGCCATTGGCCTCGAACTCCCTGAGCTTGCCGCCGGTCCGGAGATCGATCTGCCGGACCACGCTTGCGCCCGAACCGCCCTGGCTGGCCACCCAGACCGTCTTCGCGTCCGGAGACAGACTAAGAGCGAACACGCCGTCAGGGGCGCTGTACTTCCGCACGACGCGACCGGCGCCGTCGAGGCGATACACGGTGTTGCCACCTGCGACGAGCAGGCCGCCGGAGCCGTCACCCGGTGGGAGCAGGCGCAGGGCGAAGAGTTTTCCCACTTTGATGTTGGGGTCGGGGTCGGACACGACCGCGAACGGCGGCAGTTGCCGAGGCGGCTGGCCCGGACCGCCCACGTCGTAGCGGAAGATGACGTTGGACTCGGAGGTGTAGAAGATCGTGCGCTGGTCCGAGGCCAGGTCGATCCAGTCGGTGCCCTGCACGCCGTAAGTCGTGTCGAAGAAGGCGGCCGTGGCCGCCCAGTCGGCCGACGCGGCGTCGTACGCGTGCAGGTTCTTGCCCCAGACGAAACGCGCCGGGACCGGGTTCCCGTTGGCGTCGAGGACAGACACATACTCCGCACCGCGGCGCGCCTCGAGAAAACCGCCCGCGTCGGCCCTGACGGGGGCGTAGTTGGCCCCGGGTTCGGTCACCTCGGTCGACAGGAACCGTGGCTCAGCAGCGCCGCCGCTGTAGTCCAGGACGAAATACCACTCCGACTCGCCGGGCACCGGCGCCGCCGTCGGCGTTCGCGTCACCAGGCTCGTCCGCAAGGTTCCGTCGCCGAAGGCGGGCATCGACGGGTTGGGCAACGCGAACGGCCAGAGCCGGTTCCTGCTGAGCCCATCTCTCGCGACGGGAACGAACTCGTACGAGCCCCGGACATCCCGGATGTACGGCGACGATTCGAACAGACCCTCGACGTGTCCCACGTAGAACCGCCGCGTCGCCAGGTCGCCGCTGAAGGCGATGGACTCGGGAGCCCAGGAGATCCAGTTCTCCGGCGTCATCCGCGGGTCCCCTCGACGCGGCAGTCTCGGCGTGAAGAGCTGGCGGCGGACTGTTCCGCTCGGGTCGACCTCTGTGACGACCGACTCGAAGTCGGTCGTGTACAGGCGGCCGGTCACCCAATCGACGGCACAGCCGGCGGTCCAGCCGGACGTGTTCGGGATGGCGACGGACGGCAATTCCTCCACAGCCGGGACGCCGTTCTGCTGGGCCGGCCGCCGCACGAGGTAGGTTCCGTTCTGAATGCCGACGAACACGTCGCCGACGCGCCACGTGGAGTCGCTCGATTGCCAGGCGCTTCCGCCGGCGGTCGCGGCGGCCGCGCCGGCGACCACCAGGCCGGCGAACAGGCGGCTCAGCAAACTTCGCATACGCCCTCCGGGAGACGAACGATCTGCAGCCATGCGTGGGACCCCGTGGAGACTCGCGGCGCTGCTGCGGCGCCTGTTCAAGCACCCAGATTCTAGCACGATGCGCAGGCCCATGCGTGTCCCTGGGTAGGCCGGGGCGTCAGCCCCGGCCCCGTCGCGATCGCGAGGCGCCTCGGCCCGGCCCCACGCGCTGCACGCTCGCTTCGGCGGGCCTGAAAGGCCCGCCCTACCTATCCACGGAAGAATCGCAACCCGCTCCCGCCCGGCGGCCCACCAAGGGCCGCCCGACGGACGCACGCAACCGCGGCAGGCGGCGCGGCCGAGCAGCCGCCTGGAGGCCGCGCGTTTCGATCCCCTACCGGCCGCCCGGCGGCCAACCGAAACTACGCATGGGCGAGGCAGGCCGACGTGCCAGGGATGCTTCTCAAACGCTCCGCATCGGCCTTGATTGCCGCGGCCGGCGTCGCAGCCCTGACCGCACCACCCATCACCGCCCAATCCCCACCCCCGCAAGGTGATCGCCCCGCACGAGCGGCGGTCCAGCCGCAGGGAGCGACGGTGGAACAACGCCCCTCGCCCGCCCAGGCGCCCCGCGCCTGGAAGGTCCGGTGCATCCTGCTCTCGGACGACCGTCGCCTCGCCCTCGTCGACACCCGCATCGTCGGCCCGGGCGACCGCCTGGACGGCCTGACCGTGGCCGAGGTCGCCGCCGACCGGGTCGTCCTCCGAGACACGGCGGGCCGGCGGCGGACACTCCCCGTCGGGCTCGCCCCCCGCGGTGTCACGGTGCGATGAGGCGGGCTTGTGAACACATTGTGAAAATTCGTGCAACGGCTTCTCCCACGGGCACTTATCGCGATCCACAGGCGTGAAATTTCTGTTGAAACTTCGGGGGGGCGCTCGTAACATGGGGCGTCTGCCGTGCCGACACGGCTGCGCCGGAAGGAGACGCGCCGGTGCGCAAGAAGATCGGGGAGTGTCTGATCCAGGCGGGACTCATCTCCGAGGACGACCTGCAGGCGGCCCTCGCCGAACACAAGCGCACGGGCGAGCGCTTGGGTGCGGTGCTCGTGCGGATGAACCTGGCGACAGAGAAGCAGATCACGAAGGCCCTCGCGTACCAGCTCGGCTTTCCCTATGTCAGCCTCGCGGACGACCCGCCCGACCCCAGGGTCGTCCCGCTCATCCCCAAAGAGGTCGCGCTGAAGCGGCTCTGCATCGCGGTCCGGCTCGAGAAGAACCTCCTGACCGTCGCGATGTCGGACCCGCTCCTCTTCAGCCTCGTCCAGGACCTCGAGTTCCAGACGGGATACCGGGTCAGACAAGTGGTCGCCACGCGGAGCGACATCCTGCGGGCGATCGAATCCGGCTACCCCGACAAGGCGCTGGCGCGGTACACCCCGCCGCCCGGAGGCGGCGCGCTGGCCGGGCCGTCAGAGGGGCGTGCGGCGGCGCCCCGCGACGACCGCGGGGGCGACTTGCTCGGAGGGCTGCTCGCGCCGCGCGGGGTCGAAAACGAGGTCTTTGAGACGGCGGGCGGGGGCTCTCCGCAGGACGCAGGCGAGGCGGCTCCCATCGTAGATCTCGTGAACTTGATCATCAGGAGCGCCGTCACGAGCCGGGCGAGCGACATCCACATCGAGCCCCAGGAGAAAGGGGTGCTCGTCCGGCATCGCCTCGACGGGCTGCTCAGGGAAGTGATGGACCTGCCCAAGTGGGTCCAGGACGGGCTGGCGGCCCGCCTGAAGATCATGGCGGGGATGGACATTGCCGAGAAGCGATTGCCGCAGGACGGGCGCCTGCGGGTGAAGTCGGACGACGGGCGGGACGTCGACTTCCGCGTCTCCACGTTGCGGACGCTTTTCGGCGAAAAAATCGTGCTGCGGGTGCTGGACCACCGGAAGGGCGCCCCGCCGCTCGAGGAACTCGGCTTCTCGCCGGCGGCGCTCGAGGGGCTGCGCTATTTCCTGCGGCACCAGCACGGCATGATCGTCGTCGTGGGGCCGACCGGCAGCGGCAAGACCACGACGCTCTGCTCGGCCCTGACCGCGATCCGGTCGGGCCGGACGAACATCATCACGATCGAAGACCCGATCGAATATCAGATTCCCGGTGTCAACCAGACGCAGGTCAACGACAAAGTAGGCCTGACCTTCGCCGCCGCCCTCCGCGCGATTCTCCGGCAGGACCCGGACGTCATTCTCGTGGGCGAGATCCGCGACCGGGAGACGGCGCAGATCGCGATGCAGGCGGCGCAGACGGGGCACCTCGTGCTCTCGACGCTGCACACCGATGATACCCCGTCGACGGTGACGCGGTTGATGGACATGGGCATCGAACCGTACGTCATCGCGTCGGCGCTGGTCGGCGTGGTCGCCCAGCGGCTGGTGCGCCGGCTGTGCCCCGCGTGCCGGCGCCCGCACACGCCGGGGGCCGAGACGTTGCGGACGCTGGGGATTCCCGAAGCCGACGCCTCGCGGGTCGTCTTTTACCGGGCGGTCGGCTGCGAGGACTGCGCCCACACCGGCTACCGCGGCCGCATCGCCATCTACGAAGTCTTGCGCGTGACGGACCGGGTCCGACGCCTCATTGCGCAGCGCGCTGGCGAGGAAGCCGTTCGGGACGCGGCGCTCGCGGCGGGACTCATGACCCTCGGGGAAGACGGGCTGACCAAGGTCAAGGCGGGCGTCACGGCGCCCGAGGAACTGCTCCGCGTCGTGACAGAGGTGCGCGAGATCCGCACGCTGTGTCCGGGCTGCGGCGGGAGCGTCGGGCTGGAGTACCTCGTGTGCCCCCAGTGCGGACACCGGATTAGCGGCGCCTGCCCCACGTGCGGGCGGGCGCAGCAGGCCGGGTGGCACTTCTGTCCCTTCTGCGCCACGCCCGCGAAAGGCCGGGCTTCCGCGCGGCCGCGGCAACTGCGGCAGAAGCTCGAGCTACCGCCGTCGAAGGTCACGGAGTTCAAGAAGGCGTGACCATCCCTCGAACCCTTCCTGTCGGGTGAGCCGGCATGCCGGAGCCGCGGGCGCCGAATTACTACGAGCTGCTGGAGATTCTGGCGGACGCGCCGGCCGAGGAGATCAAGCGCGCCTTCCGCCGCCAGATGGCGCGCTATCACCCCGACAAGGTGCAACACCTCGCGGCGGAGTTCCAGGAACTGGCCGCCGCGCGTGCGGCCGAGCTGACCGAGGCGTATCGCGTCCTGATGGACCCGGCCGCGCGCGCCGCGTACGACGAAAGTCTGCGGAGCGAACGCGCCGGAGAGGCTGCGCTTCGGCCGCCGGCGGCGGAGGGGCCCGTGCCGCGGCCGCCGTGGCCCGCGCCGGAGGCCGAGCCCGCCGACGAGCCG
>CAYZKQ010000124.1:0-10020 GCA_964478975.1 uncultured Vicinamibacterales bacterium | reverse complement strand
CGCCGCGCCAGGTCCCGCTCCCGCGCCGCCTCGGTCCGCAGGCCCGCCGCCTCGAGCGCCGCGGCGAGAACCGCGTGCGCGTCGGCGTCCCCCGGATTCAACCGGACCGCTTCCCGCAGCCAGTAGCGCGCCGCTTCCCACTGGCCCTGCCCCGCGTACGCATAGCCCGCGTTGAACGCGTAGTCGCCTGCGCTCGGAACCGCCTCGGCCGCCCGCGTGAAGAAATACGTTGACCCGCCCGCCGCGGCGCTGCCGCGCCTCAACTGGACGACGCCGAGGTTGTTGAACACCGCCGCTACCGGGCGCTCGGCGGCGAGGGTCTGCCACTCGGCGAACGCCTCGTCCAGCCGGCCGAGGGCGACGAGCGAGAGGCCGGCGGCGAAACGCGCCGCGCTCGCCTCCGGGGCACCGGGCGCCACCTGGCGCGCCACGGCCAGCGCCGCGGCGTGGTCGCCCTGCTCGGTGTGGACCCGCCACAGCGCCAGCCGCGCCTGTTCGTACGCCGGGGCGGCCTCCAATGCGCGCTCGAGGAAGCGACGCCGGCTCGCGGGCGTCTCGGCCACCAGGCCCTTCACGTAGTGCTCGAACGCTTCGAGCGACGGAGGTCGCGCCCCGGCGCCGGCCGCCGCCCTTTCGGCCGGCCGCCGGCTCCACTCCAGGCTGCGCGCCAACCGCTCGCCGAGCTCGAGCAACTCGCCCAGTGGAGCCGCTTCCGCCCGCTCGGGGCCCTGGCGTCCGGCCGCGACGTCCACGACCCTCGCCTGGACCGTCAACCGGTCGCCCGCGACCCGAAACGAGCCCACCACGACGTGGTCGGCGGCGGCGAGTTCGGCGACTTTGAGGGTCGTGGCGCGCGTCAGCGCCGCGCCCGCCGGCAGGCCGAGCTGCTCGAAGGCCGCCACGCGCTCGTCTCGGGTCAACACGTCGACGCCGGCGGCCCGCAGCCCTTCGGCCACCACGAGGGCCAGCGCTTCCCCCAGCCACGCCGAGGCTGCGTCACGGCCTGTGCTCTCGAACGGCATCACGAGGACCGCCCCCGGACCCGGTTCCACCGTCCCCGGCGGCCCCCAGGTCCGCCCGGACGCGGTACTCGCCAGCACGGCGAGCGCTGCGGGTCCCACGAACGAACGCCGCCACGCGGCGGAGCCCCGCGGGTTCCTCACGCCGCCACCTCCGGGTCGTAGGGCGCCGCGGCGCCCGTGGCGCCCGGCCGCCACCCGATCGCCACCACGCAACACGGGTCGCCCACCGCCCGGCAACCTTCGAGCCGGGCGTCGGCGGCGAGGGCCAGACGCGCGAACAGCTCGGCGAACGCAGCGGCGTAGAACCCGCACTGCGGCTCCCGGACCCGGTCTCGAGGCTCGCAAAAGACCGACCCGACGAGTTCCACCTTCGCGTGGCGCCCGCGCAGATGGACGCTGGTCCGGCTCGCCGCCCACAGGCGGCGCACGAAGGTCTGCCCGGCGTGGAGGGCGATCCGAGCACGCACCGGCGCCGGCAAGGCGGCGGCCAGGCGGCGCCCGACCGGTGGCCACTCGTCGGCGACCCAGCGGGCGGCCCACCGCCCGGCGCGGTGCATCACCTGAGGATAGCGGTCACCCTCCGCGCGCAAGAACCCGAGCACCGCCGCCAGCGGGGCGCGGCCCAGGCCGGCGCGGCGCGTCCGGCCCACCTGGAGCCAGTACTCGTAGAATTCGAGGCGGGCCGGCACCAGCTCGGCGATGGCCTGGTGCAGGCTCGCGGCGAGCACGCGATCGGTGTTCGCGGCGCTCATTTCGCGATAGGGTAAGGAACCATGACGGCCGCGGCGATCCTCGCCGGCGGGCGCGCCAGGCGCCTCGGGGGCCACCCCAAACCGCTGCTCGCCGTGGGTGGCCGCCGCATCATCGACCGCCTGCTCGCTGCGGCCCGGGCCGCCGTGGACCACGTCTTCATCGTCACGAACGATCCGGCCGGGTACGAGTCGTTGGGCGTGCCGGTGGTCACCGACGTGCGGCCGGGTGCCGGGGCCCTCGGCGGCATTTACACGGCGCTCCTCAGGTCGCCGGCGCGCCAGACGCTGGTCTTGGCCGGGGATCTGCCGTTCGTGAGTCCCGCGTTTCTCCGGCATCTCGCGGCCCGGGGCCGCGAGGTCGACCTGGCCATCGCCCGCACCCGCGCCGGCTACGAGCCCCTCTGCGCGTCGTATTCGCGGGCCTGCGCCGACCCGATCCGCCGGTTGCTCGACGCCGGCCGTTTCAAGGCGGCCGACGTGGCCGGCCTCGAGGTCCGCGTGCTCGAACTCGGGCCCGCGGAGCTCGAGGCCTTCGACCCCGACGTCGTGTTCTTCAACGTCAACACGCCCGACGACTACGCGCGGGCCGTCGAGCTCGCCCGCCGGATCGACTGAACCCGGTCCATCGTATCATAGGGTTGCGCGCCGGGCAGGCCGGCGCCGGCGCGACCTTCGCGTCCCGCCTGCTCAGGGCTGTCCCAGGGAAGACGAATCGGAGAGCTGCGATCGCGTTTCGGCTGTCATGCTGCTGCCCATCTACGACCACCTGCGCCGACACCTCGCCGCCGCCGTCCGAGACGTCTCCGGGCTGCCGGAGGGCGAGCTGCCGGCGATCGCCGTCGAGGTGCCGCCCTCGCGGGCGATGGGCGACCTCGCCTCGCCCGTCGCCTTCGAGCTGGCCCGCCGCCTGCGGCGGCCGCCCCGGTCCATCGCCGACGCCCTCCGGGCGGCGCTCGGCGACCTGACGGCGGCCGGCGTCGCCCGCGTCGAGGCCGCCGGGGGCTACCTGAACGTCTTTCTCGACCGGCCGGGCTTTCTGCGGGCCCGGCTGCGCGGCGAGGTGCCGCTTGCGGCGCCCCTGGCGTCCGCGAAAGCCGTGGTCGAGCACACCGCGATCAACCCGAACAAGGCGGCGCACATCGGCCACCTGCGCAACGCGGCGCTCGGTGACACGCTGGCGCGGGTGCTGCGGTTCCGCGGTCAGCCGGTCGAGATTCAGAACTACATCGACGACACGGGCGTGCAGGTCGCCGACGTGGTGGTCGGCTTCCGCGTGCTCGAAGGCCGAGGGGTCGAGGAGGTCCGGCGTCTGGCCGAGCGGCCGCGCTTCGACTATTACTGCTGGGACCTCTACGCCCGCGTGACGGACTGGTACGAGGCCGACCGGAGCCGGCTCGCGGTGCGGGCCGCGACGCTGAGGGACATCGAGCACGGCGGCAACGACAACGCGCGCCTCGCCCGCCTGATCGCGGACCGCATCGTCCGGTGCCACCTGGCCACGATGCGCCGCTTGAACGTGGAGTACGACCTCCTCACCTGGGAAGGCGACATCTTGCGCCGCGAGTTCTGGGCCCACGCCTTCGAGCTCTTGAAGGCCCGCGGCGCGATCTTTCTACAGCGGGAGGGGCCGCTGGCCGGCTGCTGGGTGATGCGCGTGGACGAGAACGGGGCGGGCGGGGTGCGTCCCACCCCGGCCGGCCCCGGCGACCCGGAGGCGGACGAGGAGTCGCGCGAGAAGGTCATCGTCCGGTCGGACGGCACGGTGACCTACGTCGGCAAGGACATCGCGTACCAGTGCTGGAAGTTTGGCCTGCTGGGCCGCGATTTCCACTACCGCGTGTTCGAGACCCGCCTGGACGGCTCGCGGCTCTGGACGACGACCGCGGACGAGGCCGACGCGGCCCCGGACGCGCCGCCGTTCGGGCGCGCCGGGGTCGTCTACAACGTCATCGACACGCGCCAGGCGTACCTACAGAACCTGCTCAGGCAGGCCCTCGCCGCGCTGGGCTATCACGCCGAGGCCGAGCGGTCGATCCACTACGCCTACGAGATGGTGGCGCTCTCGCACGCCACCGCCCGCGCCCTCGGCTACGCGCCCGAGGCGGGCGACGGCAAGCCGTTCGTGGAGGTGTCCGGGCGCAAGGGCCTCGGCGTCAAGGCCGACGACCTGCTCGACCGCCTCCAGGACGCGGCGCACCGCGAAGTCGCGACGCGCAACCCGGACCTGCCGGACGCCGCGGCGCGCGAGATCGCCGCGACCATCGCGGCGGCCGCCGTCCGCTACTTCATGGTCAAGTATTCGCGGACGAAGGTCATCGCCTTCGACATCGACGAGGCGCTCAACTTCGAGGGGGAAACGGGCCCGTACCTGCAGTATGCCGCGATCCGCGCGGCCAACATCTTCCGGAAGCTGCAGGAGCGCGAGGGCGTCGACCGGGCGGCGATCGTCGCGGCGCTGGACGACACATCCCCGGAGCCCCTGACGGGCGCCGAGGGAGACGACGGGTGGGCGCTGGTGTTCGAGGCGGCCCGCCTGGACGAAGTCGCGGACCAGGCTGCGCGCAGCCTCGAACTGTCCGGCCTCGCGAAGTACGCCTTCGGCCTGGCCCAGCGGTTCAACACCTTCTATCACCGCCACCCGATCCTCAACGAGACGCGGGACGCGGTGCGCGTCTGGCGCGCCGCGGCCGTTCTCTATTTTCACGACCAGCTTACGCGTGCGCTCGACCTGATGGGCTGCCGGGTACCCGCCAGGATGTAACGCGGAGAACGACACCATGAGGCCACGCATCGGGATCACGGCCTGCGCGCAGCTTGCCGACTACCTGGAAGCGATCCGGCGCGCCGGGGGCGAACCGTGCGTGCTCGACCCCGAGCACGGCCCGGCGCGCGACGCGCTCGGGCAGCTCGACGGGCTGCTCTTCACGGGCGGCAAAGACATCGACCCGGCCTTCTACGGCCAGCCGCGCCACCCGGCGACCGAGCTCGGGCCGCGGGCGCGCGACGAGTTCGAGCTCGAACTGGCGCGCCTGGCGGCCGCCCGCGACCTGCCCCACCTGGGGCTGTGCCGCGGCGTCCAGGTCATCAACGTCGCCCACGGCGGCACGCTCGTCCAGGACATCGCCTCGACGGTCCCCGGCGCGCTGGCCCACGACGTCCGCCAGACCCCCATCACGATCGCGCACGACGTGTGGGTGACCCGGGGCTCGCGCCTCTGGACCATCCTCCAGGAACGCCTCGGCGACGACGACGCGTGCGCCGTCAACAGCCGGCATCATCAGTCGGTCGGGCGCGTCGCCGAGGGCTTCGACGTGGTGGCTACGGCGCCCGACGGCGTCATCGAGGCGATCGAGCGGCCCGCCGCGCGCTTCTGCCTCGGGGTCCAGTGGCACCCGGAGAACTTCTGGCGCACGGGCGAGTTCCGCTGCCTGTTCGAGGCGTTCGTCGACGCCTGCCGCTAACCCGCCGCGGGCCCGCCCGGCGAGCCCGCGCGCGCGCCCTCCGGCGGCCCGCCCGCCCGGTCGACCACCGCCAGGCACTCGACGTGCGGCGTGTTGGGGAACAGGTCGAACGCCTCGAGATGCGAGAGGGTGTAGCCGGCGTCCAGGAGGCGGCGCACGTCGCGGGCGAGCGTGGCGACATCGCACGAGACGTAGACGACCCGGCGCGCGCCGTGCGCCACGACCCCCGCCATCGCCTCGCGGGACATCCCCGTGCGCGGCGGGTCGACCAGCAGGGTCTCGGCGGTCCGCCCGGTGTGTCCCTGCAGAAACGTCTCGACCGAGCGGCGCTCGACCCGGACCCGCCCGCCGAACGGCTCCGCGTTCTCGACCAGATCGGCGGCGCTCGAGCGGTCCGCTTCGACCGCCGTCACGTCCGGGTGGCCGCGCGCGGCCAGCGCGAGCGCGAACAACCCGACGCCGGCGTAGAGGTCGATGACCGGGCCCGCCCCGACCCACGCCGCCACGCGCGCCACCAGGGTCGAGAGCAGATAGCGATTCGCCTGGAAGAACGACGTCGCCCGGCGGCCGAGTCGCGCGGCCGGCCCCGCCGGCACCTCCGGCCCGGCGACCGCGGTGAGCGGGTCGCTGACCCGCGGCCGTCCCCCGAGCACGAACACCTCCCCGGCGGGCGGGGCCAGGCATGTCACGCCCGTGACCCCGGGGACGCGCGCGAGTTCGCTGAAAACCGCCGGCGAAATCCCCGCCTCGCGACGGAGCTCCAGATGCAGGACGCGCTCGTCGGCCGGGAGATTCTCGGCCAGGTCGATCGTCGCGACTGCGGCCGTCCTGAGGTCGGCGAGCGTCTCGCCGACCTGTGCGAGCACCGCGGCGGTCGCGGGCAGGAGCTGGCCCGTCCCGGCCGCGTCACACAGCTCGTGGGTGCCCTCGCGGAAAAAGCCGAGGCGCGCCCCACGCACGTGGAACCGCGCCCGCATCCGATAGCCGGTCTCGGGTGAGGGCTCGACCGGCACCGGGGCCGGCAAAGTCACCTTGCCGATGCGCCGGAAGGCGTCGGCGACGACCTCGGCCTTGATGGCCAGTTGGCGGCGGTAGGCGATATGCGCGTACAGAGTGCCGCCGCACGCCGGGTCGGCCGGCGGCGGGCGCCGGTCCGGACTCGGCTCCAGAATCTCCGTGGCGGCCGCGTAGGCCACCTGGCGCTCGGCGCGCTCGACGCGCGCCCGCACGCGCTCGCCGGGAATCGCGCCGCGGACGAGCACGACCTGGCCGCCGTGGCGGGCGATCATCCGGCCGCCGGCGGCCGGCCGCTCGATGAGGAGCTCGAGTACCCTCCCGGGCACGATGTCTGCCACGACCGACTCCTCGTCCCAGACGACAGCCGACGTGCGGGCGCCCCCGCTGCGCGCGCCGACCTGTCAGTCCACGGCGACCTGGGGCACGCCGAGGTGCTCGCGCAGCAGGCGGTCGGTGGCCCGCTCGACGGCGCGGTGCCAGGCCTCCTCCGCCATCCGGTCCCGGAACGGGGCCAGCTCCGCTTCCGCCTCCCGGCGAAGCTCCTCGAGGCGCTCCGGGGCGACCGCCCGCCGGGCGGCAGCCATCAGGCGCCCGTCGAGCGCGTCGAGGCACGCCAGCGCCTGCACGCGCGCCTCGCCTCGACAGGTGCGCCACTGGTCCCGGCGCGCGTCGAGCTCGGCGATCACGGCGTCGACTGCGGCGGCCAGCTCGTCCGGGACGGGCCAGCCGGCACGGAGCGCCGTGAGCCTGGCGAGCACGCGGTCGACGTGCCGCGCGAGGCCCTCGCGCCGCCGGCGGCCCGCCTCCTCGGCCTCGGCGTCAGGCACGGCCGCGAGCGCGGAGGCCGGCACGCCGACGGCCCGCCGCCACTGGTCGAAGGCGTCGAGGACGTCGGCCTCGCAGTGTTCGATCCGCACCGGCCGCCGGCGCCGGCCGCGGGCGTAGTAGCGGGCGCAGTAGCGGTCGATCCCCCGCAGGGCCACGGCGAGCGGCACACCCATCCGGATCCATCCGCAGACCTTGTCGAACGCGGGCCCGACGATCCGGACGAGCTGGCCTTCGTTCTTCCGGCACAGGTAGGTCTCGACCTCGCGGCAGTACGCGGCGGGATCCATCGCGGTCCCTGGAGCGCCCGGTGGCGCGTCAGCGCCGGCGGCGTTCCCAGATCATGCGCAGCCCCACGAGCGTGAGGTCCGGGTCGACCGTCTCGATCGCGGTCGTCTCTTGCGCGAGGACGTGGGCCATCCCGCCGGTCGCCACGCACACGGCCGGTGGCCCAGCGGGCGCCGCCAGCTCGCGCTGCATGCGGCGGACCAGCCCGTCGACCAGGTCGACGTAGCCGAAGAAGAGGCCGGCCTGCATCGACGCGACCGTCGTGTGCCCGATGACCGCGGCCGGCTTCCGCACGTCGACGCGCGGCAAGCGCGCCGCGCGCTGGAAGAGCGCGTCGGCGGAGATCTGGATCCCTGGGCAGATCACGCCGCCGAGATACTCGCCCGCGCTCGAGATGGCGTCGAACGTCGTGGCGGTGCCGAAGTCCACGACGATCACGGGCGCGCCCCGCGGGCGGCCGTACAGTTCGTACGCCGCGACCCCGTTGACGAGGCGGTCGGCGCCGACGTCCGAGGGCGGCTCGTACCGCACCGGCATCCCGGTGTCCGCCGGCCCCTCGACGGTCAGGGGCTCGCGCCCGAAGTACCGCACGCTCATCTCCTGGATCATGCCCGTCAGGGGCGGCACGACCGAGGCGAGGATCACCCCGTCGACCCGGCTCGTCTCGATCTGCGCGTGGCGGAACAGATTCGTCACGACGATCCCGAGCTCGTCCGCGGTCCGCTCCCGGTAGGTCGCCAGGCGCCAGCTTCGCGCGAGCACCGCCCCCTCGAAGACGCCCAACACGATGTTGGTGTTCCCGACGTCGACCGCGAGCAACATCGCCCTCCCTCACAACCACCTGACGTCGCCCGCGACGACGCGGTGGAGCGACGCGCCCACCCGCACGCACAGCGCGCCCTGGTCGTCGATGCCGGCCGCCACGCCGCGCAGGGGGCCGGCGGCCGTCTCGCACTCGACGAGCCGGCCCTCGCACCCCGGGGCCAGCGTCCGCCAGCGCGCGAGCACGCGCGCCGCCTCGCCGGCGGCGAGCTCGCCGTAGCGCACTCGCAGCGTGGCGAGGATCTCGACGAGGAGCGACGCCCAGTCGACCGGGCGGTCCAGCTCGAGCTCGATCGCCGTGGCCCGCGCCGCCAGCGCCGGGGGGCACGCGGCCGCCCGCACGTTCACCCCGATGCCCATGACGACCCACTCGAGCCCGTCGGGCGTCGTCGAGGCCTCCGCGAGCAAGCCGCCCAGCTTGCGCCAGGGCCGGCCCACGACGACGTCGTTCGGCCACTTGAGTTCGACCGGCAAGCCCGTGGCGCCGCGGATCGCCTCCGCCACGGCGACCCCGCCGGTCAGGGTGACGAGCGGCGCGGCCGGCGCGGCGGGGCGCAGGACCACCGAGGCGTAGATGCCGGCGCCCGGCGGCGAGAACCACACGTGGCCGCGCCGCCCCCGCCCGTGGGTCTGGGCCCCGGCCACGACCGTCGTGCCCTCGGCCGCGCCCGCGGCGGCCAGGCTCGCCGCCACGTCGTTGGTCGACCCGACCTCGTCGAAGTACACCACGGCGCGACCGAACGCGCCCAGGCGCGCGGCGTTCGCCTCGAGGGCGGCATCGAGTTCCGGCGGCCGCGACTGCGCGCTCATGGCTCGGCTTCGAGTTCGAAGCTGAGGTCCGCCGCCGGGGCCGAGTGCGTCAGGGCGCCCGCGGAAATCCAGTCCGCCCCGGTCGCCGCCAGGTCGGCCACGCGGTCGAGCGTCACCCCGCCCGAGATTTCCACCCGCGCGCGCCCCCGGCAGCGCCGCACGGCCTCGCGCGTCTGGTCCAGCGTCAAGTTGTCGACCAAGACGATGTCCGCCCCGGCGGCGATCGCTGCGTCCACCTCGGCGAGGCTGTGCGCTTCGACCTCGACCGGGCGGCCGGGGGCGGCCCGGCGCGCGCGCCGCACGGCTTCGGCGATGCCCCCGGCGAGGCGCGCGTGGTTCTCTTTGATCAGGATGCCATCGTAGAGGCCCATCCGGTGGTTCGTCCCCCCGCCGGCCCGCACGGCGTACTTCTCGAGCGCCCGGAGGCCGGGCGTCGTCTTGCGCGTGTCGAGGATGGTCGAGGCGCCGCCGGCCGCGTCGACGAACTGCCGCGTGAGCGTGGCGATGCCGGAGAGGCGCTGGAGGAAGTTGAGGGCGGTGCGCTCGGCCGTCAGGAGCGCCGGGGCGCGGCCGCGGACCTCGGCCACCACCTCTCCCGGCGCGCACCGCTCGCCGTCGCGCCGCCGCGCCGTGACCACGGCGTCGGGGTCGAGCTGCCGGAAGGCTTCGGCGGCGACGTCGAGCCCCGCGAGCACGAGCGGCTGTTTCGCGACGATCTGGCCGCGCGCCCGCACCTCCGGCGGCACGGTGGCGGTCGTGGTCACGTCGCCGGCGCCCACGTCCTCGGCGAGCGCACGCCGCACCAGGTCCCGGTAGACCGCCGGGTCGAGCGGCGCCAGCGGGCCGCGCGTCACGCGCCCGACTCCTCCGGCACCGTCTCGGCCGGTGCCAGCTCCACGGTGACGTGGAAGCCGTCGGCCCGCTCGGTCACGAGCGCCTCGATGACGCCCGCCGCGCACAGGTCCGCCCGGGCGTCGGCGAGCGCCGCCAGCTCCGCCGCCGGCGCCGCGCCCACGGCGCGTC